>CAVEUW010000004.1:0-60110 GCA_963619015.1 Senegalimassilia sp. | reverse complement strand
GCTGTTCTTCGGCTTCGTAATCATGTTCATCATGTATGGTGCTCAGCAGTACACCAAGGCATTTGGTCAGAACAACCTCGGCCTTGACGCAGTTGCAGCAGCAGGTCTGACGTCCATTTACACCGCTGGTTCTATCATCGCTGTTCTGTTCTGGGCAGTCATGATGGGCAAGCTTCGTTGGACTCCCATTAAGGTTATCCTGATTGACGGCATCCTGGCTTCTTTGGCTCTGGCTGTTGTTATCATCGCTCTGCCGCTCAACCTCGGCGCTGGTGCTGTTTACTTCGGTATCGCAGTACTCGGCTTCTCCGCTGCTGGCGGCATGCTGCAGACCGGCGTTACGCTGCGTCAGCAGATGTGCCCTGGCCCGCGTGGTCGTAACGTTGGTATGTACTACACGTTCATGGGCTTCGCTTCGGTGTTCCTGCCCTTCATCGTGTCTGCAATGACCACCGCTACTGGCGAAACCAATGCTGTCTGGATCATGATGATCCTGCTGCTCGTCGCCTCTCTGCTCTCCGTACTCATGGCTGCATTTGTTTGCGTCCAGTACAAGAAGCAGTTCGGCTACAGCGCAATGCAGCCCCAGAAGGACTAGTTCTTCACAGTACTCACGCAGCCCTGCGTTATAACCCTTTGCTCAACGAAAGCCCCCGGTTTCCCGGGGGCTTTCTTAATTCCATACACAATGACAAAAGAAACGGACTATAGGGCAATAGCGCACAACATAAATAAGTCCTTACTGGCACTGGTATACAAATAGCGCTTACGCGCAAGCTAAAACCATCCAGGTGTTATTTAGCCTCATAAACTAAAAGGCGCCGGCATAAAGCCAAGCGCCTTAAAGCGAAATAGGAATTCTAGTTAGGCTATTAGAAGCGCTTAGTTACCTTCACGACGATTCCTGTACTGTTCTAATACCATTGGCGCAGCAATATGAACCATAATTTGATCAGTGCCTTCGGCAATTTGAAAGCCTCGGCAGTCTTCCCAAATTGAAGCAACACGCTGAGAGCATGTGTAACCCCGGCCTCCCATAATTTGCATTGCATCAGATGCAACCTCGGTTGCCGCCCTTGGAACATAACGTTTTGCAAGGGCAACCGCCATACGAACCTCATGCTCTAAAGCTTCAGAATCCATCAGCCACGCAGTGCGATAAACAGACATACGCATGTTTTGCAGCTTAAGTTCCATATCTACGATCATTTCCTGAACCAACTGAAAATCAGTAATAGGCTGTTTAAATGCACGTCTGTCTTCAGCAAACGCCAACGCGTCCTCCATAGCCGCTTGAGCAAGACCAAGCGATGTTGCACATGCAAGCAATCGACCCATCTCGAAGAATTTGAACAGCTGCTTAAAGCCAGATTGCTTACCGTGCAAACGCCAGCTTTCCTCAAGCTCTACATTATTAAAGTTCACTGTAGAGAACGGAAGCATTGACTGGCCAATTTTCTCGATGGGATACACTTCCACGCCTGGTGCGTTATGCGGAACAAGCCAAAGTGAAAGCTCGGGGGTATTACTATTAGCGCCATCTGCATCAATAGCCGCCACCAGCAAATAAGGGGCATATTCACCGTTGTTCACAAAAATTTTTGAGCCATCAAGCAGAAGTTTTCCGTGTACTTTACGGGTAGCCGTAGCCATACTTTTTAAGTCAGAACCAGACTGCGGTTCAGAAATTGCTAAAGCAAAAGCTAAGCGACCTTCAGTTTGATAGCGGGAACGCATTGCTTCAGACTCACCAGTACCTGCAAACTCTTCCAAAATTTGCAGATTCAAAATGTCATTCATCAAAGGCATCGTAGTGCCGCTGACACGAGCAAGTTCTTCAAGCACAAGAACCTGAGCTAGCACATCATACGTAGTATGATTACGCCTATGAATGACGCCGAAACCATTGAAGTCAAGGTTTACGAAGTCGCGTACCACCTCGTCGGGCAAACCTTCATCATGGCGCCACTGGGTAACGTTTTCAAACGTAAAATGAGTTTCAGCAAACGAACGAACCGTTGCAACAAGCTTGCGGTAATCTTCGGTTAATCCGAAATCCATACGACTTCCCTCCAATACCGTCTACAAAAGTCAATATGACTAAAATTGTTACCAGGTGAGCCGTATTACTCACATAACAAGAATTGTCCTAGTTTTTTATGCAAACCATATTTGATTCTACCAACAATGTTTGTCAGACGTTGAATTTTTGCATTCATTAATTGCTTTTATGGTTCTTGAAAACTTTAATAGCTACCTACTATTGGACGTTTTACCCCGCCTCGGAGCAAAATTGTTAGTGGACAAAAGTCTCATATCATTAGTTTATGAGGCCGTCCAAAAGCTTCGGGAATGTAAATCAGCGATGCCCGGGCAAACCGGGTACCAAGGAGGTAGCGATGTTACCACTAGAAGGCGTCAAAGTAATTGACCTGACCACGTTTTTGGCCACACCGACGACTGGTCGTGTGCTTGGCGAGTGGGGTGCCGACGTCATCAAAATTGAGGCCGCTAAGGGCGACCCGGGCCGCGTGAATCAGGCTGCTGTTTTCGGTATGCCTTCATCTGACGATGAGAACCTCGGCTTCGACATGTCCAACATGCACAAGCGCTTCATTTCGCTGAACCTCAAGTCTGAAAAGGGTCTTGAGATTATGCATAAGCTGCTTGCCGACGCTGACATCTTCATCACCAACAACCGTGCCAAGTCCCTTAAAAAGATGGGCCTTGACTGGGAAAGTCTTCATGCTAAGTATCCGCGCCTGATCATGGGTCATGGCCTGGGCTATGGCAAGCAGGGCCCTGAAAAAGACGCTGCTGGTTTCGACGTAACCTGCTACATGGGCCGTGGCGGCGTTTTCGGTACCACCGTCAACAAGGGTGACGCCCCGATGATCCCGACCAATGGCTATGGCGACTTCCAATGCTCACTGTTCCTGGCTGCCGGCATCTTGGCCGCTTACGTTGGCCGTGAAACTTCCGGCCAGGGCGATTATGTCACCTGCGCTTTGCAGCACGCTGGCATCTACGCTCTGTCTACTGGTATGGTTTCCGCACAGTACGGCAACCCCTATCCGAAGAGCCGTCTTGAAGTTAACAATCCGCTCAACAACGTCTTCCGTTCTAAGGACGAAAAGTGGGTTGTTTTGTGCCTGCCCGAGTACGACCGCGATTGGCCGCGCGTCATGAAGCTGATCGGCCGCGATGAACTTGCTGAGCATCCGGACTACAGCGTTTGCACCACTGTTAACGCCAAGGGTCTTGCTCCTGAGGTCACCAAGATTCTTGACGACGGCTTCGCTCAGTTTACGCTTGAAGAGCTGCTGAAGATGTTCAAGGAAAATGATATGCCTTGCGAGCCTGCTCAGACTCCGCTTGACATCTACGAAGACGAGAACGCTCTTGTCAACGGCTACATCCAGCAGGTCCCCTACCCCAACGGCGGCAAGTGGTGCCCGACCGCTCCGGTTCAGTTCGAGCTCGAAGAAGTTCGTCCGCTCAAGCCGACTGGCAAGCTTGGCAGCGACACCGAAGCTGTCATGAAGGAACTCGGCTACACCGAGGAAGACTTCAAGGCTGCAGCTGCTGACGGCTCTGTCTCTGGTCCTATCGATCTGGCTGTTCTTCAGGGCAAATAAGTCGGACATAGAACGCTAAAATTGCCGTAATACTTACGGCAAGTACGAAACCCCCAGCAATTTCATGCCGGGGGTTTCCTTATATATAGGTCATATTTTACGAACTGTGCAAGCAATCATTCGATTTGCCTATGATTGCCCCGATTTTTATAACCCGCGTCGAATTGGAAATTCTTGTTTGCGGCTCTCATAATGAATTCATCAAAGCTGTTGGGGCTTTGAGTAACCAAACGTTGAGGAGGTTTTTCGATGAATCCGAATGCCAAGATCACTGACGAGCAGTTTGAGGCTTACCTCAAGCAGATTCGCGAACTGGTCGAAGGTCCTTTCGAGGAGATCCAGAAGGAAGTTGAGGTGACCAACACCTTCCCGCAGGAATTCTACGATTTGGCCATTAAGAACGACCTGTATCGTTTCTACATGCCCTCTCAGTATGGCGGATGGGACCTGAACGAGCTCGAGATCCTGCGTGTGCAGGAAGAGTTCTCCCGTGGCCCGGGCGGCATGCGCATGCACCTGCATCACGCTGCTGACATGAACTGGCGTATCCTTGATGACTACGGTAAACCGGAGCTCAAGGAAAAGTACATGGACAAGTTCCAGGACAAGACCATCTACTGCAACTTCGCTATCACTGAGAAGACTGGTGGCACCGGTGCTGACCTGCACACGACCGCTATCAAGCAGCCGAACGGTCACTACCTGCTCAACGGCGAGAAGTGGCTCATCTCTCACACTGACTGCTCTGACTTCACCTATGTTATCGCTGTGACCGATCCTGAGTCCGACAAGGATTCTCGTCTGTCCGCATTCTTCGTGCCGAACGACGCTCCGGGCTTCGAAATCATCGAAATGTCCCACATGATGGGCTGCCGTGGCGCTGGCCATGCTGGCCTGAAGTTCACCAACGTGGACCTCGACCCCATCTACCTGCTCGGCGAAGAGGGCCAGGGCATGGATGTTGCTATCCACTCTCTGTCCGTCTCCCGCGTGCACATCGCCATGTCCAACCTCGGCATGTCTCAGCGCATGCTCGAGCTGTCCCTGGCTCGCGCTAACCAGCGCATCACCTTCGGTAAGCCGATTGCTTCCCGTCAGATGATCAAGTCCAAGATTGCTGACATGCAGAAGATGATTCATGTCCTGCGTTGCGCTATCTACGACTTCGCTCGTGACTACGACCTCGACCCGAAGAACGAGTTCATCACCGAGAAGGCTGCTATCTGCAAGCTGTTCTCCATCGACACCGTCAAGCTGGTCTCCGACGAAATGCTCGAGATCTTCGGTGGCGACGGCTACTTCGAGGACGAGCCCCTGGGCCCGACCGAGCGTCTGTACCGCGACTGCCGCGCTATGTGGCTTGAAGAGGGCGCTCCCTGCGTCCAGCGCATCACCATCGCTCGTGAGTGCCAGAACCACGGCGGCAACATCAAGTACAACTTCTAAGTTGCACTTGTTCTCGAATTTGCCCTACGCGGCATAAATATCGAGTCGCTCAAGGAGCCAATCTTCAGATTGGCTCCTTTTTTTGTACACAAATCTTCAAATTTAACCGGTACACTATTAGCAAGCGTCTCATATACTGCTTGTTGGGTGGTTGAATGGAGGTTATAGAGCATGAATTTGCCGCAGCTGTACTACTTTAAAAAGTTAGCTGAAGTACAACATTACACGAAGGCAGCCAAAGAGCTCTATATTACGCAGCCTACCCTTTCAAACTCAATTTCCCAGCTAGAACGCGAATTAGAGATTCCCTTATTCGAACGAGAGAATCGAAATGTTCGACTCACGCGTTACGGCAAAGAGTTCTACACCTATATTACTGAAGCCCTTAATGCACTTGATAAAGGCATTGATGTTGCTCATGAACACGCTGGCTCTTTGTCTGGCAGTATTGAAATTGGAACAATTTACACCATTCAAGGCGACTACCTGCCTGCCCTTATGACGGCATATCGCAATGAATTTGGCACCTCCATTACCACGAATGTGTATCAGGGATTGACGCTTCCGCTCGTTGAAGACCTGCTGAAAGACCGCTACGAAGTTGTATTCGCTGCCGAAGTTCAGGGCAAGCCAGAACTTACATTTGTGCCGGTATTTTGTCAGCAATTGGTTGCCATCATGTCTAACGAACACCCGCTGGCAAGCAAAGAGGAACTCACTTTTGAAGACTTGGCTAGTGCAGGCCGCCTGTATTCCTACCCACCGGAAACGCCTATTGGATCAGAGGTAATTAACGTTTTGAAGCCCCATGGCATTTCAACAGTTGGTCCCTATTACAACGACGAAATCACCCTTGCATCGATGGTTGAATCTGAGCCGAAATCTGTAGGCCTAGCGCTTAACACCATTGGCCTTCTTCCTTTTAAAGACAAAATTTGTGCCAAGCGCGTCGTCGGTATCAAGGATGATTTCCACCCTATATGCATGGTGTATAAAACAAGCGCATTCAAATCTCGCGCTTTGGAAAATTTTATTTCATTCGCTAAAACATTTACCTGGAACAAATCGCTACGCGAAGAACCAAAAGCTTAATATGTTAAGTAGCTGACCAAAGCAGCTACAAGGGAACTAGTTATTGTTTACGAAGGAGTAATCATGGCTGATTTAAAAGAAATCCCCCACATCACTGGTCATACCCAACTTGTTGGCCTCGTCGCAACTCCAATCAGGCATTCCATGTCACCGGAGATGCATACAGCATCGTTTGCCCACATGGGCGAAGACATTGTCTACCTGTGCTTTGAGGTTGGTCCTGACGAGTTAGAGGCAGCACATAAGGGTATGCAGGCTATGGGCTTTTTGGGCTACAACGTTTCTATGCCGAACAAAACCCTGATTGGTCAATACTTAGACGAATTGACACCAGCTGCTGAACTGATGGGTGCTGTTAACTGTGTTGATTTGCACACGGGACGCGCTATTGGTCACAACACGGACGGCGCTGGTTTCTGGCGCAATGTCACCGAACAAGGTATTGATGTTAAGGGTAAGAAAATTACCCTTGTCGGCGCAGGTGGCGCTGGGTCTGCCATCTTTACTCAGGCGGCACTTGATGGCGTTGCAGAAATCGATGTATTCAACATTAAAGACGACTTCTTTGCTGCAGCTGAGCAGCGTTGCGCCACTCTAACTGAGCGCACGGGGGCCAAGGTAACCATGCATGACCTTGCCGATGAAGCTGACCTCGCTAAGAGTGTTGGTGAATCCGTCATGTTTATTAACGCCTCTCGTGTTGGCATGGCACCTGATGTTGATGGCTGCACGCTGCCTGAAAGCCTCATGCGCCCTGATCTTATTGTTGCAGACACGGTTTATAACCCACTTGAAACGAAGATGATCACCCTTGCAAAAGAACATGGATGCACCGTTGTTCCTGGTCTTGGCATGATGATGTGGCAAGCTGCTATCGGTGAAGAAATCTGGATTGACAAGACCATGGATATCGAATATATCAAGGGACTATTCTTCTAAGCCTTTGTAAGACAAGTTAATCCGTTTCTTAACGCACTTGCAGTCAAACGAAAAAGCGCCCGCAGAATTGATCTGCGGGCGCTTGTATTTGCAAGCTCAAAATAGTTTTGCAACTACTTCTTCTTAGGATGCTCAGCCTTGTCGTTGATAAGACGATTCAGCGCATTCAGATAGGCTTTAGCCGAAGAAACAACAATGTCGCCGTCGGCACCACGTCCGGTGTATACCTCGCCGTCAGGAGCCGTGATACGAATGGTTACTTCGCCTAATGCGTCGATACCACGCGTGACAGCTTGGACCGCAAACTCGGACAGGTCGTTGTCAACCTGAACGATTTTGTTGACAGCCTTATAGACAGCATCAATCGGACCAGTGCCATAATCACATGCGGTAACAACCTGATCTGCAGCGTTGCGCAGGGTAACCGTAGCAGTCGGCGTAAGCGGGAAGCCGCAAGAAATCTGAACAGACTCTAAGCTGTAGGTTGCAGACTCGTTACGGGCACTTTCGTTCATGAGAGACTCAAGGTCTTCGTCGTAGACTTCCTTCTTCTTGTCAGCCAAATCCAAGAAGGCGTCATACATTTTATCGAGCTGTTCTTTATCAAGCTCGTACCCGAGTTCTTCCAAGCGATGCTTAAGAGCCGCATGACCACTACGTGCAGTAAGCACGATTTGCGACTGACCAGCGCCAACCTCTGCAGGGTCGATAATTTCGTAGGTGTCGCGCTTCTTCAGCACGCCGTCCTGGTGAATACCAGAAGAGTGCGCGAAAGCGTTTGCACCAACGATAGCCTTGTTGACCTGCACATTGATGCCAGTAATAGAGGAAACCAAGCGGCTTGCCTTCAAGAATTCACGCGTGTTGACCTCAGTGTGAGCGTCTAGTTCTTCGCCATGCATCTTGATGCCCATGACGACTTCTTCCATGGCAGTGTTGCCCGCACGTTCGCCAAGACCGTTAATGGTGCACTCAACCTGAGTTGCGCCATTCTGAACGCCAGCAAGCGAAAGAGCCGTTGCCATACCAAGGTCGTTGTGGCAATGCACAGAAACGGTAGCGTTTTCGATACCGCGGACGTTCTCCATCAGGTACTTAATGCGCTCGCCAAATTCAGCGGGCAGACTATAACCGGTGGTGTCGGGGATATTGACAACCGTAGCACCAGCGTCAATAACAGCCTGAATAACCTTAGCCAAGAAGGCGTAATCTGCACGGCCAGCGTCTTCAGCATAGAACTGAACATCCTCGACATAGGACTTCGCATGCTTCACAGCAGCAACCGCGCGCTCGATGCACTGGTCTTCGGTGATGCGCAGTTTGTCATGCATATGCGAAGGGCTCACGCCGATACCCGTGTGGATACGAGGGCGTTTAGCATACTTGAGTGCCTCAGCTGCGCGATCGATGTCTTTTTGCACAGCGCGAGTAAGACCAACAACCGTTGCGTCGTCGCCGGCAAGTTCAGCGATGCGACGAACCGACTCGAAGTCGCCCGGGCTTGAAATGGGGAAACCGGCCTCGATAACGTCAACATTCAAACGTAGTAGCTGACGCGCGACAACGAGCTTCTCCTCGGTGTTCATAGATGCGCCCGGCGATTGCTCACCGTCGCGAAGCGTTGTGTCGAAAATTGCGATTTTGCGCGTCATTTTCGTTCCTTTCATTTGCGGTTAAAACGTATTTGCTCATTCTAGTACAGTGAGCAAAAATTACCAGTGCATCAGGGCTTTTTTTGGAAATTACCTTTTTTGAATCTGTAAAGAAGCAAGCTGATTGTTACGTATCAAAAAGCACCGGACACACAAGCGGGCATAATTGGCTCAATAGATAGATCTTAGTAGCGCAAATACAGATGCTCATCAGCAAAGATACAAGAGCACGAGATAAAGACAACAAAAGGCGCCCTGGTAACCAAGATTCGCAGAAAGACGCAGAACACACGTACAACAAATACGTAGGCCTGCGGTTTTAATGCGAAGGTCGGATGCCAGAGCGCCCTACAGAGTCGAAAGAATAACTTTGCCGTTAGGCGAAAGATTTATTCAGCAGACTTGACCCAAGAGAACATCTCGCGAATCTTTGCGCCAGTGGTCTCAATTTCATGGTTGTTGATAGCTTCACGCTGCTCAAGCAGCCACTTGTGGCCATTGTTGCAGTCGGCAACGAATTCCTTAGCAAATTCGCCATTCTGGATGCGCTCAAGGATAAGCTTCATAGCCTTACGAGATTCTTCGTTGATAACCTTCGGGCCAGCATAGTATTCGCCATACTCAGCAGTGTTGGAGATGGAGTAGTTCATGAAGTGGATGCCAGATTCATACATGAGGTCAACAATCATCTTCATCTCGTGATAGCACTCAAAGTATGCAAGCTCGGGCGGATAGCCTGCCTCGGTCAGCGTTTCGAAGCCGGCCTTCACAAGCTCGACCAGACCGCCGCACAGCACAGCCTGCTCACCGAAGAGGTCTTCTTCAGTTTCCTGAGCAAAGGTAGCCTTGATAATGCCCGAACGAGCACCGCCAACGCCCCAGCAGTACGACATTGCAATATCCCAAGCGTTACCCGTAGCGTCCTGAGCAACACATGCCAGATCCGGCACACCGGAGCCCTCAGTGTACTGACGACGAACGATATGACCCGGGCCCTTCGGAGCGCACATGATAACGTTGACGTCTTCAGGGGCCTTGATGTAGCCATAATGGATGTTGAAGCCATGAGCGAAAGCAAGCGTGTTGCCAGCAACCAGGTTCGGAGCAACATACTGCTCGTAGACCTGCGGCTGCAGCTCGTCAGGAACAAGGATCATGACCAGGTCGGCTTCAGCAGCTGCCTTGTCCATGGTGGTAACCTTAAGGCCTGCTTCTTCAGCCTTAGCCCAGCTTGAAGAGCCTTCGCGCAGACCAACGCGCACATCAACACCCGAATCCATAAGGTTGAGTGCATGAGCATGACCCTGAGAGCCGTAACCAATGACGGCAACCTTCATGCCCTGAATGATCTTCGGATCGACATCGTTTTCGTAATAAATCGTTACAGCCATGGTGATAATGTCCTTTCTTCTTGGCTGACGTTACTGAAGTATAAAACCAACTGCGCAAAAACTTGCTTTGATGTTGAAGTTCTTGCGGGTTCGCCACATTTTGTTTAGGCCTCTTTTGTTTAGGCCTCTTTAGAGGCGCGTGCCATAGCAATCTTGCCGGTGCGCGTAACCTCTTTAATGCCGTAGGGACGCAACAGGTCTTCCATGCCCTTAAGCTTGCTTTCGTCTCCGGTCGCTTCGATAGTCAAGCTTGAACGTGCAACATCAACAATTTTTGCGCGGAACACGTTAGCAATCTCGATAATTTCACCACGACGCTCAGGCGAGCAGGAAACCTTAATGAGCACGAGTTCGCGCTCAATTGCCTCTTGGTCAGTGAGGTCGGTAATCTTAAATACGCTGATCAACTTATTAAGCTGCTTGGTTAGCTGTTCGTAGCCTAATTCGTCAGCATTGACAATGATGGTAATGCGCGACATTGAATCATCGTCGGTAGGTCCAACCGAAAGCGAATCAATGTTGAATCCGCGGCGAGAAACCAAACCGGTGACTCGCGAAAGTACGCCAGGCTTGTTTTCAACGAGAACAGAAAGAATATGCTGCATGACTATTCTCCTTCCTCTTGTGCGCCAGCTTCGCCAACACGCGGCGCCTTATCATCAGGGCCATTTTCCCAACGACCACCAAACTGCGCATCAATTTTTGCGCATGGGCTTTTTTCGGTTGCAGGTTTGTCATCGGTGCCAGGCATATCGGTTCGCACCGCGCCAACAGCAACATCAATGGCGCCCAGCACGTCTTTCATAGCAGAACCAGGAGCAACCATGGGGAAAACGTTTTGGTCGTCAGGTATTGCGACATCAAGCAAGTACGGGCCTGTCGCCGCAAGCATTTCGTCAAGCGCTGCGTCAACTTCCTCGGGGAGTGTGACGCGCTTAGCCTGCCAGCTGTAGGCATCTGCAAGCTTTACGAAGTCAGGGTTCGCATCAAGCAAGGTAGATGAGAAGCGTTCTCCATAGAAAAGCTTTTGCCACTGATGAACCATGCCAAGGGCGCGGTTATCAAGAATAAGCACTTTAACCGGGATGTTATTGATGGCAGCTGTTGCCATTTCTTGGCTGTTCATCTGGAACGATCCGTCACCGGCAACGCAGACCACTTGAGAGTGAGGGCAACCAAATGCCGCACCAATAGAAGCCGGGAAGCCAAAACCCATAGTGCCAAGGCCACCAGAGGAAATGAACGTGCGCGGCTTTTCGCGGTCAACAAACTGGGCCGCCCACATCTGATGCTGACCAACTTCTGTAACAACGATTGAGTTTTGCGGGTCAAGCTTTTCAGAGAGCTTCTGCATCACTGTTTCAGGAACAATAGTGCCAGCAACCTCGCCCATTTCGGAATGATAGAAGGGGAAGCGTTCTTTCCACTCATTTACTTGAGCAAGCCAAGGCCCTGTGACAGGCTTTGTTGCATTTTTCGCAACAGCTTCGTTAATACCTTCAAGCACGCCTTTCAAATCGCCAACAATGGGGATTTGAGCTTCGCGAATTTTACCGATTTCAGCCGGGTCGATATCGATATGAATAACTTCGGCATACGGGGCGAACTGCGAAACCTTACCAGTCACACGATCGGAGAAACGCGCACCACAGCAGATGATCAGATCGCATTCGCTAAGCGCTAGGTTTGCGTACTTTGAACCATGCATACCCACTAGACCGAAGTTCAACGGGTTAGATGCCGGGAATGCACCTTTGCCCATAAGGGTAGTAATGACAGGGATTTGCAATGCATCAGCTAACTTCACAAGCTCATCAGATGCATCGGAAGATACAACGCCACCGCCAACATAAAGGACAGGACGCTCAGCTCGCTTAATGCGCGAAACTGCTGCGCGAATTTGCTTCGCATTACCACGATAGGTGGGACGATAGCTTGGCAAGCTAACTTCGTCAGGATATTCAAACGTCATTTGCTCAGACAGAATGTCAGACGGGATATCGATAAGCACAGGGCCCGGACGACCAGAGGCAGCAATATGGAATGCCTCACGGAACGTCGTGGTAAGTTCCTCGGTCGATTGTACGAGGAAGGAATGCTTGACCACTGGCATGGTGATGCCGACGATATCAGATTCTTGGAAACTGTCGGTGCCAATGACACCACGCGGAACCTGACCAGTCACAACAACCAAAGGCACGCTGTCCATGTATGCAGTTGCAATACCAGTAACCGTATTGGTAGCACCCGGACCAGACGTCACGATAACAACGCCAACTTTACCTGTAGCACGAGCGAAACCATCAGCCTCGTGTACGGCACCTTGCTCGTGGCGCGCAAGCACGTGTTTTAGCTGCTTGGAGTCGTACAGCGCGTCGTAGATTTTAATTGCCTGACCACCCGGGTAGCCAAAGACCAGTTCAACACCTTCAGCCTCAAGCGATGCGACAACAGCTTGTGCGCCGTTCATCTGCGTTCCCTGTTTGGCTGTTTTGCTACCAAGACCGCGAATATCGCCAGCATGGCTTGCATGTTTGTCGTTTACAGATTTACTCATGAAACATATGCCCCCTTATCTGCAGAGGAAACCAATTTTGCATATTTTGCTAGCACGCCATGATTGTGTTTGGGTGCAGGAGCAACAAAAGCCGCTCGACGTGCATCAAGAGTTGCATCGTCAACGTGAAGTGTCAGGGCGCCGCCCTCAATGTCGACAGTAATTTCGTCACCGTCTTCAATAAGAGCGATAGGACCGCCAGCTGCGGCTTCAGGGCTGATATGACCAACGCAAGGACCCTTAGAAGCGCCTGAGAAGCGGCCATCAGTCAGAAGTGCGACAGAGGTAGAAAGACCCATGCCTACAATGGCGGAAGTCGGCGTGAGCATCTCGCGCATGCCCGGACCGCCAGCCGGACCTTCATAGCGAATAACAACAACATCGCCAGCTTTAATTTCGCCACCGAAAATTGCCTCGCAAGCTTCTTCTTCAGAATTGAAGCAACGGGCCGGACCAGTGTGCGTGTACATAGACGGATCGACAGCGGACTTCTTCACGATGCCGCCATTCGGAGCAATATTGCCATGTAGGACTCGAAGTGCGCCGTGCTCAGAGATAGGGTTGTCATGCGTACGACAAACCTCACCATCGGCAGGCTTGGTGCAGTTTTCGATGTATTCGGGAATAGTGCCCATGCAAGTGATAGCCGAGGTATCAAGCAGGCCAAGTTCGTTTAGCTCGTGCATAACCACCGGTACACCGCCGACCGCATACAGGTCAAGCAACGGACGCGGGCCGGAAGGCTGCAGGCACACAAGGTGCGGGGTGCGCTCGCTTGCTGCATCCCAGTCTTCCATAGTGATAGGATGACCTGCGCATTGCGCGATAGCAGTGAGATGCAAAACGGTGTTGGTTGACCCACCGAATGCCATATCGCATTCCATAGCATTTTTGATGGCAGCTTCAGAAATGATGTCGCCAATCTTGATATCTTTCTCAAGTAGCTCCATAACCTTCATGCCAGCATGCTTAGCCAGTCGTAAACGTTCTGAATAAACAGCTGGAATTGTGCCGTTACCGGGAAGAGCGATACCAAGAGCCTCACACAGGCAGTTCATTGAATTAGCCGTGAACATACCCGAGCAGCTGCCGCAGGTAGGACATGCGGTGTCTTCAAAGAATTTCAGTTCTTCTTCGGTCATAGTGCCTGCAGATACCTGACCAGCGCCGTCGAACAACGTATTCAAGTCAGTGGTTGGGCCTTGTGAACAACCAGGCTGATGCCCAGGAAGCATTGGGCCACCCGACACGAACACGGTAGGAATATTCACGCGAAGTGCGCCTAAAATCATGCCAGGAACAATTTTGTCGCAATTAGGGATACACACCGCAGCATCAAACGCGTGGCCTTGCACAGCACACTCGAAGCTGTCGGCAATTGCTTCACGAGAAACCAGCGAATAGTGCATACCGTCATGGTTCATGGCAATACCATCACACACACCAATGGTCGAAATTTCAAACGGCACACCGCCGGCCATGTAAATACCAGCCTTAACGGCCTCGCAAATTTTATCGAGGTTGTTATGACCAGGAATAATGTCATTGCGGGAATTGAACACCGCAACTAAGGGGCGCTTGAGTTCCTCGTCAGTTAAACCGTCAGCCTTTAAAAGACTACGATGAGGAGCACGCGCTACACCACAACGCACGGCGTCGCTACGAAGTTGCATAAGCTACCTTCTTCCGTCTCGTCTGCCGGGGATCACCCGGGCATAAAAAAATCCTGCTGCAAGTAACCTGCACAGGACTTCGACAAATGAAACGCGGTAGCGATTCAACTGGTAACGGAGCGACCCGATTCAGATTACTTGCAAAGACTGCACACGAAGATCGTTCGCTGCGTGCCTTGGCGTTCACCAGAACTGCTCGGAGGGGGCGTTCAAGACGGCCTACCATCGACTTTCACCAACCGTCGATTCTCTTGAAAGATAGGTGCTTCTTTACTTTCCTCGTCTTAGCATTTCTTCTATGAACTTGTGTTGGACAGTATACGCTGATGAACATGAATGGCAACACTTATAGGGCAGAATTTGGTAAAAGGTTTCCTATTTGCACAGATGCAACAAATTACATGCCGGTCGGGCAAATGCCGGTCGGTATATGCGGTCGATAAATGCTAGTTGATATATGCGGTCGGGCAAATGCCGGTCGGGCAAATGCCGGTCGGTATATGCGGTCAAGTAAATGCCGATTGGGTAATTCACTGAGCAAAATTTAAATTTGGAAGGCCGATTCTATAAGTATAACGATGCGGTAACCGCTTTACACCGGTTTCCTTCCCGAAAGGACACGAGGCTTATCAGCAAGGTCGTTGGTGATTTCAACCTGAACGAACCCGGCAGCGCGAGCAAGTTCGGCTGCTGCATCAAGGCAGGTTTCATGCAGCTCGAATGCAAAGGCACCACCGGGGCGCAGGGCATCAAACGTCCAAGGAAGCAGGCGGCGAAGGATATCGTTGCCGTCTGTGCCGCCATCAAGTGCAAGCGCCGGTTCGAAATCAGTCACTTCTTTCGGGATTTCCGCGAGCACCGCACTGGGTATATACGGAGGATTCGAAACCACCAAATCGAGCTTTCCTAAGGCAGTAGCAGGCATAGGCGCGCCCAAGTCACCTTGTTCAACCCGTACGCGATCAGCAAGTTCAAGCGCTTCGGCATTTTCGCGTGCGAGCGAAACAGCAACAGGTGAAATATCAGTTGCAAACAGATGCGTATCGGGGCGCTCGTGCGCAATTGAGCATGCAATGCACCCACTACCCGTGCAGATATCAGCAACTAAAAGTGGACGCGGAGTTGAAGCTTCGACGGGCGCAACATCGCTTGCAACCGAGGAGGTCAGCCCCTGAAGCTCGGATGTCAAATCAGAAATAGCAGAGTCAATTTGGTCTGCCTCATTCTCCGCTTGGTTTTCCTGAGCAGCCTGCATTTGCTGCTGCGCCGTGCGAATCAAGTCACCTTCCCAAGCATCGATACTGCTATCAAGTGCATGACGGCGCGATGATGTAGGCAGAAGCGAAAGCGCAACACTTACAAGCACCTCAGTTTCGGGGCGAGGAATCAAAACACCCGGGCGGACTTTCACGGTGATATACCGAAACGCTGTTTGGCCCGTAATATACTGCAAGGGCTCCCCTGCCCCGCGGCGCTTCACGTAATCACGAAGGACATCGCGTTCTTCCATGGAAAGTGGCTTATCGAAGCTCACATATAATTCGATTCGGGAAAGCCCTGTTGCCTCCGACATAAGCCACTCAGCCGACACACGCGGGTTTTCATCCCCTTTACGCGTTAGATAATCAACCGTCCAGTCAAGGGCCGCTTTAATTGTCCAAGTCTCACTCACGCTATACTCCGAACGATTTTAATAGGGCGGCGCAGCTGCGCCTAAGAAAAGAAATTCCCGCAAGCTTTTGCGCGTTGCGGGAATTCACATTGCCAAAATAATTTAGATAGAAGCCTCAAGCTTTTTGGCGCGGTCTGCTGCCTGTAGGGCACTGATAACGTCACCTAAGTCGCTGCCGTTCAAAACACCCTGATAGGTACCGTTGTAGCCGATGCGATGGTCGGTCACGCGGTCTTGCGGCAGATTGTAGGTGCGAATTTTCTCCGAACGGTCACCAGAGCCAATTTGAGCTAAACGCTCAGCACCTTCGGCCGCCTGCTGTTCAGCGAGCATCTTCTCGTACAAGCGCGCACGAAGAACAGCCATAGCAGCAATCTTGTTTTGCAACTGAGATTTCTGATCTTGAGACTGCACAACCAAGCCAGAGGGCAAGTGCGTGATACGCACAGCAGAGTCGGTGGTGTTAACGCACTGGCCACCCGGTCCGCCAGCGCGGAATACGTCGATACGCAGATCGTTCTCGTTAATTTCGACTTCCACTTCGTCAGCTTCGGGAAGCACGGCAACAGTCGCAGTAGACGTATGAATACGGCCCTGGCTTTCGGTCTTAGGAACGCGTTGGACGCGATGCACGCCAGACTCGTACTTCATGACGGAGTACACCTTGTCGCCCTTAACCTTGAACTGGATTTCCTTATAGCCGCCAGCATCTGAAGGTGACACATCCATAAGTTCGATCTTCCACTTTTGAGAAGAGCAGAAACGCTCATACATTTTGAACAGATCGCCACCAAAAATTGCAGCCTCATCGCCACCAGCAGCTGCGCGAATTTCAACGATGATGTCCTTTTCGTCAGCCGGGTCGGAAGGAATTAGCATGAACTTGATATCTTCTTCCAAAGCAGGCATTTTTGCCTCAGCCTCAGCAATTGTTTCCTGCGCGAATTCCTTCATATCGGCATCGCCAAGCATTTCCTTCGCTTCGTCAATGTCAGCGCAGCACTGCAAAAACTCACGCGCCTTAGCGACAAGCGGACCTTGATCGGAGTATTCCTTAGCAAGCTTGTTGTATTCCTTCTGATCACCAAGAACAGAAGGGTCAGTCATTTTGACCTGCAACTCCTCATAGGCCTTGATAATTTTCTCAAGCTTCAAGCGCATGTCGTTGTCTTGCATGACGTATGCCTTCCTAAATAACGCATTCAATAAGGCAAGGTTTGAACCTTGCCGAAGACACCTGATTCACGTGTTACTGCGTGCATTACGTGTTACTGCGTGCATTAGATGTCGAAATTTCAACCTTGAAATTTTATCAGATAGAAAGGGCTGCTTGGGCACTTTCCGCAACTTGAGCACCATCCGACACAGCAGTAACAACTTGGCGCAGTGATTTTGTACGCACATCACCTGCTGCATACACTTGTGAAAGATTAGTTTCTCCCGTTTCACCAGCGATAATATACCCAGCATCGTCAAGCGCTAGCTGTCCGTTCAAAAATTCCGTGTTCGGCTCGGTACCTACCGCTACAAAAAGGCCATCGACTTCAAGATACTGAAGTTCGGGCAAGCCTACCTGCGCAACAGAAATTCCGCACAGGGCGCCATCAGAGCCATGAAGCGACTCAACAGTTGTACTTCCAATAAATTCAATATTTGGCGAAGCTGCAATTTGCGAATAATACACAGCAGAAGCACGCAACGTATCGCGCCTATGAATGAGGTAAACCTTTTTAGCTAAGCGAGAAAGGTACAGCGCATCGGCAACCGCAGTGTTTCCGCCACCGACAACCGCAACCGTCTTATCGCGAAAAAAGCCTCCGTCACAGGTTGCGCAATACGAGACCCCATGGCCACTAAGCTCAGCCTCTTGCGGAAGACCTAGCTTTCGTGGACGAGCGCCGCTAGCCACAACAACCGCTTTCGCTGCGTAGGATTCAAAAGGCGTCACAATTACCTTTTCAGGCAAGGCTAAATCAACCGAAATTACCTCTTCCGAAACAATATTCACGCCGAAGCGCTCAGCTTGCTCTTTCATTGACCAGGCAAGCTCAAAGCCACCTTGGCCTTGCGGAAACCCCGGGTAGTTTTCAATGCGTTCAGTTTGCGCAAGTTGCCCTCCAGCTGCAGCGCGCTCAAAAACGGCAACACTAAGACCGGCACGCGCCGCATAAAGACCCGCGGTAAGTCCTGCCGGCCCTGCACCTATGATGGCAAGATCGTATTGTGTTTCGTTAGCCATGTAACTATCCAATCAAGAACAGGTTTTTAGCAATAGCGGATACAACCGCACATTCGGCGCGACAAGCACACAAGCGCAAGCCCGGGTTTTAAACAACGAGTACAGCCGCACACGACATGCAATTACAGTCCCACCATTGAAAGCAAAACTTGCTTAGGCTGCACGCCAACTTTTGTTGATGTCGGATTGCCACCCGTAAAAGCAATCAGCGTCGGCACAGACATAACACCAAAACGTTGAGCTAGTTCTGGCGACTCGTCAATATCAACTTTGACAAGCTTTGCTCGACCTTCAACCTCAGCGGCCACTTCATCAAGCACAGGTGCGAGCATCTTGCACGGCCCGCACCACGTGGCAAAGAAGTCGACGAGGACCGGGGTCTGCGATTCGCTGATAAGTTTCTCGAATTCAGCAGTAGATACAATGTTAGGCATGATTGCCTCCTTTTCTTTGGTGACTTGACAGACAGGTCAAGTCTCATGTTTGTATTGGCGCCATAGTACACAGCCAATTGCCTGTTTGACTAGATAGAATTTCTTTCGTTACATAAATGTTACTAATTTAGCCCCATTTGCCATAGTGTCCTTCTACCTACCGCATCACTCTCAATGACCTCCACAATCATTCCCCGACCGATTCAATCAGTGGCTGAACCTAACGAATTGCAAACATTGCAAAGCTTGCGAACCGAAGACGAATTGCACGGTTATACTGAAGAACAACAAATAGATAAGGAGCCGGATAATGACAGAAGCGAACGACACGGCAGACACTACGAATACAGCTAAAATGAGCAACGCTTGCGATACAGCTGAAGCATCGCCAGCAATCAGTAAATCTAAACTTCCAAAGCCTGCTTGGGCCGGAAAGGAAGTTTTACCCGTGAACCTCGTGCTTGAAGGTGGCGCGATGCGCGGCCAGTTTACTGCAGGCGTGCTTGACTACTTCATGGAGCACGATTTGTTCTGCGATCAAGTCTACGGCGTTTCTGCTGGTGCATTGGCCGGCTACTGTTATGTTGCCGGAGAAATTGGACGCACTTGCTTCATCAACATGCGCTATTGCACCGACTCACGCTATCTTTCTATGCGTTCTTTCCTGCAAACCGGTAATGCATGCGGCAGACAGTTCGCCTTCCACGATATCCCGGAGGTGCATGTCCCCTTCAACTTCGACGCTTTCGAAAATTCGCCGATTTCGCTAACTGCGGTTTCAAGCGACCTTGAACTAGGCGAAGCCGACTACCATGAAGTTCACACGCTCACCGACGATGGCGATCTTCCCTATCTCATGGCATCTTCTTCAATGCCGCTGGTCAGCCAGATTGTTGAAAAAGACGGGAAGAAACTTCTTGATGGCGGAACCTGCGACAGCGTGCCCATTTTTAAAAGCATGATGAGTGGCAAAAAGAAACATATTGTTGTGTTAACGCAGGCAGCTGATTACATCAAAGGCCCCAATAAGCTTATGCCGCTTTTGCGTCAGGTGTATTCAGATTTCCCCTACTATCTTGATCGACTGCAGTATCGCCACTTCGAATACAACCGCACCTACAGAAGCCTTGCTCGCATGCATGAGGCTGGTGAATGCTTTGTTATTCGCCCGCAAAAACCTGTGACTATCTCAAGCATGGAACATGACCCCGACAAATTGCTCGACCTATATGAGCAGGGCTATGCAGAAGCTCAGCGCATCTGGAATGACCTGCAAGCATATTTGGCGAATTAGCAACCAAGCAAACAGCGAACAAGCAAACGAGCGAAAGACACCCTGTGGCAAGCGTATTCATATCCCTGTTTGCAGCGGCTTTAGCTGCAGCCGTTGCCCCGCTTATTGCGCGCCTTATTCCGAAAGGGCTTGTTCCAGAAACCGTCATTTTGCTAGTCGCCGGCGCTCTGCTTGGGCCACACGCCTTTGGCATCATTGAAATCAATGAAGCAATTACGGTTCTTTCCGATTTAGGTTTGGCATTTTTATTCCTTCTAGCAGGCTATGAAATTAGCCCCCGAACGCTCAAAAGTCCTCAGGGAAGACGCGGGCTTGTAACCTGGGTTGTTACATTTGGTCTGGCTGCGCTTGCGGTGTTTATCACACCAAACTTCTCTATCACGCATATGGACGGGCTTGCAGTTGCTATTGCCTTAAGCACGACAGCACTTGGCATGCTTATACCCATCATCAAAGAGCGAGAACTTGCAGACACCGAAGTAGGCACAGCAGTTTTGGCATACGGAACCTGGGGTGAGGTCTGCCCTGTGTTAGCAATGGCATTGTTGCTTTCATCACGCAGCGAATGGAGAACACTTCTTATCCTTGTAGGCTTTGTTGCAATTTGTATTATTATCGCAATAATTCCTGCTAGAAGCCGGAAAGTTGGTTCTAAGGTATACCAATTCCTCGCAAGCAAGCGCCATACCACCTCACAAACTTTCGTGCGAGCTGTTGTAGTGATGCTTATTGGTCTGGTTACACTTTCAAGCGTATTCGGCCTTGATATCGTGCTTGGATCCTTTGCCGCTGGTTTCGTGCTTCGCTACGTCATCCCAGAAGGCTCTGAGCAACTTGAAGCAAAACTTAATGCGATAGGACATGGGCTGCTTATTCCAATATTCTTCGTGGTCTCGGGCGCAAAAATCAACCTAGCGGGTGTTGTTGCAGAACCATTTTTACTGCTCGCATTTATTATTTCGCTAGTTTTGGTGCGCGGCGTACCGATCGTTGTTGCAATGTCTGTTGGCAAAAACAGAAGTGAACTGAGCTTTCAAAATCGCATCACTGTTGCCCTGTACTGCACAACAGCACTTCCTGTAATTGTTGCGGTAACTTCTGTAGCAACCAACGCACAGGTAATGAACCAAGAAACGGCAAGTGTTCTTGTAGCTGCCGGTGCAATATCTGTATTCCTGATGCCCCTTTTGGCTTCTCTAACCTATAAAGTTGTGGAATCTAAACCGGTAGAAGCTGCGTGCGGGCTACTTTTCGGACGGGAAGAACACCGATAGCATACGCTGATCTTGAGCTTTACTGTTGCGGCTTTCGATCAAACTACCAACAACCATAAGCACACCAGCTACCACAATACCAATAACAATCTGGTGTAAGCCGCCAATCTTAAAGCCGACCGCCATAGTCGCACAGTAAGCAACCGTACCGCCAACCATCGACAAAATGGCACCCCACTTGCTTGCACGCTTCCAGAACAAGCCGCACACCATCACCCAGAAAAACGCAGTTTCAAGACCGCCAAAAGCGAACATGTTAATCTTCCAGATAACATCAGGCGGAACAACAGCCAGAACAAACACCAATGCTCCGATGACGAGTGTCACAATTTGACTTGAACGGGCAATTTTCTTCTCTGGTACTGTAATTTGACGTGCCTCACAATGATGCAAATACACGTCTTTTAAAATGGCCGACGACGAAGCGATCAAAAGCGATGAGACCGTCGAAATAGAAGCAGCAATTGGGCCGATAATAGCCACACCAGCAAGCCAAGAAGGCAAGGTTTGAGCGATTGCAGTAGGAATAATGTTGTCAACACTCGCGCCATAATCAGCAAGGCTTCCGGTAAGCACGCCGGCAGACAGAACACCAAGCGAGGTTACACCAATCATCATTATGCCAATGATAACCGTGCCCATAATCATGGCTCCACGAAGCGCCTTGGTGTCCTTAAAGCCCATGCAGCGAACCATCGACTGCGGGAGTACAAACGTGAACACGCCGACGAGCAACCACTGAGTAAAGTACAACGTTGCCGGCATCTGTCCACCGCTGAAAGGCTCAAGCATTTCAGGATGGTTAGCACGGATGGTATCCATGATGTTCTCGTATCCGCCACCAGCGCTTAGAATGCCGGCTGCCAGCACGAAAATACCCACAAGCATTGCAATGCCGCACAACGCGTCAGTAACCGCTACACCGCGAAAGCCACCAATCGTAGTAAACAAAATGACAGCAATACCGAACAGGCACAAGCCAATCATGTACGAATACCCTGTTACCGCTTCAAACAGCTTTGCGCCACCCACAAACTGGGCAACCATAGTTGCGGCAAAAAACAGTACAACAATGACGGCGCTCGCATTGGCCAAAGCGTTGGAATGATAGCGTTCGCGGATAACATCAATAATGGTTACCGCATCAATCTTACGGGCAATTAGAGCCAAGCGTTTGCCGAAAATGCCATAGAGCAACACGAGCGCGGTAACCTGCACGACGGCCATATACACCCAGCCCCAACCGACAAGCCAAGCCTGACCAGGACCACCAACAAAGGAACTAACTGATCCGTAGGTAGCAATGGTTGTCATAGCCAGTACAAAGCCACCAAGTGCGCGATTGCCGATGAAGTATTCCTTTACAAACCCACCTTCACCGTGTGCATCAGAGCGCGAACGAGAACGCACAAAAAGCGACACCGCAAGTGCAACAAGTAAGAAGGCAACAAGCGGAATTAAAGCGACAAGGCTATTCATGTGCAGCGCCCCCTTTACCTGCTTGCGAATTATTTGCAGCACTATCAGTTTGCTTAGGGTTTAAGGATTCGTCAGCCTGTTTAGGGGCGTCACCAGCAGCAACTTCGTCTAAATCAAAGTCGACAAACACCTTGTAACCTAGGACCAAAGCAGCAATTACCGCAGCAATCCAGGGGAGAATACAACCACAAATGACCCACAGCGGCGTGTGGAACACCCAGACATCTAAACTGGAAAGGCCAAACCCAGCAATCAGCCAGACAACAATAATTGCAGCAAGCGCGGCGACGGTTGCCTTTGCTTCCTTTGTAGTTTGCTGCATGGCATCTGCGTAAGAATGTATACGCGTATCAGGCATTACCCTTCCCTTCTCTTGTGCCATTTTGCTTGGAACATGCTATCACGCACAGGGCTGAAAATTGGGCACATTGAAGTGCTATAGGAAACTCGAATACTACGAATACGAACACAGGCAAGAAAACAAAATAACCTTGCAGGAAAAAGAATAATGCCCCCGCAAGAAAACAAAATGCCAGTGCTTAAAAATGCCCCCCAAGAAACAAAATGCCCCGCTAAAAAATGCCCCCGCAAGAAAACTTGCAGGGGTATAAAAGCCATACACAAGAAATGTTATGCGCGCGTGCGCGTTTCTTCCTGAACCTTCGCGATGAATTCAGCGGTGGTTGAAGGCGTAGTTTCGTTAGAGCGATCACGCACAGCAATAGTACCTTCGCTTGCTTCCTGTTCACCAACGATAATCATATACGGCATGCGGTCGGTCTGACGAGCTTCGCGGATCTTGTAGCCAATCTTCGCATCGCGGTCATCAATAGATACGCGAATGCCAGCCTCATCAAGTTCTGCTGCAACCTTATGAGCGTAATCGCGGCTCTTTTCAGAAACGCAGAGCACCTTGGCTTGGATAGGAGCAAGCCAAACAGGGAATTTACCAGCATAATGCTCGATAAGAATACCAACAAAGCGCTCAACGGAGCCAAAGCACACACGATGCAGCATAATCGGGCGCTTCTTCGTACCATCTGCATCGACGTATTCCAAATCAAAGTTCTGAGGCATTTGGAAGTCAAGCTGCACCGTACCGCACTGCCACGTGCGACCCAAAGAGTCTTCTAAGTGGAAGTCGATTTTGGGGCCGTAGAAGGCACCGTCACCCTCATTGAGCTCATAGTCCATACCAAGCTTGGCTAAAGCAGTTTTTAGGCCGTTCTCAGCGGCTTCCCAATCAGCGTCAGAGCCCATTGAGTCGTCAGGACGCGTGGAAAGTTCAACATGATACTTAAAGCCAAACTGCTGATACACAGAATCAATCAAGCGCACAACGCCGATAATTTCGTCAGTGAGCTGGTCTGGGCGCACAAACAGGTGCGCATCGTCCTGATTGAAGCAACGCACACGGAAAAGCCCGTGCAATGCGCCACGCATTTCATGGCGATGAACAAGACCAATTTCACCAGCACGAATAGGCAAGTCACGATAGCTGCGAGGCTTGGACGCATACACCAACACACCACCGGGGCAATTCATTGGCTTAATGCAGTACTCTTCATCATCGATAGTAGTCGAGTACATATTGTCTTTGTAGTGGTCCCAATGACCAGAGGTTTGCCACAGGTGCTGATTCATGATGAGTGGAGTAGAAATTTCCACATAGCCAGCCTTGTGGTGAATTTCGCGCCAATAATCAAGCAGCGTGTTTTTAAGCACCATGCCGTTAGGCAGGAAAAACGGGAAGCCCGGAGCCTCGTCACGCATCATGAACAGGTCCATCTCGCGACCAACCTTGCGGTGGTCACGCTTTTCGGCCTCTTCTAAGTTATGCAGATATTCATCAAGCTCAGCCTTCTTAAAGAATGCCGTGCCATACAGACGCTGCAACTGTTCACGCGTTGCGTCGGCGCGCCAATATGCACCAGCAAGCTTCATCATTTTGAAAGCACCAATTTTGCCTGCACGAGGAATATGCGGACCTGCGCACAAATCAACAAAAGAGCCATGGCGATAAATGGAAATTTCCTCGTCGGTTAGGTCATCGATATGCTCAAGCTTGAAGCGCTGATCGGCAAAAATTTCCTTCGCCTGTGCAACTGTTACAACTTCGCGGACAAAGGGCTCGTTGCGTTTGATAATTTGTGCCATCTTGCGCTCAATTGCCTGGAAGTCATCAGAAGAAATGTTTTCCGGAAGCTCGAAGTCGTAAAAATAGCCGTCGTCAGTTGCCGGACCAAAAGCAATTTGCGTTCCCGGGAATAGTTCCTGCACTGCCTCAGCCATAATATGAGCGCATGAATGGCGAAGGATATGCAAAGCCTCAGGGCTTGTAGCTGTAATGATTTCAACCGTGGCGCCATCTGCAACTTCACAGGTAAGGTCTACCAGTTCACCGTTTACCTTACCTGCAAGCGCAGCCTTTGCAAGACCCGACCCAATTGAAGCAGCAACATCTGCAACGGTTGCCCCAACTTCAAGATTTTTCTTAGTGCCATCTGGAAGAATAATTTCCATGGGTTTGATTCCTTTCTAAGGAAACGCCAATTGAACAAATGATGTAGGAAAGCCACCCAAAAGGGCGGCTTTCAGTACGGCAAATTCGCAGCTGTAACTCTACATTACTGCTGCTGACGCGGTGTTCGCTGAGCCTGAGCCTGGGCTTGGGCTTGTCGTTGTGCTTGAGCACGACGCTGCTGCTGACGCGGTTGACCAACAGGAGCTGCGCAGTACGGGCAAACCGTCCAGGTAGGATCAAGTGCATGGCCGCAATGACCACAGAGATTCTTCAGGCGCGTATGGCAGCTTGGACAGAGCACATAGTCGGCTTCAACCGGATAACCGCAGTTCGCGCATTCTCCGTAATGCATGAGCTGACGTTGTTTTAAAGCGACTTCCAGTTCCTGTTCGTCGCGATCAATCATAAGCATGGGCGGGCGAAGCAAGCAATACGCAATGACGCCTACCAACGGCACCAGAGCAACAATTGCCCACACATACCAATACGTACCACGAAGATACGCATCGCGAGCAACCCAGACGATGGACAGGATGTACAGAATAACCAGGAGCACGACAACAACACTGAATGCTGCCTGGATTTCCGGCGTGATAAGCTGCGAAAGCAAATCAGACATGTTTTCCCCGTTTCTTAAGAGCCGTATGTACGGCCGTTTGTTTCTACATGCAATGCAAGCATCTTGCGCGCATATGAATGGGATTATAGCAAATCATCTGCGCATGAAAGGTTTCATCAGGTAATTATCGAAAAGCCGTGAAGAAGGCGACGTAAAAGGCAAACATCTAGCGCCTAAATGAGGCCGAAACTACGATGCTCTACTACGTAATAGGGCTAAATGAGCGTAAGCAATGCGTAAACCGCAACGCCTGCAATGGCGCACCACAAAAGCGAGCGAGTTTTCCAAGCAATAATCGCAACAACTAAAGAAGCCACAAGGGGCGCAGCAGCTGGCCACAGACCCGCATCAAACATAGTTGGCGAAAGCAAATCGTTTGCCACTAAGGCAGCAAACGCTGCAGGCGGAATGAACCCAAGTGCCTGGGTGACACCGGCCGGCAGCTGCCTTCCCTTTAGCGCAAACAGCGGAATAACTCGGCAAATAAGCATGGTTGTAAGACAGCATGCAAATACAATGGCGAAATCGGTCCAGGTCATTGCGCATCACCATCTAACGAACGCTTAGCAGACCTGCGGGAGACAACCATTGCAGCTATAACACCTAAGATTGCACCGACAAGAATAGCCGGGCCTGACAGGCCAACAAGCTTGCAAATAAATACACCAAGCATTGCCACTATTGCAGCAACAACATTGCCAAGCGAAATTTTTTGCGTAACAAGAAGGCAAATAAAAATTGACGTCATAGCAAACGATGCAATTGCCAAGGGAACCCCAATAGCGCTTCCCACAACAACACCAACCACATTCGACAGAGTCCATGAGGCGCAGCTAAACAAATTCACGAACGTTGCGCGGCGGATAGACCACGTGCCTGTTGCAAAATTCGCCATGTTAACGCCAAAAGACTCATCGGTCACGGTTGCCGCAAACAAGAAAGAAAGACTTTTGCGTTCTTTCGCGCACAGCGGAGCAAATGATGCGGCATACAGCATCTGACGCGTGTTAACCAGTGACACGCTCGCAATAATGGAAGCGATAGGGCTTGCAGCAAGCCACATATTCGGAATCATAAACTGACCTGCACCCGAATAGAACAGAGCAGAAAGCAAAAATGCCTGCAAAGCATTCATGCCAATGGAATTTTCCAAAATGCCGCAAGGAATACCAATAGCCACATAGCCAAGCATAATTGGCAATGCGGCTTGAAAGGCCGGACGTATGTCATCTGTGAGTTTCATAGGGCGTATGAGTATAACCTTAGCGCACGATATCTTTCGGCACAAATAGGCGCATAAACGTAGAAGTAGCGAAACGGTCAGTCATGCCTGCAATGTAATCTGCTACAGCACGCGCGTTATCGCCTTCGGCAATCATTCGATATTCTTGAGGAACTTCGTCAATATGAGCCATAAAGTAGTCGAATAGACGCGCCATCAGATACTTTGCCTTGTTCACTTCCGCCATAACCTCAGGTGCGGTATACACCGTGTCAAACAGAAAGCTGCGAAGTTCGCTCATGGCTTCCCAAACAGGATCAGACAAGGCAATGTCATCTGTCGCCGCAGAGGTTTCAACCATGTCGCGAACCAAGGTTTCGATACGAGCGGAATGGTCGCTTCCCAAAATTGCATGTGTAGACGCTGGCAGCATAGCTTCGGTAAGCATACCTGCACGAATAGCATCATCGATATCATGATTGACATAAGCGATGCGGTCAGCCGTTGCAACAATTCGCCCTTCAAGCGTATCGGCGCGCACCTTTCCAGTGTGATGCAAAATGCCATCACGAACTTCGGGTGTAAGGTTCAAGCCTGCCCCACCGTTTTCTATCAGCTCAACAACGCGAATCGATTGCACATTATGGCGAAATAAATCGGCAGCTTTTGCACTTGCAGGGTTAACACCTCGGGCTTTTGCAAGACATGTAACCAGGGCAGATTCACCCGTGTGTCCAAAGGGAGTATGTCCAAGGTCATGCCCAAGCGCAATTGCCTCGGTTAAATCTTCATTGAGTCCTAATGCGCGCGCAATAGTGCGAGCAATCTGCGATACCTCAAGGGTGTGGGTAAGCCGCGTGCGAAAATGATCGCCTTCAGCTGCTAAAAACACCTGCGTTTTATGCGAAAGACGGCGAAAACTTTTTGAATGCAGGATTTTATCGCGATCGCGCTGATAGTCTGATCGCAAGAAGTCAGGCTCAGTCGTACGGTCGCGGCCTTCAGATTCGTCAGAAAACGTTGCTTCGCAAGAAAGCCGTTCGTGTTCTTGCGCTTCTAGCATTTCTCGATTTCGAATTTCCATTACACCCTCCCACCTTCGCAAATAAGCACATTATAACTTTCCCTATAAGAAAAGGCCGCTTACAAGAAGCGGCCTTAGAAGTTTGTGCGTGAAAGCTTTCGACTTTACTATTCAGCCTTGGCTTCGATAGCAGCCTGAGCAGCAGCCAGACGTGCAACCGGCACGCGATACGGGCTGCAGGAAACATAATCCAGACCAATCTTGTTGAAGGTGTGGATAGAATCCGGATCGCCACCATGTTCGCCGCATACGCCGCAAACGATATCAGGGTTGCCCTGGTGACCCAACTCAACGCCCGTCTTCACAAGCTTGGCAACGCCTGCGTCAATCGTAGCGAAGGGGTTGTAAGGCAGCAGGTGCTGCTGGAGGTACTGAGGGATAAACTCAGCCTCAACGTCGTCACGGCTAAAGCCGAACGTCGTCTGAGTAAGGTCGTTAGTACCGAAGGAGAAGAAGTCAGCCTTCGTAGCAATTTCGTCAGCAGTGACAGCAGCACGAGGCAGCTCAATCATGGTGCCAACCTTGATGGAAAGCTCAACACCCTGCTCTTTTGCAACCTCAGCGATAGCGCCTTCGGCAACCTCGCGCAGCGTAGCCAGCTCAGGAACAACAGACACCAGCGGGATCATGATTTCAGGCTGCGGGTTCAAGCCTTCCTTCTTCAGCTTTGCAGCAGCGGTAGCAATAGCACGCACCTGCATGAGCGGAAGAATCGGATACACAATGCCCAAGCGGCAACCTCGCAGGCCAAGCATCGGGTTTGCTTCGCTCATAGCGTCGATCTGCTCCATGAGGGTACGCTTTTCGGCGATAACGCCAGCGTCGCCACCAGTAGCTTCAAGCTTAGCGATTTCCACGTCCAAAGCACGCGGGCTTTCCAGGAACTCGTGCAGCGGCGGATCGAGCAAACGAACGATAACCGGCAGGCCGTCCATTGCCTTAAACATGCCATAGAAGTCGCCCGTCTGAGCTTCGAAGAGTTTATCGACTGCACCCTGGCGGATGTCTTCATCTTCATTAAGAATGAAGGTTTGGATGATGTTTTTACGGTCGCCCAAGAACATGTGCTCGGTGCGGCACAGGCCAATGCCCTGTGCACCGAAGTCACGAGAAAGCTGAGCGTCCTCAGGGTTGTCAGCGTTAGCGCGAACACCCAAGGTGCGGTATTCGTCAGCCCACTCCAAGATGGTGTCAAGGTCGCCCGTAAGTTCAGGAAGAACAAGGTCAACCGCGCCAAGAACAACAACGCCAGTGGTGCCGTCCAAAGAGATCATGTCGCCCTCTTTGATAACAACATCGGTACCGCTAACCGTTGCCTGCTTAGCTTCAGCATCAATCTTCAAAGCTTCAACGCCGCAGACGCACGGAGCGCCCATGCCACGTGCGATAACAGCAGCGTGGGACGTCTTGCCACCATGAGAAGTAAGAATGCCTTCAGCAGCAATCATGCCAGCCAAGTCGTCAGGCGTGGTCTCCCAGCGGACGAGCACGCACTTGCGACCAGCTTCAGCAGCGGCAACAGCGTCGGCAGCAGAGAAGACAGCTTCGCCAACAGCAGCGCCCGGGGAAGCGTTCAGGCCGCGAGCAAGTACGTCGTATTCAGCGTTCTTGTCAAACTGCGGGTGCAAAAGCTGGTCAAGCTGCTCGGGGTTGACGCGCATGACGGCCTCTTCTTTAGAGATAAGGCCTTCGCTTTCCATATCAATTGCAATGTGCAGCGCAGCAGCAGCGGTACGCTTACCAACACGCGTTTGCAGCATGAACAGTTTGCCCTGCTCGATGGTGAACTCGATGTCCATCATGTCGTGGAAGTGGTTTTCCAGAAGCACGAAGATATCCTCAAGCTGCTGGCCAGCTTCCTGCAGGCCATCGACGTGCTTGAGTTCAGCAATCGGAGAGGTGTTACGGATACCAGCAACAACGTCTTCGCCCTGAGCATTTACCAGGTAATCGCCGTAGAATTCCTTCTGGCCATTAGCGGGGTTACGCGTAAATGCAACACCAGTTGCAGAAGTGTTGCCCTTATTGCCGAACACCATGCACTGCACGTTAACAGCGGTGCCAAGATCGTTGGAAATTTTGTTCTGGCGACGATAAATGATAGCGCGCTCGTTGTTCCAGCTACCAAACACAGCTTCGATAGCAAGCTTAAGCTGCACCATCGGATCTTGCGGGAAAGCAACCTTGCCATCAATGACAAGTGACGGGTATGCCTGGCCATCAACGTTTTCGGAGAAGATGCCCTTGAACTCAGCAACGAGTTCCTGCAAGTCTTCAGCGGTAAGGTCGGTATCAGAAGAGACGCCACGCATAGCCTTCATTGCAGTAATGGCATTTTCAAACAGGTCGCCATCAAGACCCATAACGACGTTCGAGAACATCTGGATGAAGCGGCGGTAAGAATCCCATGCAAAGCGGGGGTTTTCAGTCTGCTTGATAAGGCCATTGATGGACTGGTCGTTCAGACCAAGGTTCAAAACAGTGTCCATCATGCCCGGCATGGACATAGGAGCGCCAGAACGAACCGAAACCAGTAGCGGATCTTCAGCATCGCCAATTTTCTTACCAATGCGGTTTTCCAGATCAACGCGATATTCATGGATGGAATCAAGAGCGCCCTCAGGCCAGGTATTACCAGCATTTGCATATTCCATGCAGGTCTGGCAAGAAATAGTAAAGCCCGGAGGCACAGGAAGGCCGATATTAGCCATCTCGGCAAGATTGGCCCCCTTGCCGCCGAGAACAGCTTTCATGGTTGTGTCGCCCTCAGTTACGTTGTTGCCCTCAGCGTCGTGGCCGAATGCATACACGCGTTTGACTTCTGCAGTCACTATCTTTCTCCTAACAAAGATTGTCTTAGAGCCCGTGCCCCAAGACGTTGTGAATCAGACTAACTAATCATATCAGCACCCTGAGGATGCATACGTTCGTAGTAGCGTAAAATTTCTTGAGCGGTCTCCTCAACGGCGCGATTTTCGGTGTGAATGACAATACAGCCAAGTTTTCGCATCAGTTTTCGAGCCTTGTCTAAATCGTCATAGACATATTCTGGGTCAGCATACTTAGAGGCAACTCCAACAGCATTACCCAAACGACGCTGACGAATACCAACAAGAACATCGGGTGTTGTCATAAGACCAAAGATGCGCGTTGAATCAACATCGAAGATTTCATGCGGTGGTTCGGTTGACGGATCAAGCGGTACATTAGACACTTTGTAACCCTGCTGGGCAAGATAAATAGATGTCGGTGTTTTAGAAGAGCGTGAAACGCCCAAAAGCACAATATCGGCCAGATGCATCTCTTGAGGGTTACGGCCGTCGTCATGGTCGATGGTGAATTCAATGGCCTCTATGCGTTTAAAGTAGTGCTGGTCGGCAACATGTAAACCACCAGGGCGTTTAGAAGGCGTCAATCCAGAAAGTTGCGAAATCGCATTCATCGCGTCGGTCATCAGATCAATCGCAATGACGTTTGGTTTTTGCGCCGCATAATCAGAAAACTGCTTGCGTAAATCGCCGTCAACAAGCGTGTAGAAAATCAACAAGCGTTCGTCACCTTGCATCTTTTTATGCAGTTCGCCGTGTTCATCAATGAACGTTTTTACCTCTTCAAAGGTACGTACATGAGGCAAAACTTCGATATTGGGGTTTGTCTCGCCGAACTGCGCAGCTGCAGCTCGCGCAAGAGCCTGAGCAGTAAGACCGACTGAGTCTGAAATGACGTGAATTGTCGGCAGGGGCGTTGAGTTCTCATGGACAACAAATTCAGCTTTCATAAAACTCCTTCTTTCGGAAAGAATAATGAAAAGGACGACAGCTTCAATAAGCCATCGTCCTTAATAATACGCCCTATAACAGCGATAGGTTGTTGAATTTCGCTGTACTGGCCCGAGCTACTTCTACTTCTACTTCTACTTCGCTTTCGCCATTTTGCCGAAGTCGGCCACGTCGGCGAATACGGCAACGAAGCGGTTGAGCAGCGCCAAGCGGTTTGCGCGCAGCTTCGGATCTTCGTCCATAACCATTGTCGTTTCGAAGAAGTTATCGATTGGCATACGCAGGGCAGCAAGATCGCTAATGGCGCTTGCAAAGTCGTCAGCAGCAAGGGCTGCGGGGACTTTCTGTTCGGCCTCGGTAACTGCTGCGGCAAGTGCCACCTCAGGTTCGGTTGCAAGCGATTCATCAAAGGCAGTGCCACAAGCTTCGTCGCGTAAGTTATTGGCGCGAGCATACGCGGTTGCCAAGTCAGTAAATGTTTCAGGCTCTGTTGCGCGTGCAGAATCAAGTGCACGGGCACGGCTGGTGATAACAGCGGGTTCGCACACGCCAGCAGCCAAAACAGCATCGATGGTGTCAACAGCAACGCCAGCGTCTTTCAGCATGACCTTAGTGCGGGTGACGAAGAAGTCGACGACGGCTGCGCGGGCCTCGGCGGTATCGAAGGAAACGCCCTGCTCGGCGAAGTTCGCAAGCGCGCGGTCGATCGCCGTGGAAAGCGAGATGCCGACACCGGTTTCCAGGATGTTGATGATGCCGATGGCGCTACGGCGCAGTGCGAACGGGTCGGACGAGCCGGTCGGGCCCTGCCCCACCGCGAACAGGCCGCAGATGGTGTCAAGCTTATCGGCAAGCGCGGTAAGCTTGCCGACCGTGGTGTCAGGCAAGCTATCGCCGGCGAAGCGCGGCATGTAGTGCTGGCCGATTGCTTGCGCCACCTGGGGCGTTTCGCCCGAAGCGGCGGCGTAGTAGCTGCCCATGACGCCTTGGACGCTCGTGAATTCGATAACCGCATTGGTAACGAGGTCGGCTTTGCACAGATAGCTTGCACGCTTAAGGTCGGCCGCATCGGTATCGGACAGGCGCGCGTCGCTTGCGAGCTCTTCGGCAAGCTTCGCGAGGCGCTCGGCCTTCTGCTTCACGGTGCCCAGCGATTCCTGGAACACGACGCTGTCAAGCTTGGCGACGTAGTGCTCAAGCGGGTTTTTCAGGTCTTCCTCGTAGAAGAACTTCGCATCGTCGAGGCGGGCGCGCACCACGCGCTCGTTGCCGTCGATGATGGTGGCGGCGCACTCGGGGTTGCCGTTCGAGACGATGATGAACTTGTTGGTTAGCTTACCCTCGGCGTTGTACAGCGGGAAATAGCGCTGATGCATGAGCATGGCATCAACGATGATTTCCTCGGGGACCTGCAAAAACTCCTCGTCGAAGGTGGAGACGAGCGGCTGGGGGTACTCGGAGAGGTTCACGACCTCCAGAAGCGTTTTCGCGGGCAAATCGGCCTTGAAGCCGGTTTCGGCCTCGATGGCGGCCACGCCGTCGCGAATGATCTGCTCGCGCTCGGACTGCGTCGGGATAACGTAGGCGGCGCGCACGACATCAAGCAGGTTCGCCGCGGTGTCGACCGTATGCTGGCCAGGGGCAAGCACGCGATGGCCCCAGGTAACGTTACCGGAGGTGGCGCCCGCGAACGTAAGCGGCACTACCACGTCGTCAAGCATCGCGACGATCCAACGCACCGGGCGCACGAACAGCTCGCGATATGCAGCCCAACGTTGGCTGCGCGGCCACTTGATAGCCGTGATGAAGCCGGAGAGAATCGGGGGCAGAAGCTCGGCTACAGGCGTTGCCGGGATGTTCTTGGTGGCGAAAACGTACTCGGTGCCGTTAACTTCACGACGCTCGAGGTTTTCGGGCGCCAAGCCCTTTCCACGCGCGAAACCGATTGCCGCCTTGGTGGGGTTGCCGGCCTCGTCGAAAGCGATTTTTGCCGCAGGGCCCTTATATTCCTCGACCAGCGCCTCGGTAGCATCGGCGACACCGTATGCCATGACGATCAGACGGCGCGGGCTGGAGTGAATCTCGATGGAATCAAACGGGATGCGTGCTTCCTGGAAGGCGGCCGGAACCATCTTCTCAAGCTGCTTGTTAGCGGAATCAAGATCGAATGCGGGAATCTCCTCGACGCCGATCTCGAATGCGAGCGTGTGTTTATCGGCCATGGTTACTCCCCTTCCTTCTGTTCAGCTTCACTGGTTGCGCCTTCAAGCGCAGCCGAGCCGTCGCCCACGACGTTTTGCAGGTACGACGCGCAGCATTCCTTCACCATCGAACGGACGCGCAGGATATAGGCCATGCGCTCGGTCGCGGAGATAACACCGCGTGCATCGAGCAGGTTGAAGGTGTGGCAGCACTTCAGCACCCAGTCGTAGGCGGGAAGCGGCAGATTGTTCTTAAGGCACAAGTTCGCCTCGCGTTCGTACTGGTTGAACGCCTCGAACAAAAACTCGGTGTTGCCCACCTCGAAGTTGTAGGTCGAGAATTCACGCTCGTTTTCCAGGTACACGTCGCCGTAGGTGAATTCGACGCCGTCGTCGCCACGCGCCCAAATGATGTCGTAGACGCTATCGACGCCCTGGATGTACATGGTCAAACGCTCAAGACCGTAGGCGATTTCCACCGGAACAGGCGAGCATTCGAAGCCGCCCACCTGCTGGAAGTACGTGAACTGCGTGACCTCCATGCCGTTGAGCCACACTTCCCAGCCAAGGCCCCAAGCACCAAGCGTCGGGCTTTCCCAGTCGTCTTCCACGAAACGCACGTCGTGCTTATCCGGGTCGATGCCGATTGCGCGCAGGCTTCCCAGATAGAGGTCTTGGATGTTGTCCGGCGAGGGCTTCATGAGCACCTGGAACTGGTAGTAATACTGCAGACGGTTCGGGTTTTCGCCATAGCGACCGTCGGTAGGACGACGGCAACCCTGCACGTAGCAGGTACGCCACGTGTCCGGACCAAGAGAGCGAAGCGTAGTGGCGGTATGGTTGGTACCGGCGCCAACGGCCCCGTCGTAAGGCTGCAGCACGACGCAGCCCTGAGCGGCCCAGTAATGCTGAAGGTTCATGATGACATCTTGGAACGTGGGCGGCTGTTTGGGCGCGCCGACGTTAGCAATTTCGCTTGGCATGTTTTCGAAAACCCTTTCTACCGAATATAAAAGCCTAGTTCAGCACACCTATGTCGCTGATAGGCCAATACACTAAAGCACCGCGTCCAGTCACTGATGAAACAGGAATCGCACCAAAGTATCGTGAATCTTGCGAATTAGTTCGATTGTCACCCATCACCCAAATGCATCCTTGCGGAACAGTGTAGGGAAAAGTAATTGATGAATTAGAAAGCGGAAGCGTTTCTTTGCCGCCGACATAGCTTTCATACTGTGCAACACCATCAATATACAGCGTGCCGTCGCCATTAATATCAATAGTTTGACCTGCGGTTGCAATGCAACGCTTGATAAGCGTGCGCCCGGGAACCTGCGGGTCAGTAAACGTGACAATGTCGCCTGGTTGCGGGTCGCGGAAGTAGTAGCTCACCTTTTCGGCAAAAACCATATCGCCAGTCATGATGGTTTTCTCCATCGAGCCAGATGGAATTTGATACGCAGTAAAAACGAATGTGCGCAAGCCCCAGGCAAGCCCTAGGACAAACACAATCATAATGACGAAGCTCAAAAGGCTTCGAAGAAAGCCGCCACCTCGCTTTTCGGCGTGCTGTCCGGAGTCCATGTACAGAAATTCCTTTCGAAAAAGAGGCCGATGCGGCCTCTGAACATATCAAGCGTATATGGTAGCGCGATGCACCTATTCGTTTGAAGATAAAGACAAAGATGACAGAAAAGCAGCGTCACTTTCGCTTAGCGGTGCGCTTTCAAGCAAATCAGGACGCCAGCGAGCCGTACGCTCTAGGCTTTGCCGCCTTCTCCATATGTCCACTTTTCCATGATCACCCGAACGCAAAACCGCTGGTACTTCCATACCCCGGAAATTTGCCGGACGAGTATATTGCGGGTATTCAAGCAAACCGTCAGCAAAGCTTTCGCCAACGGCACCAGTTTCAGCACCTAAAACCCCAGGAACTTTGCGAACCACAGCGTCAATTACCACCATGGATGCAAGTTCTCCTGACGTTAAAACGTAGTCGCCCAAAGAAATGACTTCGTCGGCAAGCGTATATGCGCGCTCATCGATACCTTCATAGTGGCCACAGATAAACAACAAGTGGTCTTTTTGAGCCAGGTCGCTAGCTAAAGCATCGTCGAAGCGTTTTCCCTGCGGCGCTAAAAAAATCGTATAGGGCTTAGCACTTGCTGCAACTGCATGACCAGTTGTGCAAATTTCCGCTTCAGAACCTTGATTTTCCATAGCGTCGATATCTGCATGCACGTCGTTGGGCTTAGGGGTGCCAACAAAGCGAGTTCCGCATGACGAAAACGTGCCAGTGGCACGTTTTTCAAAAGAGGACTGTTTGAGCGACTTGGTATCCTTAAGCCCAATAGCTGAAGAGCAGATATCGTCATACGCTTCGAAAATCGGTTCGCACTTCATGACCAGCCCGTCGCCGCCACCATACGGCTCATCATCGGTTGTGCGATGTCGATCATGGGTCCAATCACGCAAATCGTGCGCCTTAAATTGAAGAATTCCCTTTTCCTGGGCAATGCGCATCATCGACGACCCCATTACAGAATCGTACATATTCGGGAACGTTGAAAGCGTTTCGATAATCATTTGTGTACCTAAATACTATGAAAGCATGTTTTGCGGAAAGGGTGCGCTACAAATCAAGCAAGCCAGCAGGAATTGAAACAAAAATAGTTTGCGCATCTTCGTCGATGTCGTCAATAAATTCATCCACGATAGGTATAAGCACACTTGAGGCGTCTTCTCGAGCTACTTCAAGTAAGTTCTGACCAGGCATTTCATTGATAGAAAGCGCGGTACCAATACTGCCAAGGTTACTATCAACAACCAAAAAGCCTTCGATACCATCTTGTGCAAGTTCAAGAATATCATCCGGCAAGTCTTCGCGAAGGGCTAAGCAATAGCAGCCCACTAAGGCTTCTGCATCGTCGCCTGATGTAATGCTGTCGAAAAATACAACTGTACCTTTTGGCTCTTCTTTCACTTCCACAACCGTACCCTCACGAGGCACATCAAGTTGTGGCGGTACAAAGTAAACATGCAGACCAGAAGACAGCAAGAAAGGAAGACCCGCCACGCTACGCGCGACGAGCCCTCCTTTAAGATGCTTTGCTTTAGTAAGTTCAGCTACGCGGATCCAAGCGCTCATTAATCGAGCAGCTCCACTTCAACGCGCTTGTCGAAACGGGATGCAGCAGCACGGCACAGAGTGCGGATAGATTTAATAACGCGACCCTGGCGGCCTATAACCTTGCCGGCATCTTCTTCGTTTACGCGAATTTCAACGTAAATAGAACCGTCTTCTGCCTCGCGGCCTTCAACCTCAACATCGTCGGGGTTTTCAACCAATGGCGTGACGATAGAAGCCACAAGCTCGGCGATATCCTCGGTCTGAGTAGCCATTTACTTACGCCTGCTCGCGATACTTCTTGATAAGAGCAGCAACGGTATCGGTCGGCTGAGCGCCCTTCTTGATCCACTCGTCGCACTTGTCAAGGTCAAGCTTGATCATAGCGGGCTCAGTCAGCGGGTTGTAGCGGCCGATGTCGTCGATGAATTTGCCGTCACGCGGGCAGCGGGAATTAGCAACAACGATACGGTAGTACGGACGCTTCTTAGCGCCGTGACGGGCCAGACGAATCTTAACCATGAAGACGAACTCCTTCTAAATGTTTCCTCAATAGTTGCGGGCGAAATTGCGCACCGCAAAACAGCAGTTACTCATAATATAGCGAACACGCTAGATTGACAAGACATTTTCAATGCTTCACCAGCTGAACACGAATTAACGTAATAATGCGCTATTTAATATCGCCCATCATGTCCTGAATTTTCTGCAAGTCAGCCATTGACATGCCACCCATGCCCGGGATTCCCATACCAGGAATACCTCCACGACGGCGCTTTCCTTTACCCTTTTTGCCCTTTTTAGAGCCCATATCTTCAACTGCCGGCATCATTTTCTTCATCATCTTTTTAGTTTCGTTAAACTTCTTGATGAGCTGATTTACATCAGTTACCGAAACGCCTGCGCCAGCTGCGATACGAGCGCGACGGCTGCCATTAAGAATGTCCGGGCGTTCACGTTCGGCCTTGGTCATAGAATTAATGATAATTTCCATTCGGTCAAAAGCACCTTCATCAACCTGACCGGACCCTAACGCCTTATCGCCGCCAGGAAGAGCACTAATAAGCTTGGAAATGCCGCCCATCTTGTGCAGCTGTCTGTTCATGGTGATGAAGTCATTAAGGTTGAGCTGGCTTTTCATCAAGCGCTCGGTTTCGATGCGCTCGTCTTCGGCCTGCTGAACCTTAACCGCAGATTCAATAATCGAAAGCATGTCGCCCATGCCAAGGATTCGGCGGGCCATGCGATCAGGGTGGAATTCCTCAAGCGAATCAGGTTTTTCACCTGCACTGATAAACTTAATCGGCTTGCCGGTAACTTCACGAATGGAAAGTGCGCCACCACCGCGAGCGTCGCCGTCCATCTTCGACATAATAACGCCGTCAAAATCAACACGTTCAGCGAAGGCCGCAGCCACGTTAACAACGTCTTGACCAGTCATTGCATCAACAACCATAAGAATTTGGTCAGGCTTTACGGCAGCTTTGATTGCAGCAGCTTCTTCCATCATCTGATCGTCAACATGCAAGCGACCTGCGGTATCGACAATAACCACGTCACGCAAATTATCAATTGCCTCTTGAATTGACTCTTCGGCAATTTTTACGGGGTTTTTGCCGTCGCCGCGATACACACGCACGCCAATTTCGCCAGCGAGGGTTGCCAACTGATCAGCTGCTGCAGGGCGATAAACGTCACAAGCCGCAAGCAAAGGAGAATGACCTTCAGCCTTTAAGCGGTACGCGAGCTTTGCTGCGGCAGTGGTTTTACCAGAGCCTTGCAGGCCAACTAGCATAATGACATTTGGAATACGGCTTGAAAGCACCAGCTTTGAATCGGTGCGACCTAAAAGCTCAGTTAATTCGTCAGATACAACTTTGATAACGTTTTGCGCAGGTGAGAGTGAATCAAGCACTTCAGCGGTAAGACAACGTTCCTTCGCACGAGCGACAAACTGCTTTACCACTTTAAAGTTAACGTCTGCCTCAAGCATTGCCATGCGAACTTCGCGCATCGCTGCGTTGATATCGTCTTCGGTCAGACGACCTTTTCCGCGCAAGTCGCCGAAAATTCCCTGCAAACGATCAGAGAGATTATCGAACATAGTTAGTTCCTTTTCCTAAAAAAGCACCCATGAGTTGCGTAAAACAATTTGCGAAATTATACCGCAGGCAAATGACGCACGCGAAGCCAAACTAACAACCTAGTTTGTTTGACGCTCGTCAAAACTGCCAACAAGAGCACGGGCAAAGTCGTGTGCGTCGAAATCTTTCAAATCGTCCATGCCTTCACCAACACCAATTTTGATGATAGGAAGTTTCAGTTCATGAGAAACCGCCAAAGCAATACCACCTTTAGCAGTGCCATCAAGTTTAGTAACAATTAAGGCGTCTAAGTCTAATTCGCGATTGAATTCACGCGCTTGCTGCAGGCCATTTTGACCGGTTGTCGCATCGATAACCAGTACCGTATGCACGGGCAAGCTAGAACGCTTGCGAACAACGTTGACAACCTTGGTAAGTTCGCGCATAAGGTCAGACGAAGTGTGCAAACGACCTGCAGTATCAATAAGCACCAGGTCAGCACCAACTTCTTCAGCACGCTCAAGAGTATCGAAGCACACGCTTGCCGGGTCTGCACCGCGTTCGCGCGTAACCATTTCGACATCAGCACGCTTCGACCAAACTTCAAGCTGTTCGATAGCAGCCGCACGAAAGGTATCTGCACTGCCTAAGATTACCTTGCGCCCGCTGTCGTGCGCCTCTTTTGCAAGCTTGCCAACAGTGGTTGTTTTACCCGTTCCATTAATGCCAACGAACAAAACGCACGAACCTTCAGGAGAAAGTACCTCTTGCCCACCAGGACAAAAGGTGTCGGCAATTTCGTCGTTGAGCGAATCAAGTACAGCATAGGCGTCAGGCAGGGCCTTGCGCGTTGCCTTTTCGCGCAGATCTTCGACAATATCACTTGCGGCAGGAGCCCCAATGTCGGCCATAATCAGGGTTTCTTCAAGACCATCCCAAAATTCCTCGTCCAAATTTGGACCACGGTCAAGAAGAATGTTCATCTCTTCTTTAAAGCGGTCACGCGAGCGGGCAAGTCCCTCGTTAATGCGATCGAAAAAACCCATGATGTTTCCTTTCCTTTAGCGAAAGCGAGCAAGTAAACCCGCTTGCTACACATACGCTATTGCTATTCAGCGTGCTTTAATGCCTGCTCAAGCCTTTGACTAATAACTTTTGTAACACCATCGGATTGCATAGATACGCCGAAAAGCACATCGGCCATTTCCATCGTACGACGCTGGTGCGTAATCATAATCAGCTGCGTTTCGCTGCGAATTGACTCGAGGTAAGCCGTCAAACGTCGTAAATTCGAATCGTCAAGCGCAGCCTCAACCTCGTCAAGAATATAGAACGGAGCGCTACGAATGCGATAGACAGCAAAAAGAAGCGCTAAAGCTGTAAGCGACTTTTCACCACCAGACATAAGCATCATCTTTGTGATGCGCTTGCCTGCCGGCTGCGCGTTCACTTCCACACCGGTGTTATCCATGTCTTGCGGATCGGTCAGGATAAGTTCGGCCGAACCACCCGGGAACAACGTGGCGAAAATCTCACGGAAGTTTTTATCAACCTGGGCAAATGTATTGGTGAAATCATCTTTCATACGAGCGTCAATAACGCGCACAATCTTTGAGAGCGAGCGCCTTGCACTGTCAAGATCAGATAGCTGAGCCGACAGATAGTCATAGCGAGATTTCAATTCCTCGTACTCTTGCGCAGCGTCAGGGTTAATTGAACCCATATTCGCAATACGACGCTTCAACTTAAAAGCGCTGTCTTCTGCCTCGGGACGGTTCTCAAGATTCGGAAGTTTTAAGGCATGGTCAAGCGGGGTTGCCATATCAACCACAATCGCATTGACCGCAGTTTCAACCTGAACCTCAAGGCGACCCTTTTCAACTCGAGCAGCAGAAAGCTGGCCGTTCACACCATCATAGGCTTCGTGGGCAGCCTTAGAAACTTCACGCGCATGATTGACCTGGGCATGCAGGCCTGATGATGAATTTTGTGCAGCGTCGGCAGCCTTCTCAAGTGCACTGGTGCGCAAACGAGCCGATTCGGTCAGCGTTTCGAAAATTGCAAGCAGCGGTGTAATACGCTGTTGCATGACAAGCTTGGCCGCAAGATTTGAGCGCAATTCAGCTTCCGAAGCGTCAACCGATTCAACATCGCGCGTGCGCGCTGAAACGATACGCTGAGTATAGGAATCGCGTTCGGAAAGTGTTGCGGCATTAAGCTTTGCTTCCGAAAGCGAATCCCGCAGTTGGGCAGCCTGTTTGCGCAACGGAATAACCTGTTCGTTAAGCTCTTCAATGCGACTTGCGCGCGCTTTCGCTTCTGTATCTGCTGAAGCAAGTTTCTTTTCAAGCGCCTCAACAGTCGGCCTGGCACTTGCAACGGTTTGCTGTGCCTCTTCACGCTGTTTTTGCACGTCGGCAAAATCTTTTCGAGAAGCCTCAAGGGCATTGGTTGCACGCAGCGCTTCTGTTTGCGCCGCCTGCGTAACGCCGCGTTGCTCTGCAAGTTTTTGAGAAAGCTCCAAGCTTTCTGCCTGAGATGAACGCAGCGCACGTTCAGCTTGGTCTTGCGCCTCTTTTGCTTCTTCAAAGGCCTTCTTTGCTTCAACAAGCGCAGCACGTGCCTCGTCAAGTTGGCGAGCACGAGAAAGCGCACCAGACGCTACAGCCTCTGCAGCACCAACGGAAATTTTGCCATTTGGCCAGATGATGCAGCCATCGGCAGTAACGAAACGAACTTGTGCACCCTTATGCTTGCCTGCAGCCGCCCGAGCAGATGCAAGGTTTTCACATACCACTACATCGCCGAGAAGCGCTTCAACCGCACTTGCGCTGTCAGAAGAATACGTGAGCTCATCAACAAGCGCTTTTCCGCCACAGGATAGCGCGACATCGTGAGCCACACATGCGCCACGCATAGCGTTTGCTGGCAATAGAGAAACCTGCCCAGATTCACCCGAAGAAAGAAGCGAGCCAATAAGTGCGGCAGCCTCGTCGTCCGTTGCAATCATCAGCGCAGAAATATCGCTTGCTAACAGTACCTCGACCAACTCTTCATAGCCCTCAGGTGCGCGAACAGCATGAGAAAGCGCAGAAAGACTAATACCGCTCGACTTAGCTTGATCTACAAGCCAATTGCGTGCAGGGCCTACAGCAGCATTCGTACGTTCAACCTCTTCCAAGGCTGCAATTTGGCTTTCAAGAACAGTAACTTGTTTGTGCGCTTCATCTTGAGCATGCCTACGCTCGTCACGTTCTTTGATGCCAGAAGCCACGCGAGCCCGGGCTGCAGATTCTTGCTGCTGAACAGCCTCGAGTGCGTCTTGAGCTGACTTGCGTGCGTCGCTTAACTTTTGGGCAACCTCTTCAGCCTGACCGAGAGAAAGCTCCAATTCCTTAGCACGCGCTTCAACCAACTTTACATGCGCAAGACCATTGGCAAGAATTTCACGCGTTTCGCTCAGCTTGCGACGATCTTGCTCAGATTCACGTTCGGCCTCTCGGCGCTCACGCTCAAGCGCATTCAGTTCCGTCTCAATATCGTTTCTCGTTTGAGAATTCTCTTTACGTGCTGCTTCAAGTTCGGCAACCTTTTGCTTAGCTTGGGCAAGCTCTGCGCGAACTGCTTCAAGGCTTGCAGCCGCGCTTGCCCGCTCTTCAACAGCTAACGCACGCTTAGCGTGCCCGGACTCAAGCGAGACACGAACTTCAGCGGCAGAGTTTTGCGCTGAACGACGGCGTTCATGCAGCAGCAGACGTGCGCCGTCGAAGCGCTCGACAGCATTGCTTGCTCGCTGATATTGTTTCGACAGGTCACCTGATTGTTCGGTCTGTTTGCGAATTTGATCTTGAAGCTGTTCGATTTCGGCATCGGCATCAGAGATAGCCTGGTGCTTCACCTGCAAATCGGAGACGAGCAATTGCTCACGAGTACACGCATCATCCCAGCTGTGCTGCAACTGGCGAAGATCATCAACAGCAAGGGAAAGAGAAACATTTGCAAGCTCACTAGAAAGCTCGTTATATTGTCGCGCCTTTTTCGCTTTACGCTCAAGCGGACCGAGCTGACGTTCAACTTCGCCTACAATATCGCGCACACGAGCAAGCGTAGTGTCCATGTTGGCAAGCTTGCGTTCGGACTTTGCCTTGCGCTGCTTGTGCTTCAACACGCCTGCTGCTTCTTCAATAAGAGCACGGCGGTCTTCAGGCTTTGACTGCAAAATAGAATCAAGCGAACCTTGGGAAATAATGGAATGTGTTCCGGTACCAAGTCCTGTATCGTGCAGAATATCAAGCACATCCATGCGACGGGCAACCGTCCCGTTGATAAGGTATTCGCTCTCCCCGCTTCGATACACTCGACGAGTGATTGAAACTTCGTCGAAATCGACAGGTAGCTTGCCATCGGAGTTGTCTAGTACTAATTCAACTTCAGCAAGCCCTGTTGCTTTACGTGCAGAAGATCCTGCGAAAATAACGTCTTCCATCGAAGAGCCACGCAAGTGCTTAGCGTTACGTTCACCAAGCACCCACAACACCGAGTCAGAAATATTCGATTTGCCAGAACCATTTGGACCTACAACAGCAGTAATACCGGGCTCCATTGAAAGTACGCTTTTGTCTGCAAAGGACTTAAAGCCTTTAAGCGTGAGAGATTTCAAATACATGGATTAGTCCTGCTTCTGCTGTTTAGCGCGCTCTCGGTCCTGCTTTTTTCGCTCGCGTTCTGCAGCTTTCAGAGCAGCTTTTTCTGCTTTGGCAGCTTTTGCCTGGGCGGCCTTTTCGGCGCGGGCCTCTTGCGCAAGGCCCAAACCGAAAAACTCGCCTAAGCGTGCAAGGGTAGATTTTGCAGCCTGGCTTTCTGCTTCCTTTTTGGTACGCCCAGTGCCCCGAGCAAGAGCTTGTGAACCAGCAAACACCTGAGCAACAAAGGTGCGATCATGCGGCGGACCTTGCGTTTCCACAAGCTTGTAGGTTGGAGTAATGCCGTCTTCCTGCAGCTTTTCCTGCAAAGCGCTTTTGGGATTTTCCGGCTCTAAAGCCATATCGCGTGACATACGAGGAACCAACGTACGTTTAACAAAATCGGCAGCAACATCAAGACCACCATCAAGATACAGCGCAGCCACTACCGCTTCGTAAACATTTTCAAGTGCGGAATGAAGACCACGCTTGCCGGTTCCGGTTTCAGACGACCCAAACACGATGACGTCAGAAAAACCAAGACCACAAGCAACATCAGACAAGCTGGTGCCTGAAACAAGCGCAACCTTGATACGCGTCAGCCCGCCTTCGTCTAAATCGTTGTATTCATGAAAAGCGACTGAGGCGACAATTGCGCCAAGTACCGAGTCACCCAAGAACTCTAAACGCTCGTAGGAAAAGCATACCGATCGTCCTTCGGTAGCCGAGGGGTGCGTTATAGCTGACAGTAAAAGTTGCTTGTTTTCAAAGGTGTAACCGAGAATTTCCTGTGCCCGGTTGAGTTTGTCTGTTTGTTCCTCTGTTAACGTCATCGATTCCTCGAAACTTGCTTTTCCCAGTTCAAATAATCAATTACCTCGCTCTGTAAATCAGAACGATAGATAAATTTCCTAGTTATTCATTGTATCGGAATTGTTAGCCCGGGCTGCGGTTTGCTCGATTAATTCAGAAACCTTTTGGCGAACAATTTTTGCCGACGTAAGCACGCCATTTTTAACCGCTACAGACGAAGATGAGCCATGGCCGACAATACATGCACCCTTCACGCCAAGAAGTGGCGCTCCTCCATAGGTGTCGGCTGAAAGGCGATCTTTCATTTCATACAGATTGCCTTTTACCGCAAGTGCGCCAAGCTTTGAGACAACAGAGCCCATCATGGCTTGTTTAATAGCGCTGAAAAGGACTTTGGAAGTGCCCTCAATAGTCTTAAGCGCAACGTTGCCCGTAAACCCGTCGGTAACAATGACCTCGTAGGTTGCACCGACAATATCGCGTCCTTCAGCATTGCCGGCGAAGTTAGCAACCTTCTTACGTAAAAGTTTGTTGCAGTCCTGAGCAAATTGACTACCCTTGGTGTCTTCTTCACCAATATTCAAAAGCGCAACACGAGGGTTTTCGTACCCTAAAATTTTATTTGCATACACAGATGCCATGTTGGCGAATTGCACCAGGTAATCCGGTTTGCAATCCGCATTTGCCCCTACATCAGCCAAAATGATTGGACGCACAGGACTTGGCACCACTGTTGCCAAACACGGGCGTGCAATTCCTTTGATGCGACCCATCACCAGTGTTGCAGCTGCAAGGCAAGCGCCGGTAGAACCTGCGGAGAAGAACCCTTCCGCTTCGCCTTCCTTCACCAAACGACAACCTACAACAATAGAAGAATCTTTCTTCTTGCGAACAGCCTGTGCCGGATGCTCGGCCATGTCGATAACCTCGGTGGTTACCTGAGCACGGCAACGCTCATGTGCTGCGCAAAACGGCTCGACAACATCTTTCGGGCCGCACAGAATAACTGTTAAAGCCGCGTCTTCATTAAGCGCTGCTTCTACGCCCTCGAGCACAACATCAGGGGCGTTATCGCCACCCATAGCATCTACTGCAATGGTCACGTTGCCTTCCATGGCAACTTCCTTCCAATCGAGTCTGAAAATACAAAAAAGCCTCTCAGCATTTTACCAGCATGAGAGGCTTTAACTGTGCAGGTGTTGCGCGAATGTTACTCGGTCGCGATAACCTCACGGTTCTTGTAATAGCCACAGTTCGGGCACACACGGTGCGGAAGCTTAGCTTCGCCACACTGCGGGCAAACCGAACGGGAAGGAGCAGCGATTTTGTCGTTAGCGCTGCGGCGGGAATGAGTGCGGGCGCGGCCCATTTTCTGCTTAGGTACTGCCATGATGTTCTCCTTGCTTTATGTCGGGCGCCCACGCGCTCGTCAGTACTGTGTAAATACGCGAGGAAGTACTTTATCAAAGCCGTTTGCCGAATGCAAGACAAAGATAGCGATTCCACACGTTTCGACACGGAGCTTTCACAAACTCAAAATTACGTAAATCGAACTGGTCTTTTATGCGCCTTCTGAGTCTGAAGAATCACTTGTGTCGTCAAAATTTAAGTCACGCAACGCGGCAAAAGGGCTCACTCGCCCATCACTCATGCGCGGCATGTCGTCTTCTTCAGCAGCAGCCTCACACGCACAAGGGCCGCTGTTAAGATTTGCCCCACAGGTTGCGCACAAACCTTTGCAATCTTCGTCACAAAGCGGAATAAGCGGAATTTCGACCAGCAAAGCGGCCTCGATAAGAGGCGCTAAGTCAATCTTGTGATCTGCTGACAAAACTTCAAATTCGTCGTCGTCCATATCTTCAGGACGCGCAGCATCTTCCGACAAAAGGAAGTAGCCCTCAACTTCGCCTGCTAATTCAAGCGAAAATTCATCAAGACAGCGAGCGCATTCGGTAGTAGCCTGCGCGCTTGCACTTCCCATGACCAATAAGGCCTCGCCTGTATTGGTAATGGTAACGTTATACAAAATAGGAGCGCTGAACTGGTAAGTGTCAGGGCCAGCTTCCAATTTAGCAAGCGAATACTCGCCTGCAAAAGAGGAGCTCTCCGCAACAACGAAGAGCTCCTGTGGTACATCAATAACGACAGAGTTCACTATCGACCCACCGTCGAATTTGCATTGAGGCGGTCGCGGCAGCGGCGCACAGAAGTTAGCAGCGTGTCAAGGCTTTGCTCGACATGGCCAAAGACTTCGTCAGCGTAATCTTCAGCACCCATGCGCGTTTGACGCTCAAGATCACGTGCATCAGCAATAAGCTGGTCAGCCTGCTGCTGGGAAATGCGAACAATTTCCTGCTCGGATGCAATGGTGATAGCCTGGCTGCGGGCGTCTTCAATAAGGCGATTAGCCTCAGCCTCAGCGTCTTCCATCAGGCTTTCGCGCTCACGCACAATTTGACGAGAACGAGAAAATTCGCTCGGGAATGTATCGCGAATTTCATCCATAATTTCGAATGCAGCTGAAATATCTACCTGGCGAAGGTTCGCCTTGCCAAAAACCGGCTTAGAGTCTTCAAGCAAGATAGAGAGCTCTTCCAAAAGCCCCAAGACCCCAGTTTCGTCCATGATAATCCTTCCACCTGAACTGCTACGTTTAAGCTTCATTTTTACAGAGCGCTTGCTCATATATAAACAAGCATCCAATTAATAATACCACGTTTGCGCTGGCAGGATGCCAGTCGCACAATTCATGCACACATGGCAGCCCAACGCCTTGGCAAAAACAGCAAAATTAGGCGTGCCCAAGTTTCTTTTTAAGGGCCGCATTGACGCATTCAGGAACAAACTGCGACACATCGCCATCCATTGCTGAAATCTCACGCACAATAGAGCTAGACAGGTACATATACTGCGGCGGAGACATAATAAACAGTGTTTCAAGCTCTGGTGAAAGCTGGTAGTTCATTGCCGTCATTTGAAACTCATATTCGAAGTCTGTAATAGCACGCAGGCCTTTCACCACAAAGGTGGCATCCATTTCGCGAGCAAAATCTACCAGCAAACCTTCAAACGACTCAACGCGAACATTGGGAAGATCTGAGGTTGCCTGGCGAACAAGTTCCACACGTTCTTCTAGCGTGAACAGCGGGTTTTTCTTGTTCGACTTCGCGACTGCCACCACAACTTCATCAACTAGTTGCGAGGCGCGCGTGATGATATCAAGATGCCCTGACGTAATAGGGTCAAATGTTCCGGGCGTTAATGCACGTTTCATGAGAACTGCTTTCCTTACTGGTACTACGAATTGCACTTTGGCGCAACCGTAATCATGTCCACGATAGTATCGCCGTACTTCTTACGCTGCGCAAGAGAAAACTTAAGTGAGGTGATAGCTGCATCTACTTCAGCATTTGATTCAACAGCATGTTCGTAAATAATATAGGCATGTTCAGACACAATACCCTTCTGGGCAAGACTGAAGACCATTGCGAGCACATCATCTGCAGCATACGCATACGGCGGATCAAGAAAAACTAAGTCAAAGGCAGGACGCGAAAAGACCGGCGGTTTTGCCATGATGTCAGCACGCGTACAGGTTGCCTGTCGACTTTCCAAGCCCAATTTAGCAGCGTTAGCAGAAAGCGTTTTGAAAGCCTTCGGGTCGCGTTCGTAAAAGACAGCGCGAGCAGCACCACGAGATAATGCCTCAAAGCCAAGCGCACCAGAACCTGCAAAAGCATCAAGGACTATCGCGTCGTCAAAGGTTCCACGCGCGCTGAAAATACTGCTCATTAGCGATTCTCGGACTCGATCAGTTGTCGGACGGGTACCGTCGCCAACTGGCGCATCAAAGGTACGTCCACGCATCTCTCCTGCAATAATTCTCATGGCCTATCCCCTTTTTTCATTCGATTTGTCACCAAACGTGCGACGCATTTCTGTAACAAGTGCAAGGTTTGCCGGACTTTGTAGCCGAGGGTCAGCCTCAAGAATTTGTGCTGCATCTGCGTGTGCGGCTTCAATAATTTTCTCATCACGCACAATATTCACCAGCTTTAACGCCGAAGCACCATGCTGTCGGTTGCCTAAAATGTCACCCTCACGGCGAAGCGACAAATCGTATTTGGCAAGTTCGAAGCCGTCGTCGGTACGTTCCATCGCAGCAAGGCGAGCAATTGAAGCATCGGTTTTAGACGATGAAATCAAATACACTTCAGCAGGCGCCTCACCGCGCCCAACACGACCACGTAACTGATGCAACTGCGAAAGTCCAAACCTATCCGCATCTTGAATAATCATAACGGTAGCATTTGGAACATCTACACCAACTTCAATGACCGTAGTTGCCACAAGTACCTGGGTTTCATTGGTGCGGAAACGACCCATGACTTCCTGCTTTTCGACACTTTTCATGCGTCCATGCAAAAGCTCTACGTTGTAATCGCAAAAAACCGACTTTGCCAAGAATTCTGCTTCCTTTGAAGCTGCGGCAAGGTTGTCTTGCACTAGGTCGTCATCAGATTCAATACTAATAGAAGCATATTCGTACGCTTCTTCGTCTACCTCACGGGTTCGCGCACCGCTACGACTATCGCGCTCGTCGCTATCTTGACCAATGAGCGGACACACGACATAAACCTGCTCTCCGCGAGCAAGTGCTTCTAGTGCGGCATCATAGGCACGTCCCTGATCAGACTTATGTACCACATGCGTCGTGCGGTTTGCTGTGTCATGCGGACGACGCTTGATGTAGGAAAGCGTCATATCACCAAATACCGCCAACGCCAGAGTGCGTGGAATTGGTGTAGCAGTTAAAAACAACGCATCGGGCGCTGGCCCTTTACTGAGCAACTTTGCACGTTGTTCAACACCGAAACGCTGCTGCTCATCAATGACAGCTAGCGTCAGATTTTGGAAAGTGACATCATCTTCCAATATGGCATGTGTGCCAATTAAAACAGAAAGCTGGCCAGATTGAGTGCGCTCTAAAATTTCTGCCCGCTCAGATGGCGAAGTTGACCCCGTAAGCACCGCCCATGTGACACCTACCTGGTCAAATAGATTGCCCAAGCTTTTGGCATGCTGACGTGCAAGCACTTCAGTAGGCGCCAGTAATGCTGCTTGCGACCCAGAATCGGCTACAGCAGCTAAAGCAAATGCCGCAACAGCAGTTTTGCCAGTACCAACATCGCCAAGCAACATATGATTCATAGTTTTTGGCGCAGCCATATTCGACAAAATATCATGACGAGCTGCACTTTGCTCATCGGTTAACGCAAATGGCAAAACAGCCTCTAAAGCAGCGCAACAAGGGCCATCGATGGTATGGGAAATGGCAACACATTCGCCTTGTGACCTGCGCGACTCGCTCATAAGCATCAGTTCAAGCAAAAGCAATTCCTCATACACTAAACGACGCCGAGCAGATGCGACCTCTGTCATAGAATGAGGAAAGTGAATACAATTCAGTGCTTGCTCGCGGCTCATCAGACGATAGCGCACGCGCAGTTCAAGCGGAATAGGGTCGAACAGCCCTTCAGTTAACGTAAGAGCGTTACCAACAAGCCTGCGCATCCACGCAGGTGAAATTTTTTCACATGCAGGGTGAACTGGGATAATCATCCCTTGAGAATCTTGCCCACCATCAAGCACTTCCAAATACGGATTGGTCATGCGCTTGAAACCATAATTGAACTCAATTTTGCCCGCGACTGCAATAGTCATGCCAGGTTGAATTTGATCTTTCAACCACGGCTGACGAAAACAGGTGACCATAAGCACGCCAGTTTCGTCAACAATCGTAAGCTCTACAAGCGATAACTTTGGACGTGGACGCTTGAGTTCTACTTTATGAACCTGACCTTGTATTGTGCAAGAGTTTCCAATTCGCGCAGAGGAAACCTGACAGCGCTCAGAGAGGTCAACATAGCGACGCGGGTAATGCGTGAGCAAATCACGCACGGAATGCACGCCTAAGCGGCTAAGGGCGCTTGCCCGAGTTGGACTCACGCCAGAAACACGCGTGACCGACTCGTCAAGCGCAAGGGTTGCTGCTAAACGGTCGGTCACGAAAACTCGATTCTTAACTGGTTGTTATTCGACAGAGAACACAACAGGGTACAAAGGCTGCTCGCCGCGGTGGGCGTCAATTTCCAAGTCTTCGTAAGCTTCTTGAATGCGTGCCTGCAAAGCCTCGAAATCGCTGTCGGAAAGGTCTTCACCAGCAAGCAAAGTGCAGGTATCTGCATCTTCTGCTTCCATTTGCTCTAACAGCGCCATGACAACATCAGAGATGGAAGAGCCAACAGCCTCAATAGAGCCCGAAGTAATACCGATGATATCGCCGTCGGTAATTGGGTTGCCAGAGGCGTCCTTTGAATCTTTGATAGCAGTGGTTACTTCGCCGCACTTCACGTCTTCTATGGCTTCTGTCATAGCCTCGACGTTTTCCTCAAGCGAAGCAGTAGCATCGATGCCAAACATAGCAGCAAAAGCCTCGGGGACAGCACGCGTAGGAACAACGCCGCACGGGGTTTCAGACAGTTCGCAAGCCGTCTGAGCAGCCATAATAATATTTTTGTTGTTCGGCAGGAAGATGACAGCGTCTGCGTTAACCTGAGCCGCAGCGTCAAGCAAGTCTTTTGTAGAAGGATTCATCGTCTGGCCGCCGGAGACAACAACATCAACACCAAGAGACTTCAGGATATTAGCGTTGCCCTCACCAGCTGCAACCGCAACAAAACCAAGCGGCTTGTGCTCACCGGCTTCTTCTTCAATAAGCTTTTCGTTGCGCTCTTCGGACTGCAGCTTCATGTTGTGGATAAACACTTCAGAAATTTGTCCGCGCTCAAGGAAGTATGCAAGCACCTTATCAGGCGTATTAGAGTGCACGTGCACCTTAAACTTCGGATTGTCGCCAACACACAGCTCGCAATCGCCCATAGTCGACAAGAAATCGAGAGCCTCTTCGCGATTGAGCGTATCGGAATCAACTAAGAATTCATTGCAGTAGGTATAGGTGCTGCCTTCCCAGTCGTTAATTTGCTCGATTTCAACCTTCGGCGCAGCGTTACGTGCGAAAGCAAGCTCGTCAACAAGCGGGCCCTGTTTGCCGGTAAGTGCAGCAACAAAACCATCAATTAGAATGGCAAGGCCGTAACCACCAGAGTCAACTACACCGTGCTCTTTCAGTACCGGCAGAAGTTCTGGGGTGCGCTGAACAGACGCGTAAGCTTCTTCGACAATATAGCCAAGAGCGTCATCGGTAGACATCTTCTTCTTGCGTGCATGCTTTGCAGCAGCTGCAGAATCTTTCAGCACAGTAAGGATGGTGCCCTCAACCGGCTTGCGAACTGCACAGAACGCAACCTCTTGCGCCTTTGCAAAACCCGCTTCGAGAGCAGCAGCATCAAAGCTTTCACGATCAGCAATACCTTCGCACATACCGCGAAGAATCTGGGAAGTAATAACGCCAGAATTACCACGAGCACCCATAAGAGCGCCTTGCGTAATGGCTTTTCGCACTTCGGCTTCAGACGCACCAATAGGCAGCTTAGCCAGATTGGAAACAACCGATTCGACGGTCAGCGACATGTTGGTACCGGTATCGCCGTCGGGCACCGGGAAAACATTCAAACGATTGATTTCATCTTTGCGAGCGCTCAGGTTTTTACTGGCTGCCGCAATAGCGTTTACCAGATCGTTTGATGAATACGTATCAGACATTGGGAAATTTCTCCTTTAATTGCAGGCTCTGTCAGGGCCCAAACTATTTGCGGACCTTAACGCCCTGCACATGCACCTCAACGCCGTCGATAGGCACACGGGCATATTCCTTCAGCACGAAGCTGACCTGATCAACCAGGTTTTGAGATACGGTGTTGATGTTGGTGCCGTATTCAACAATGATATACAGCGCAACGTGCACGCCCTTTTCAGTAACGGTAATGGTGATGCCGCGACGCAGACGAGATGCAGGAAGAATTTTCGCAACGCCATCGGCCACAGAAGGTGCGGCCATGCCAACAACGCCGTAGCATTCAAGCGCAGCGTTGCCGACCATATCGGCGAGTACATCATTAGCAACATGTAGGTTGCCGGCAATGGGTTCAGTCATGGCATTCCTTTCGTAAATACAAATTTAATGATTTAGTGCGTAGATTTAAAGTATAGCGCATTGAACACTCTTGGCGCGGTTTGTCGTATTGAGAGTCTGTGCATACTACACGAAAAATTCTTGTAAGAGCATGTTTGCTTGTGCTATAGTAATCGGGCTTTTGTGCAAGTTCGGCAAAAAGCCGATGCATTAACCTACGTACATGGAGTGATGAGTAATGTCTAAAGTTTGCGAAGTTTGCGGTAAGGCTCCCGTCGCTGGGCGTAATGTCAGCCACTCACACCGCGTGACGAACCGCTGGTTCCGTCCGAACATCCAGAAGGTCACCATCAAGGACAGCAAGGGTCACGTCCGCAAGGCTAACGTGTGCACCAAGTGCATGAAGGCCGGCAAGGTCACCCGCGCATAAGTCCGCATCAACATCTGGAATGCGAAAGCCCGTCTCATACGAGACGGGCTTTTTGTTTCTGCTAGCTTGTTAAGCCTAGCTATAAATTTAAGAAGCAGCTTTAAAAGCAACGCTTCTGCAAGCGAGCTACTCCAAAATGAGCAAACGTGTGCAATTCGGACACGTTCCAACATTGCCGCTTCGCTTCATGTCAATAATACGACCATGGTCGATAGCAGCGCGACACGCTCCACAGATTTCACCGTCAGAGAGCTTAGCAACAGGAACGCCACCTGTGCCCCCAGAAGTACGTTCGTAAACTTTCAACACATCAGCAGGAAGTTTCTTTGCAAGCTTTTCGCGCTCAGAGCGTTTTGTGGCAGCTTGCTGTTTCAGTTTGCCGCCTTCTTCCACAAATACCGCAGTTGCAGCTTTTTCATTTTCATCAAGTTTGGCAAGAGCAGCTTCCACTTGATTTTTAACACCAGTGATTTTTGCTATTTCGGCATCCGCGGTGCCCAGCTCGCCTTCAAGGGTTTCACGACGTTTGGCAAGACCAGCAAGTTCTTTAGTGCGTGCAGAAACACTGCGAAAATCGCCATTTACCTCGTCAATTTCGGCCTGAATCTTCTTTTGTTTTTCGGCCAGGTTGTCATCTTCGTCGGAAAGCTTCTTAAGCTTTTGATTTGCTTTTGCAAGCATGGCATCAACTTGTTCGGCCTTCTCTTGAATAGCGCGACGCTTCGCACGTGCTTCAAGAATAGTTTTGCGTTGCGGAAGTGCTTCAAGCTGTTTATCAAGGCGCTTCGCCTCAATGTCAAGCGCCTGCATCTGAAGCATAGTAGCTAAGACATCCGATTCAATATGCATGTTCGTCCTTTGATCGCGGTTGAAAGTTTCGCGGGAGTTGCCGTCGGAATACCACAATTATAGTCGCGTTGTTTCAGGGATAGTCCAATTGTTACATTGTTCCAAAATTACCACTGCATCGTCAGGCACACCGGCACTACGCGCAGCCTCGGCGAGTACTGAAGCAAAAGGTAGCTCCGATACATCGTGCCCAAGTTCGATAATGGCCAGGCCTGCATGAGAATAATCAAGTGCGTCGTGATACTTAACTTCACCTGCAATGATGCAATCAACATGATTATCGAAAGCGGCTTTCAGCGTAGGACCAGCTGAACCCGTGCACGTAACAATACGAGACAAATTCGCCTGCATATTTCCCCAAACGCGAGGCACGCGTCCAAAGACTGACACACAGCGTGCTGCCATTTGAGCAAGCGTAAGCGCCTCTGATTGAAGCGAACAAAGCTGCCCGTAGCCCTTTGAGCCATCTGCGCAAATAGGTTCTACTACCCCATGGGGCGCCATCCCAAGCAATCCTGGAAGCATCTGCTGCGCTTGTTCAGACACATCAAGTGCTGTGTGGAAATTCATAAGCGCAACGCCTGCTTTAATGGCGCAAAAAACGCCAGCACCAGACTTTTCCGCGACAGAAGCACCCGGTTGAAACAAAGTTGGCGGAGTCAAAAATGCCGGGTGATGTGTGAGCAGCACATTAGCACCAGCTGCAGCCGCTGCCTCAATCGCTTCGACCGTAGGGTCTAGCGCGCATGCGACGCCAGTGATGGGCTGCGCTGGGTCGCCAACCAAAAGGCCCGTTCGATCCCAATCTTCGGCATCTGCAGCAGGAAATCGTGTAAGAAGCGCATGTTCAAGCTGTCCTATGGTAAGTGCTGTGCCCGACCGCGCAAGCGTACCTGAGCGCACAGTTGCAAGATCTTGTGAGTTTGACTTTTTATCTGCTGTCATATGCGTCCCCCGTTCTGTACTGAATGCTTCAAAGTGTATGCCTTATACCTTATACGAGCGGAATTTCGCGACGGTCACCATCTGGTGTAGGAACCGTAATGCAGCGGTAACCCGCATCGTAAAGTACCTTATATCCTTCTTTGATATTGCGAACGACCACAGACGGATCATGCGCATCCGAACCGATAGTGCAAGGAATTCCTGCTCGACAAAACGTAGCAAGCATGGCAGGAGCCGGAAACATTTCGATGCAAGGATACGTTGCCCCTGAAGTATTCAGTTCTATCATACGTCCTGTTGCTTGCACAGCTTCGGCACAGGCGTCATACGTTGCAGTTAAATCATACGAGGGGCGATAGCCAAACTTCTTCACCAGATCAGGGTGCGCCATCACGGTAAAAGGAGCTTCTTTGCAGCTTGCCGCTTCACACCATATTTCAAAGTATCGACGCCAAACTTCATTAGCACCAACCTCGTGCCACTTCATTTCCTCAGCCGGGTCATCAAAAGCCCAACCATCAACAAAATGTACGCTTCCAAGAACTATCCCATAAAGCGAAAAGTCGCAGGTAGTGAAATCGCGGTCTTCTTGAGCGCCAAGCCAATCAACTTCACATCCTGCTATGACCTGCATTTCAGGGTGTGCGAGACCTGCTGCGGCGATATCGCCCAAGTATTGCGGAAGGGCATCCCACGCCATTGAAATTTCGTTTGTAGGGTCCATTTCCTTCGACAGGGGGAAATGCTCGGTCACAGCCAAAGTTGAGACACCAGCAGCAGCTGCGGCATCAGACAGGTCGGCAACTGTTCCATGCCCGTGGCCCGTATAATTCGTATGCGTATGAGTTGTAACTAATTCCAAAGTTTCGCACCTTTCTTTGACTGCATGGGCAGGCTCACCTGCCCGGTTATAACCTCATTAAACAGTGAAGGCCGCCCGCAAGCGACCTTCATACTTATTGCCAATCAAGCACCGGAGCAACCGCCTCGATAAATGCGTCAATATCTGCTTCGGTAGTATAGCGTCCCATAGAAATGCGAAGGGCGCTATGGGCGTCATCAGGGTTAATACCAATCGCCTTCAGCACATGGGATGGCTCAAGCGAATGAGAAGAACATGCCGAACCACCCGACACGCCAAAACCACGCATGTCAAAGCGCAAGATGAGCGTCTCGCTTTCAAGGCCATCAACCAGCACGTGCACAATATTGGGCAGGTAATTCGTGCTACCTGGCTCAACAGTAACCGTCGCACGTATTTCAGGAGACGCTGTTAGCGCGGCATACAATTTATCACGCAAGGCCAAAAGACGCACCTGTTCTGCCTCCTGCATGCTTTGCGCGGCTTCTAGTGCACAAGCAAAGCCAACAGCGCCAGCAACATTTTGCGTACCGCTTCTACGCCCTGCCTCTTGCCCACCGCCAAGCAAGTACGCATCAAAAGGAGTGCGTGACTTCAGATATAGCGCACCAATCCCCTTTGGTGCACCAATTTTATGGCCAGAAAACGAAGCGGCATCGCATTCCCATGCTTTCATATCAACAGGGATTTTTCCAAGTGCTTGAGTTGCATCAGTGTGAAATAAAGCGCCAGCAGCATGCGCAACACGGGCAAGATCTGCAACAGGTTGGATGCTTCCCACCTCGGAATTTGCTGCCATAATGCTAACCAATACAGTATTTTCATCACATACAGCACTAAGCGCTTCGCTTGTTATAAAGCCAGCTGAGTCGGGCTTTAAATAGACAACATCGAACCCCTCAGACTCAAGTGTTCGAGCAGGTGCTAGCACTGCATCGTGTTCAATCGCAGAAACAATCACGCGCGGAATAAAACTGCTATCGCCTTTTCGACGGCGCGCATCTCGCGCTGCGCGCGAAAGGCCAATGATGCTTGCGTTATCGGCTTCCGTAGCTCCACTCGTGAAAATAATTTCGTCAGGTCTACTTGCGCCAAGAGAGCGGCAAATTCGACGTCTGGCATCTTCAAGTGCCGAAAATGCTGCACGTCCTGCAACATGTAAGCTGTTTGCGTTTCCTGCGACCAGCAAGTTTGCACGGCCGGGCACCTGATACGGCGCCATGGCGCAGGCCGCCTCTTCACATAAAGGTGCCGTTGCTGCATAGTCTAAATAAATGTAATTATCAGGAACTGAAGCTGCCATGAAGCTTTAATCCTCCTTGGCGGCGATGCCATCAGATGCAGCCTTGCCCGATGCGTCTACCGCCGCAGCACACCCGCCATTAAGCGCTTCAAGGCGCGCTTGTTCTGACACTGCCGTAATGCGCGCAATTGCCGCTGCCGGGTCATCTGCACCACAGACAGCATTTCCGCAGACCAGCACATCAGCACCTGCGGCACACACCAAAGGCGCGGTAGCAATTCCAATACCACCATCAACTTCGATAAGTGGACTTGCGCCAACCGCTCGGGCAAGTTCAACAACGCGAGCAACTTTACGCTCGGAACCTTCGATATAACTTTGACCCGAAAATCCTGGCTCGACACTCATAATTAAAACCATATCAAGATCAGCAATAACGGGAGCAAGCACCTCAACAGGCGTATGCGGCTTCACCGAAGCCGCTGCTTTAGCCCCTGCTGCATGAATACGACGCACGGCCTCTTCAAGTTGATAGCCTGCTGCGGCTTCGGCGTGAACAGTGACAATATCGGCACCAGCATCTAAGTACCAATCAAGCTGCTCGAGCGGATTTGCAATCATAAGATGCACATCAAGCGGAATATTTGCGACACGTTTGAGCTGCTTTACGTGGGGCACACCAATAGTAAGGTTGGGCACAAAATGCCCGTCCATCACATCAACGTGAATATACCCTGCGCCGCCTTCTTCAATAATGCGAATATCGCGTTCTAAGTTCATAAAGTCAGCAGATAGGATAGATGGTGCGATTTTCACCGGTTCAAACATGTAAAGAACCCCCTTCGAATGTCGCTTGCACGAGCATATTGCTAATCGCTTGCATTTTAGCGCATGGAATCTTGCAGATGTTACGCGCAAACAACCGACTACAAACTTATACTGATAAAAACAACGAAAGGCGAAGTAATGGCCCAGGCGCAACATTACACATACTTCACTCCCGCAGGTCCAATCACAATTGAAGCGCGCGGAGAAGCCATCAGCAAAGTTGTTCTTGGACGAGTAACGCTTGGTGGGCCTTGCAAGCCAAGCCCGCTAACCAATCAAGCTGCAACACAGGTGCAAGAGTACCTTGCTGGGAAGCGTAATTCCTTTAGCCTTCCCTATCGCGCAAACGGTAGTAGTTTTCAGCAAGCAGTATGGGACGCACTCGAACGCGTGCCCTATGGGCAAACCGTCACAGCAGCTGAACTTGCCGAGCGTATCGGACATGCTGGCGCGCACCGTGCGGTCGGAAGCGCTGTTCGCTTAAACCCGCTTGCTATTATCGTACCCAGCCATAGGCTTGTTCGCACTAATGGACAACCCTGGGGAGACGGAAAACCGGCCCGCCTGCGTGCAGCTATTCTTAAGATGGAAACTGACGGGGCAGCATCTAACAATAAGTGAAATAAGCTTACACATGCAGAGGTTACGTAAGCGAATTCATTAACTGCAACAAAAATGTCGTCATTAAATACAGCGTATTATTAAAAGGTTCTTGAATGCAGAACATCACGCAGCAATGAAGTAATCATACATGCAGCAGATACGCGCCATGCATTCGATTGCGGTGCCGCATAACGCAAGCCAGCATCATCTTCAACACCCGAGATAACCCCCGCATTAACACACCATGCAACGCTTTGTACTGCCCAGGTTGAAATGGAACTATAATCCGCAAGCTCGGCTAACTTTGATTCGCTAACATTTAGTGATTCACCTGCTATTTCACGAGCAAAATTCGCAAACATACAGCAAAGCTCTTCGCGCGTGACAGAATCATCTGGTCGAAACTCATTTGCGTCGGAATCACCATGAATCACGCCTGTTGCACGCGCCCACGAAATGGCATCAGCATAATACTGTGTGTAATCGACATCCTGAAAGAATTCCTCTGAGACAATCTGAGGTTGCCCAGCCATACGCCAAAGCATCGTGGCCAACTGACCACGACTTATATTGTCGTAAGGGCCAAACTGCAGCGAACCTGAGTATCCGCTTACCAAGCCCATTGAAACAGACCAGCCAAAGTCATCTGAGTTTGTATACCACTGCCCTTCCTGCATGTCGCTAAAACCACGAACCGGGTCTTCAGTAGCTTTCATAACTGCTTTATCAAGGCGCAAAATGCCCCAGCCATAATACTGATCCCAGCCAGGCTCCCCTGCGTCATCTGCAGTTTCATAAAGAATTTGTTCAACCTCAGTTGCTTTTAAATGCGGATTTGCCACGCGAAGCAATGCGATTGCGCCCGAAACAATAGGAGCCGCCATAGAAGTTCCTGAAAGAGTTTTATAAGACGAATTAGACGAATTTGAGAGACTGTAAATATCTTTCCCCGGGGCCGCGATTGTTTTGTGTTCGTTATAGCTTGAGAACGAAGCTCGTAAACCGGCACTGTTTACAGCAGTCACCGATACGGTTCCGTCGCAGTCTGAAGGGTAATATTCCTCTGAAGTACCAGAATTTCCGGCGGCGCAAACAACAGAAATATCCGACGCGACCGCCTCGTCAATCGCTTCCTGAAAAAGGGTATCGTCATTATTTGCACCGAGAGATAAGTTGATAACTTTAACGCCTTGTTCAATTGCATATCGGATGCCACGAATACAAGAGGCGGTAGATGCTTTTGTTGTACTCATCCCGGACTCTCTGGAGTACGTGCATTTAATCGGAATTACATAGGCACCAAAAGAAACACCTGCTGTCCCGACACCATTGTTGACAAT
>CAVEUW010000003.1:0-66952 GCA_963619015.1 Senegalimassilia sp. | reverse complement strand
CGTGAGGTTTGTCTTCACGCCGAACAATATTGCTATCCTTGAAGCGAAGTGGGTGTGTATGCCCATGCTGCATATCGTTTTGAATTGCCTTTTCGATTTCGGGATCTAAGGTAAGAAATGCTGGCTGTTCGCTCATTGGTATTCTTTCGGATATGCACAGTAGATGCATGGTCGTGGCTCATCAATGTATTTCGCGTTCATTGTAACGCAGGTGAGGTAACGAATATAGGTGCGCTATACTGAACGTTAATGTAATTTGCGAGATGAAATGGGAGGTGTGGCGTGGCTATAAGCGACGAGGATATTCAAAAAGTTCGTGAGGCGAGCGATCTTGTCGCGATTATAGGTGAACGCACTCCTGTTAAGCAGCGTGGACGCGATTTTTGGGTTTGCTGTCCATTTCATAACGAGAAAACGCCATCTTGCAAAATTGATCCAGCTCTTCAACTGTGGCATTGCTTTGGCTGCGGTGAAGGTGGTGACGTTTTTGCATACATCATGAAGTCAGAAGACTTAACCTTCCCTGAGGCAGTTCGTCGACTCGCCGAACGTGCCCATATAGATATCGCAGACGATGCCCCGGGCCAACGTAATGGCGCCAGCTCCGGTCAAAAGGCCCGTTTGCAAGCTGTTTGTGCTGAAACAGCAGAGTTTTACCATACGCAACTGATGCGTGCAAAGTCTGCTGATGCAGGTGCTGCACGTGCATATCTGAATGGTCGTAACTTTGGTGGCCAGGTGACGAAAAACTGGCAGCTTGAGTTCGCTCCGGGTCGTGGGGTACTGGTTCGTCATCTTGCCTGAAAGGGGTTTAAGCCTGAAGAAATGGTGCAGGCTAATGTTGCGCTAAATGGCCGTGATGGAAAGCTGCGCGACCGCTTCTATAATCGCGTGATGTTCCCCATTAATGACGAGGCTGGCAATTGTATTGCCTTTGGCGGACGCGTTATTGGACAAGGCGAGCCTAAGTATCTAAATACGCAAGAGACACCTCTTTTTCATAAGGGGCGAATGCTGTTTGCGCTTGATAAGGCTAAAGCTTCTATGACAGCAAGTGGATGTGCTGTTGTTTGTGAAGGATACACAGACGTAATTGCTATGCATGAAGCGGGAATTACCAATGCGGTAGCTACTCTTGGTACCGCGCTAACGCGTCAACATATTCGCGTACTTTCACGTCATGCACGCAATCGAATTGTGTACCTGTTTGATGGCGATGCCGCAGGTCAACGTGCGGCAGATCGAGCCTTGCAATTTATCGATTCTTCAATGACCCCCGAAGCTGGTCATATGCGTATCGAACTTGCAGCAGTAACGTTGCCCGACAACCTTGATCCTGCTGAGTTTTTACAATCGCACGGGGCAGAAAAACTACAGGCGCTCATCGATGCGGCTAAGCCTCTTCTTGAATACGGAATTGAGCGTAGGCTTTCTAACCACGATTTAACGCGTGCGGAAGGGCGAGCCGCTGCACTTACTGATGCGCTTTCGGTTTTGGCGCCTATTAAAGATTCCGTTTTGGCGAAAGATTACGCTCGTCAGATTGCAAGCCGTTGTCGTCAGCGTGAAGAAGACGTGCTCGAGCAGTTATCTGCCTTGAAAGCTCCTCGTGTTTTTGAGGAAGATCAAAATGCGTCCGCCCGTCAAAGTGCAACCACCACCTCTTCTGCTTCATCTGCTACTACTGCGCTGTCTGGTCGTCAGGTTTCTATGCCAGCAGAGGAGCGTAATCGTCGAAAGTTTGAGCGACAGTTGCTTGCCTTAGTTGCAGCGAATCCAACTATTGCCCTTATGCATGCAGACGCCCTTGCTCAGACACAATGGCATGATCCGTTGTGTCAAACGGTTGCGACGAGCATGCTTAACACGCTTGCCGATGACCCAACTTCTAGCGCAGCAAGCATTGTGAGCGCGGCAGCACTTGTAGACTCACGTGCTGCAAACTTGCTCACCCATGGCTTTCCTCAGTCTGCTAAACCTGAGTATTTAGCTTCATATTTGGTTGAAGAACTTGCAATTGGAGATGCAGAAGATGCCGTTGCGAGTCTGCGCTTGCAGCTTTCCGCGCCTGATTCACTTGATCCTGAAGAATACGAGATGCTGTTTGAGACTGTCGCAGCAATGCAGCGAGATATTACTGCTCGAAAACGCGCTCATTCCATGGCGTAGTTGGGCTTGGTTGTATTTGCGCCCAACTTTCGCATTCTCTCTGTAGTCACCTCGTCTTTCTGTGGAATCTCTTAATACGGCAAAATTCAGCGTGCAACCCGTGCGAAAATGCAAACTACTTGCACTGCATTATGTGTAATGCAACTAATCTCATAGCAACTGCTTTACGAGGAGGACTTTATGCTGTCGATCGTGCAATCGCCCGACCCTTTATTGAATACGGTTTGCGAGCCGTGCGACTTTAACGACAAATCATTGAAGCGCCTTGCTAAGCAAATGGCTCATCTTATGTACAAAAACGCAGGCTGTGGCATTGCTGCCCCTCAGGTAGGCGTGCTGAAGCGCTTGGTTGTTATTGATTGCGACCAAGAAGACGGCGCTCGTAATCCTCTTATCATGGTGAACCCCGTTATCGTTGCTCGCGAGGGCGACCCGGTGACTGAAGGGGAGGGCTGTCTTTCCATTCCTGGTATTTCGGTTCCTATTGCGCGCCCGCCTTTTGCGCGTTGCCGTTTCTTCGATTTGGATGGCGAAGAGTGGGAAATTGAAGGTGATGGCTTGCTTGGCCGCTGTTTACAGCATGAAACCGATCATCTTGATGGCGTAACCATGTTTGAACGCGCAGATTCTATGGCGCGTATTCAAGCGCTACAGGATTATGAGATAGCGCTTGCTGCAGGTGCTCGTCCGGGCGAAACTTCTGTGGAGGGCTAACCTATGCGCGTAGTGTTTATGGGAACGCCAAGCTTTGCTGCCTCTATATTGGAAGCTATTGCACCTGTTCATGAAGTTGTTGGCGTGTTTACTCGAGCCGATGCGGTGCGTGGTCGCGGAAAGAAACTCACCCCATCTCCAGTGAGTGAGGTTGCACAAAAACATTCCATTCCTGTTCGCACTCCTTCTAATTTGCGAGACATTGTTGAGCAGCAGGCTATTGCAGACATGCACCCTGATGTAATTTGCGTTGCGGCGTACGGAATGATTTTGCCTGCTGACGTTCTCTCAATTCCGAAATACGGCTGCTTGAATGTTCATGCGTCTTTGTTGCCTCGTTGGCGTGGCGCGGCTCCGGTAGAGCGTGCAATTCTTGCAGGCGACCAAGAGGCCGGCGTTTGTATTATGCGTATGGAAGAAGGCCTTGATACTGGCGATTACTGCATTTCCCGTGCTATTGATATTGCCGACCAGTCCGCAGATGTTTTGACTGACCAGCTTGCCGATTTAGGTGCTCATGCGCTCTTGACGGCTCTTGCTCAGCTTCCCTCTGGTGCTCTGTATTGGGCAAAACAAGCTGAAGATGCTGTTACCTACGCCACTAAAATTGAGCGTGGTGAATTGGATGTTTCGCCTTCTGATAGCGCGCAAATAGTCTGCCGTAAAGTACAAGCATCGTCTGATGCTCATCCAAGTCATGCGGTGGTTGCTGGCAAAAAACTTACCGTACTTGCGGCTAAAACCGTAGCTGATGATGAAGACGCAACGAAACTTTCCGAGGGGATTTGCGCAGGTGCTGTGCGTTTTGCTGGCAAGCGACTGTTTATTGGCGCGTCGGATGGCGCAGTTGAAGTTTTACGGGTAAAACCTGACGGCAAACAGGCTATGGAAGCTAAGGCATTTGCTGCAGGCGTACAAGGAATCAAAGATGGAACAAAGACTTGGGAGGGCACTCGTGGCTGAACAAGATACTCGCGATAACGGTTCTCGTCGCAATTCGGGTAAAGGCGGCTATAAGGGAAATTCTTCTCGTGGTTCGTACCGTGGAAAATCAAATGGCGACTCACGAGGAAGTGGAAAACCGTCTGGGAATAAACGTTTTAGCGCCTCTGAAAAAACTAGATACAAAAAGGGCGCTTCACATGGGCCTTCGCGTGGAGCTTCAAATGGTTCAGCTGATTCTTCAGCGTGCAGTTCACATGAGCCTAAGCGTGATTTTCGTCATCGCAATACCACACGTGATCCGCGTCGTAAGTTTGATGGTGCAAGCAATGCTCGAAAGGGGTCGCAAGCTAGTTCCAAAACCTTCGATAAGCCTCGCCGTCATAAGACAAAGGCAACTCCTGCGCGTCTTGCTGCTTTAGAGGTTGTACGCGCGGTTCGTGAGCGCAATGCTTTTGCTCAGGAAGTAATTTCGCAGGTTATTGATAAATCCAAGATGTCGGTTGAAGACCGCGCTTTTGCAACACTGCTTGCTTTAGGCACGGTTAGCGCACGCGGTACACTTGACGAGATTATCGATCGTGCCCTTGATGAACCTACCGATGTGTTTCGTGAAACACGCGACGCGCTGCAAATTTCTACGTATGAAATGATATTTTTGGGCAAGGAACCCCATGTAGCAGTTGATCAGGGCGTAGAGCTGGTGAAGTCCTTTAGTCCTGGTCCTGCAGTTCGTGTGGCTAATGCTGTGCTGCATAAAATTGTTCGCCTGCGCTTAGAATTCCCCTTCGGAAACCCCACTCAAGATATCGCTGCCCTTGCGCGTACGCAGGCTTTCCCTACCTGGATTGCTGAAAAGCTTGTGCGCGAAATGGGTGTAGAGGCCGCCGTTAACTTTATGCGTGCTTCTAATGAGCCTGCTCCCATTTTCGTAGCGGTTAATGCTTGTAAGACTGATGAAGAGTCGGTTTGTCGTGCGTTTGAACGCGCTGACGAAGAAGTGCTCCCGATGAGTTTTGGCTCTACTGAAGTTCCTGGTTGCATGCGCGTGCCTGAGCGGAGAGCGCTTTTGGTGCCGGGTGTGGCGCGCCAGATCGAACAAGGCAAAATGATTGTGACTGATGCAGCTTCTCAGTTGGTGGCTTTTAGTGTTCTTCCCGATAAAAAGCCTGATAGTGTGCTTGAAATTGGTGCTGGCCGTGCTACAAAAACCATTTTGTTGCAGTCGGGTGCACAACGTAAGTATGGGTCTCAGGTAGAAGAATACGTTACGCTTGATAACCACGAGTTCAAGACGAATATCCTTAAAGGACGTGCCGAGCAGTATGGCGTGTATGTTTCTGAGGCTCTTACGGCTGATGCGTTGCAGCTTGATAGCGCGATAGGCGAGCGTACTTTCGATTTCGTTTTCATTGATGCGCCGTGCTCTGGTCTTGGTACCCTACGCCGCCATCCGGAAATTCGTTGGCGTTTGTCCGAGGGCGATATTGCCGGCTTTACGCGTACGCAGCTTGGGATGCTTAAGGCTGCTGCGTCTCATGTGGCCCCTGGCGGGACACTTGCGTACGCAACTTGTACGGTTACGCGCGAAGAAAATGCCGGCGTTGTTTCTGAGTTCCTTTCGAGTGAAGCGGGTAAATGCTTTACGGTCTGTCCGATTGATGGGCGTAACTGCATTGCAACGCGACTGGAACCCGGTACATCAGATGCGCATTTCGCTGTGAAGTTCGTTCGCGAATCATAGAGTGTCGTTTACTGAAACATACTCGAAACAAGTTTGCCGATAGTGTAAAGTTCAAATCTATTACGAAACCTAATTGCTGGTAAAGGAGGTCAGGTCACAATGGAACCGAATTATAAAGAGGTGGCGGCGCGAATTCGTTTGCTGCGCGAGGATATGGGCCTGACCATGCAGGAAATGGCTGAAGCAACTGGCAGAAGCCTCGCTGAATATGAGGCGCAAGAATCTGGTCGTGAAGACCTATCATTCACGTTTTTGTACAAGAGCGCTGCAAAATTAGGTGTTGACCCAATCGACTTACTCACGGGCGAAAGTCCGCACTTATCGGGTTACTCGCTTACGCGTGCTAATGAGGGCATTTCTATTAAGCGCAATGCCGAGTTTGAGTATTTGCATAAGGCTCCTCATTATCGCAATAAGCTTGCCGAACCATTCTATGTGACTGCCGAATACCGTGAAGAGCTTCAGGATAAGCCGATTCATCTTTCATATCACGAAGGCCAAGAACTTGACTTTATTTTGGAAGGGCGCATGCGCTTTCAGTATGAGAACCATACTGAAGAGCTTGGCCCTGGCGATTTAGTTATGTATGACTCGGGTCGTGGACATGGCATTATTGCTATTGATGGCAAGCCATGTAAGTTTCTTGCTGTTGTGATCAAGCCGAGCGAGATTATTTAGGCACGCCGGCCTATGCGGAATTATCCGCTTGCCGGTCAGTGCCGAACACAAATTTCCTCGACCGCTTTTTGCAGCGGGTAGCTATCCGTTGCGTTTTACTTAGAAAGTTTTTAATAACAATGCGAAATATCAACTTGCGATTCTGCGAAGAAACTTATAACGAAGCTGGTGTACTTACTGACTTTAAGGTGAAGTGCCCCGATACGTTTAATTTTGGCTACGATGTTGTTGATGATATTGCTGTAGCAGACCCCGATCGTCGCGCCATGATGTGGGCTAACCCTGAGGGTGAAGAGCACCTATTTACGTTTGGCGACATGAAATATTGGTCTGATAAAACAGCGAATTTCTTAGCTGAACAGGGGATTGGTAAGGGCGACTACGTGATGGTTATCCTTCGCCGTCATTATCAGTTCTGGTTTGTGGCCACGGCCTTAACAAAGCTTGGCGCCGTAATGGTTCCTGCAACATTCATGCTTAAAGAACACGACTTGGAATACCGTTTAAACGGTGCCTCTATTAAGGCTGTTATTGCAACCTCCATAGGTGACATTGCTCAGATTACCGACAACGTCATTGCTAACTGCCCGTCTGTTAAAACGCGCATCTTGGTCAATGGTGCGGGCGGTGGAACTACGCCTGTCGATGATGCCGGCAATTTCGTGACCGATCACGGTCCGGTAGGCGCGGTGCTTTCCGGCAAGGAAGGTATTTGTGCAGCGCCGGTTACGCGTGAAGGCTGGCTTGATTTCAACAGCTACGTGCGTGCTGCTTCGGCAGATTTTTCGCCTGTTCAAACGCACGTTGACGATCCGATGCTTATGTACTTTAGCTCGGGTACTTCAGGAAACCCCAAGATGGTGCTGCATGATAGCTACTACGCGCTAGCCCATTTAGTAACTGCCAAGCACTGGCACAATGTTGAGCCGGATGGCCTGCACTTCACTATTGCCGATACAGGGTGGGGTAAGGCTGTATGGGGTAAATATTATGGTCAGTGGCTTATGGAAGCATGTGTGCTTACCTATGACTTTGACCGTTTCCACGCTGATGAAATTCTTGGCCTCATTAGCCGTTATGGGGTAACCACACTGTGTTGCCCGCCAACAATGTATCGCATGATGATGCAGGCAAATGTTGATTCGTTTGACTTAAACTCGCTGGTTTACTGCACAACTGCTGGTGAAGCTTTAAATCCTGATTTGTATGATTTCTGGAAAGAGCATACTGGTCTTACTATCTTTGAGGGTTTTGGGCAAACAGAAACTCCGCTTACGGTTGCAAACTTAACGCATGCTGTTCCGCGTCCGGGTTCGATGGGTCGTCCGTCGCCAGCGTTTATTATTGAAATTCAACGAGGTGATGGAAGCCGATGCGACGTCGGTGAGACGGGCGAAATTTGCATTGACGTGCACGAAAAGGCGCCGGGCATTATGTTGGAGTATTATCGCAATCCGGAAAAAACTGCTGCTGCGGTTTTTGATGGTTGGTATCACACGGGCGATACTGCATGGGTCGATGAAGATGGCTTCTTCTGGTATGTTGGGCGCAACGACGACGTCATTAAATCGTCGGGTTATCGCATTGGGCCGTTTGAGATTGAAAGCGAAATGCTTGAACACGAGGCGGTACGTGAAGTTGCTGTTACCGGTGTCCCCGATCCTGTTCGCGGTAAGGCGGTAAAGGCAACGGTTGTTTTGGCTGATGGCTTTACTGGCTCTGATGCATTGGTGAAAGAACTTCAGCAGTGGGTTAAGCAGCGTACAGCTCCGTATAAGTATCCGCGTATCGTTGAATTTGTAGATGCTCTGCCAAAAACCGTTAACGGCAAAATTCGTCGTGCAGCAATTCGCGAAGCAGACGAAAGCGCGTCACACGAGCCTCGGACGAAAACCCCAGAGGGTTTGGTTTAGCAGATGTAAGTTGACGAAGTCGGTTGCGTATGGAGAAATTCGACATTGAAAGCTTAGCGCAGGTTGTAGTTTTGACCGGGCATTATGGGGTCGGTAAGACTAATCTTGCAATTAATCTTGCGCTTGATGCTCGTCGATGCGGAATTGACGTTGTTCTTGCTGACCTTGATGTAGTCAATCCTTATTTTCGTACAAGTGATTATCGCGAATTGCTTGAAGAAGCTGGCGTTCGTGTCATCACAACGGCATTTGCTGGAACAACGCTTGATAATCCAGGAGTGACTGGACGCGTTGCAACTGCTTGTGAGTGGGCATATGAATATGAGGTCCAATCTTGCACGAGTTTAAATGTGCCCGATGGGTCAGTAGATTCATGTTCGCCCGATTCTGTAAATCCTCGCCGCTTGTTTGTTATTGATGCGGGCGGCGACGATGCCGGCGCAACTGCACTTGGACGTTTTGCGCCCTCGATTGTTGCGGGACACTACGACATGCTGCATGTGCTGAATCGAAGTCGTAACCTAACACACCGTCCTGAACAGGCAATTGAAATTCTGCATGATGTCGAGCGTGCAAGTCGCTTGAGGGTTACAGCTTTAGCGAACAACACTCATTTGTCTAGTCAAACCGATCGCGACATTTTGTCACGCGGTGTGGTATTCGCTCGTGATGTTGCAAATTTGGCGGATATCCCTTTGGCGTTTACCACTGTTCCACGTTATCTTGAGAACAACGCAGGAGAACTTGGTGTTATTTATCCTGTAGATGTGTATGTAAAAAAGCCGTGGGAATAAGTAAAACCTGCTTTTGGGGGTTGGTTTTGCATTTCAACGACGTATAAAAAGGAAGGCAATAGCCGCAAAATTTGCGGTGTATAAGGCGAGAAAGGTTAAACATGGCGAGAATTGTCGTCGATGATTATTTTTGCAAGGGGTGCGGCTTGTGTGTCGATGCGTGCCCTGCTCATATCATCGAGCTTGATACGTCACGTATCACTGCAAAGGGGTATCACCCGGCGCGACTCACTGATGCCCAAGCTTGCACAGGTTGCATGTCGTGCGCAACGATGTGCCCTGACGTTGCAATTGAGGTGATGCGATAATGGCGCAAGAAAAGGTGCTCATGAAGGGCAATGAAGCAATGGCCGAGGCTGCTATGCGCGCTGGTTGCCGCTTCTTTTTTGGTTACCCAATTACGCCCCAAACTGAGGTTGCGGCCTATTTTTCTAAACGTATGCCGAAGGTTGGTGGTACGTATCTGCAGGCTGAATCTGAAGTGGCGGCTATCAATATGGTATACGGTGCCTCTGCTGCAGGCGCTCGTGTTATGACGTCGTCTTCCTCGCCGGGTGTCTCGCTGAAAGCTGAGGGTGTGTCGTACCTGGCTGGTTGCGATCTGCCTGCTGTTATTGTTAACGTGCAGCGAGGAGGCCCTGGTCTTGGAGGCATTCAGCCTTCCCAATCTGATTACTGGCAGGCCACACGCGCGATGGGTCATGGTGACTTCCAGGTGTTGGTGTTTGCGCCGTCGACTGTACAGGAAATGGCAGATTTGGCGTACTTGGCTTTTGATAAGGCCGATGAATATCGTATGCCAGCCATGATTTTGTCTGATGGTATGTTGGGTCAGATGATGGAACCAGTTGTGCTGCCTGAGCCTAAGAGTGCAGATGATTTGCCGCAAAAGTCATGGGCGACAACTGGTCATAAGAATGCCCGTGAGCACAATATTGTTGACTCGCTGTACTTAACTGCTGAAGACTTAGAGCGCCTAAACGTCGAGCGTTTTGAACGCTACGAGCAAGTGAAGGAAAATGAGCAGCGTGCTGAGACGTACCTAGTCGATGATGCTGAAATTGTTATTGTCGCTTTTGGTGCTTCGGCTCGTATTGCGCATAGTGCTGTTGATAAGGCGCGTCAAGAGGGTATCAAGTGCGGTCTTATCCGCCCAATCACCTTATGGCCGTTCCCGGTTTACGCTATTGAAGAGGCACTTTCTACAGCTCATACATTCCTGTCTGTCGAAATGAATATGGGACAGATGGTCGACGATGTGCGCCTGGCTGTTAATGGTCGTGCAGCGGTTGATTTCTTTGGCAGAACCGGTGGTGTAATTCCTACGCCCGATGAGGTGCTTGCCAAAATTCGCAATATTGCAGGAAAGGCAGGTGAGTAGCATGGCTCAAGAGGAAAAGGTTGTATTTTCACGCCCGAAGTCGCTGCTGCCTGTTATTACAAACTACTGTCCGGGGTGCCCCCATGGCATCGTTCACCGCTTGATTGCAGAAACGCTTGATGAACTGGATATTGCGGGTGATACGGTTGGCGTTGCTCCTGTTGGTTGCTCTGTTTGTGCGACTGATTTTTTTGGCTGCGACATGGTTGAAGCCGCTCATGGCCGTGCGCCGGCGGTGGCAACAGGTTTGAAGCGCGCCCTGCCTGACAACATTGTTTTTGCGTACCAGGGTGATGGCGATTTGGCTTCTATCGGTATGGCTGAAACGGTCCATGCTGCAACGCGTGGCGAGCATATCACCATTATCTTTATCAATAACGCGATTTACGGCATGACCGGTGGTCAGATGGCGCCGACAAGTCTTCCGAATCAGGTGACGCAAACGTCTCCATATGGTCGTGATGTTACGACTGCGGGTTTTCCCATTCGTGTATGCGAGTTGCTATCTTCCTTAGATGGTCCGGCGTATCTCGAGCGTGTGACTGTTGATACACCAAAGCATGTTCGCCAAGCTAAGCGTGCAATCAAAAAGGCGTTCCAAAACCAAATTGATGGTATAGGTTATTCCTTGGTTGAAGTGGTTTCAACCTGTCCGACGAACTGGGGTTTAACGCCGCAGGCAAGCTTTGAGTGGATGCGTACCAATATGCTGCCGTATTATCCGCTTGGCGTATATCGCGATGTTGTAGCTGATGGCTTTGCTAATGCAGTTGAAGCTGCTGGTGCTCGTAACGCCGACTGCCCGATTGCTCATCCAGAAAACGCAGAAAGCAAAGGTGGTGCGCAATGAGCACATCGAACGCAACAAACGCGATAAATACTGAACGCCGTAACATGCAGGCGGTGCTTGCGGGTTTTGGCGGGCAAGGTATTTTATTTGCTGGCAAAATTATTGCTAACGCTGGCCTTATTGAAAACCGTGAAGTTTCGTGGCTTCCAAGCTATGGCCCAGAAATGCGCGGTGGTACTGCGAACTGCAGCGTGACCTTGGCTGATGAACCTATCGGAAGCCCGCTTGTGCTTAACCCTGACGTGCTTTTGGTTATGAATCAGCCTTCGCTAGACAAGTTTGAAAACAGCGTGCAGGAAGGTGGCTTGGTTGTCGTTGATAGCACGCTTGTGCCGCGCATTCCCGATATCCCGGGCGTGAAGGTGTGCGCTGTGCCTGCAACTCAGATGGCTGAAGAAGCTGGTATTAAAGTGCTTGCAAATGTCATTTTGGTTGGCAAGCTGTATGCCGAAACACGTTTTTGTTCGGAAGAAACTATCCGTGCTGCTGTGGATAAGGTTGTGCCTGCTAGCAAACGCGACAAGCTTGCTAGCAATTTAAAGGCACTTGAGCTTGGTATGAACGCATAAAGCTAGCTTTTTGTGATTCGGGCTATTTCATAGAGCCGCGCTTGGTGGTGTCCTGTGCATATACCCACCAGCGCATTGTTTCAGGCGTGCCTATGGTTGGCACGCCTGCTTGTTTTTCTAGAAATAAATCAGTGACATGCCCGCCAAAGCGCACGCGAAAGCTAGCAGTTTGCTTTCCATGAATAGGCGGCCCAAAATGTCCGCGCTTCATAATTTCATCGATGCGAAACGACCTGCCATCAGGCCAAATGACAGCAAGTGGATCAGTTCGCCCTTCGTCGGTTAGGCGCATGACAACATCCACGTACAGTTTATGCACGCGGTTTCTTTTTCCTTCTTTCGTCATATAGTCCATCGCTATGATATTATCGAACACATGTTCATAGTTGTATAGCGAACAGACTGTGAAAAATCATTGGGGCGAAAGGAGCTGCGGGACGCATGCAAAGCGATGCTTGGGAACATACCTTCATGTGTATCGACCTGAAGTCGTTCTACGCTAGTGTTGAATGCGCTGCCCGTGGGCTTGATCCGTTTACAACAAATTTGGTGGTGGCCGACCCTGATCGTTCGGCGAATACCATCTGCCTTGCCATCACGCCGGCAATGAAAGCACTTGGGGTAAAGAACCGCTGTCGCGTGCGTGATATTCCAGAAGGTATTGATTACATAACTGCTGTTCCGCGTATGCGCGAGTATATGCGGGTAAGCGAAAAGATTAATGGGATTTATCAGCGCTTTGTAAGTGACATTGATATGCATGTCTATTCGGTTGACGAATGCTTTATTGATGCGACGCCGTATTTGAGGCTGTATCACACCGATGCGCGCACCTTTGCGAAGCACCTGATGAGTGCTGTGCTTGAAGAAACACATATTACGGCAACGGCAGGGATTGGTCCGAACATGTTTCTGGCGAAGGTTGCACTTGATGTAACAGCGAAGCATGCACCTGATGGTATAGGCGTGCTTGATGATGCTACCTTCAAACGCGACATTTGGTTTCATCGTCCTATAACTGATATTTGGGGTATTGGCCGCGGTATCGCAAAACGCCTGTCTAAGTACGGTGTGTATGACTTGGCGGGTATCTGTGCTCTTCCTCATGAGGTAATTCGTCGCGAGTTTGGTGTCAATGGTGAATATCTGCTTGACCACGCTTGGGGCCTTGAACCATGCACTATTGCTGAGGCACGCGGCTACAAGCGTCGCGGGCATTCCGTCGATAGCGGGCAGGTACTCATGCGCGACTACACGTTTGCTGAGGCCGAAACTGTGCTGCGTGAAATGGCGCTTGCATCTGCGCTTGAACTGGTAGAAAAGGGGCTTGCTGCGCAGACGGTCGGGGTGCATATTGGTTATTCCAATTCAAATTTTGCGCATCAAAATTGGGAAGTTGGCTTTTGGTGTGCACCGAATTTGTCTGCAGGAGGCTCAATGAAGCTTCCTAAGCCTGAAAATACTCCTCGTGAACTGGTGTCGGCTGTGGTGGAGGTCTATCGTAAGACGATTGACCCAAAGCTTAAAATCAGGCGCTTGGGTGTTTCGTATTCAGGACTTGTTGATAAAAGCGAAGTGCAGATGACATTATTCGATGACCATGCTGATCAGGAAAAGCAAGATGCGCTTGCTGAAGCGATGGTTTCGGTGCGCGCACGCTTTGGGGCAAATGCAATGCTTACGGGCACAAGTCTGAAAGAGGAAGCAAACGCCCGTGAACGTAACCAGCAGATCGGAGGTCATCGTGCATAGGGAAGGTGAAGTGTTACAGCAAGCGGTGGGCCAACAGTCGCAGCAAGCGGCGACGCAGAAGGCTGCGTTGCAGAAGGCTGCGTTACAACAAGCGGATGGTCAAGCTGCGGTGCAGAAGGCTGCGTTGCAGCAGGCATACAAGCAGGCATCTTTGCCCAATGTGGGGCAGTGGTCGGATTTGAAGCCCGGCGAGCGCGAATATCGTGAGCAAGTTCTTGATGACATTGCGCGTCGGGTAGCTGCTGAGGGCCCGCGCGTGGCAACCTCTTCCCCTGACCGAGGTCGGCAATTTTTGCCGTTTGCAGCTATGAAAGAACAGCAAGGGCAGTAAGTTTATTTGGCCATGCCACTACTGCAGGTAAAGTTCTTTTCGAGTTTAGCTAATTCAACAAATCCAGCTAATCCAGTTTTTCTTTTGAGACAGTCGCCTTGCTGCTATACGTGCTTATTTCATCATTTTCAGTACATCAAAAATAACTATGATCGGGAAAAACAAGATATACAGGATGATTGAGAGCATCTTTATTACCTCCTTGACATTCTTGGAGCAACGTATGCTTTCATTGTATATGTAATCGATTTTCTTCGAGGGTACTTTGATGGACACCTGGCATTAGCAGCCAGCTAATGATTCAAACAGAGCCTTTGCCTACCATAAGTGCTTTCGCTACAGGCTGATAATCTCGATTTTCGTGATGATTATGGCGGTAGCACTGGTTGGTGTGACGGCGCAGTTTATTCCTCGATAGGGTTTTGAAGAGAGCGTTTCGCAAAGTTGGTCAGTCTCGCGATTTGCGTTGTAGTTATTCCCGTGTTGGGAAAGCGATGCAGGGAATCAAAAAAGCCCCATAATTTGGGGCTTACAACTGTTTGGCGGAGATGCGTGCGAATCGAACACACCCAAGACGTTCTGCGCGCCTCACAACGGCTTTGAAGGCCGCGGGGCCCACCAGGACCCATCCATCTCCATTATTTAATAACAGCAATTCGTAGGCTTATATTTTGACCACGGTGCATAGTATCGTAGTTTGTTATCTTTGCAGTAACAATTTTGTAAAAGGACGGTATTTGCGGCGATTAGCTAATAAGTTCGCGAGCGTCACCGACGCGTCGAGTGATACCAATGCTGTCAAAATACTCTAGCAGCGGGATTGCGTATTTGCGGCTGGTGCCCATTGCGTCTTTTAAGTCGGCCGCGCTTGCAGGACCGTCTGCAAGCTTAGTTCGAAGTGCTTGTTCAAACTGTTTAAATACAGTGGCATCAAAGTACAAATCGTTATTCACCTTGACTGCTCTGTCAGTGGCTTCTAGTTTGCCAAAGGCTTTGTAGCCAGCCTGTGCAGTAAGCCCGGCTTCGGCAATAAGATCTTTGGCGAAAGCAGGCGTACTTCCGGCAGCTTTTAGCGCAGATGAAAGTTTCTCGGCAGCTTGTTCTTCAAGCTTTCGGGCGCCTGCGCCTTCGGTTGGGTGGCTTACTTCTCCTTCAGCAAAAACAGCTTTTCCTTGTTTGCAGGCATATTCAAGAACAGCATTGAAGGTTGCTTCAGGACATTTCGGACATACAGCCGCAATAAGGGCGCCTTTTGACATACCGGTGGCCTGCGGGTTTGCTGAGTGATATTTCATCAGGGTGTTTTCAATTTTGCTCGTAAGTTTTTGTATGAGCGATTTTGTGGCAAAGGCTTCGCCAATTTGTGTGATAGCGCCTGCTTTTGTCAGGTTTGTAAGCTCGTTTCTTGTTTGATCGGGTAAAAGCCCAACCATGTTAGCAACCTCGTCAACGCCGAGCGGGATACTTGCAGATTCGATAACCGCTTGTATAGCACGTGTGTTGTCGTTCGATTGAAGTGCTTCGACTAGCTTTTGCTCGCCGTCGGAAAGGTTCGTCGAGCGTCGTGGGTGAGCGCGCAGAATCTGACCGCCACCAATAACGAACACTGGAGAATACGAGCGAATAATGAATCGGTCACTGCGTGCGACGGAAAGGTCGCCTTCTGTGCGAATTTGCGCGAGCGCAGTCGTGCCGGGAGCAATACTGTTATCGTCCATAAGCAAAATGCGCCCGACAACTTCTTTCGTACCATGCGCCACATGTACGCGAGAACCGCTTTGAAGTGGCTTTGTAGAACCCGGAAGCCCGAGATAGGTGAATTCCACATCGAAATGATCGCTGGGGGTAAGGCTTCCCGGCGTGCATAAAAAGTCGCCCGGTCGCACCTCGTCAGTCGAGACGCCATTAAGGTTAAGCGCAGTTCTGTGACCTGGACCTGCGGATTCAACTGGCTGATTATGTACCTGGATAGAACGCACGCGCGAAAGTTTTCCTGCAGGCAATATTTCAACTTCGTCACCGACGTTTACGACGCCGGACCATAATGTGCCAGTAATGACCGTTCCTGCACCTTTGATAGCAAATGACCTATCTACAGGCAGGCGGAATGCTCCCTCGGTACGGCTACGGTGTGTTTGACTTGCTGCCTTATCGAGTGCAGCTTTTAGGTTGTCAATCCCATCGCCTGTTCGCGCGGAGACGGAAACGATGGGTGAATTCGCATAAGGTGTGCTTTTGAGTCGCTCGCGAATGTCATCTGCGATAACTTCAAGCCATTCTTCGTCTGCTAAATCGGATTTCGTTAGTGCTACGACGAGTTTCGGTACTCCGAGCAACGTTAAGACAGCAAGATGTTCTTCGGTTTGAGGCATTATGCCGTCATCAGCAGCAATGCATAGAAGAGCAATGTCAACACCCGTAGCGCCGGCAATCATTTGGCGTACAAAACGTTCGTGGCCAGGTACGTCAACAACTCCCATGTGTATACCGCTTGGGAGTTCTAGCTTGGCAAACCCCAGTTCAATTGTGATGCCGCGCTCTTTTTCGGCGGCGAGTCGGTCGGGGTCGGTGCCAGTGAGAGCATGAACGAGTGTTGATTTGCCGTGATCGATATGGCCTGCAGTGCCTAAAATCAGGTCAGGTGTTGAAAGGTTGATTGCTTCGCCCATGGCTTCACCTACGCCTTCATTGATGTTTTCGCCGATTTCGCCGATTTCGCCGTTGGTGATTTGCTGGACGAGGCGTTCTGTGCACCTTTTTGATTATTGGGAATATGCTCGAAGTAGGCTTTCATAGCACTAGCAATCTCGGCAATGTCGTCTTCGTTTATTGTTCGTGCATCGAAGAGCACTGACTCTTTCTTGATGCGTCCGATGACAGGCACGGTGCGTTTTTGTTGAAGGAAAGTCTCGCACTCTTGAGCATTTCCGCACCTAAACGTTACTTGTACGCAGTAGGTATCAATGTCGCACATAGGAAGCGCACCGCCGCCAGCGCGCCCAATTTCTTGCACAACTTCAAGTTGTGCCTGCTTAGTAGTAACGTTTTTGCGAATTGCCTTGCTGAGTTTTTCGGCGCGCAATTGAACTACGTCAGCGTTTTCAGTAAGCATGCGAAGCGTGGGGATTTCTTTGAGTGCTTGCTCGTGATCGAGATACAGGCGAAGTGTTGCCTCAAGGGCAGCAAGCGTCATCTTGTCTAAGCGTAGCGCTCGTGCAAGCGGGTTCTTTTTTAGTCGGCTTATCAGGTCTTTTCGACCAACGATGATTCCTGCTTGAGGCCCACCGAGCAGTTTGTCCCCGGAAAACGACACAAGATCGCAACCAGCGGCAAGTGATTCGCGAACCGTTGGCTCGGCGTATTGACCAAAGACGGTTAACTTTTCGAAGGCACCAGAACCCTGATCTTCGTATACAAGAACAGGAATATTCGCCGTGCTTGTTGTAGTCCCGGCGTCGCCAGAACACTCAGACGATTCACTTCGACGTGCGTTTTCTGCATCGGCGATATGTCGAAGCTCTTCTTTTGAAACGCTCTCGGTAAAGCCAATCATACGGTAATTGGACGGATGAACCTTCAGCAGCATTGCTGTTTGCGGTGTTATTGCTCGTTCGTAATCGAGTGCATGAGTTTTATTCGTGGTGCCAACTTCCACCATGTGCGCATGCGACTGTGCCATGATGTCGGGAATGCGGAAACTGCCGCCGATTTCAACAAGCTCACCACGGCTAACAATAGCCTCATGTCCTGAGGCGAATTCGGAAAGCACCATCATGACGGCAGCAGCATTGTTGTTGACTGCTATGGCTGCTTCAGCGCCGGTAAGCGATTTCAGTAAATGCTCGATATGCTCATTTCGATTTCCGCGCTGCATCTCATCGGTGTTGTATTCAAGCGTCGAATAGCCCCGCGCAGCTTCCACAACCGCATCAACAGCACTTTCAGCAAGCGCACTTCTGCCAAGATTCGTGTGGATAATCACGCCGGTTGCGTTGATAACTCGGCGAAGTGAGGGTCGCAAATTTGCGAGCGCTGCTGTGCAGACGGCATCGGCTATTGCAGTGTTATCTGCTGAAGTTGCTGAGCCGTCAAGAATTTTGCTACGAGTTGCTTCAATAGCCTCGCGTGCGCAATCGACAAGAATCGGACGGGGGATAAGTGGTTCGAGCGCCTCAAGCTGTGGTGCGTGCATCAGCTCTTCGACCTGGGGAAGGGTTCTGAGCGCTTCGGTGTTAGGTTTCCCTGGCATATATCCTCTTCCATAGACAAGCGAACTTGATGATTTCGAACTTGTAGTATATCCGAATAATCAGTTATTCGCCTGCTCAGGAGGTAACTCTTCAGATGAGTGGTGCTATACTCATCTGCGGTTTAGCATTTCTGCCCCTACTAAACCTTCTGCTGTACAACCACTTGGTCGTATTTCTGTATTCCAGACGAGAAAGGGCAGATGTATGTCAGAAAATATTTCAACCGAGGTTTCTAAATCTTCCGAGTCTGACGAACCTTGCGTTCCAACAGATCTTCCTTCCATTTACGAATCGTTTGACGAGGCGCGCCGTGCAAGCTTTGTTGCTGCAATGAATTACAAGCAGAAAGGCGGCAAGCTTGCTGGCTATTTGTGTTCATACAGTCCGCTTGAGTTGCTTGATGCCGCTGGTGTTGCCGCCGTTGGGCTTTGTGGTATGAACAACGAAACCATTCCTGATGCCGAAACGGTGTTGCCGAAAAATCTTTGTCCGCTTATCAAGGGCACCTATGGATTTGCGCTTACAAACAAGTGTCCTTTCACGTACTTCTCCGACATGGTGCTTGGAGAGACAACCTGTGACGGCAAGAAAAAGATGTACGAGTTGCTCTCAGACATCAAGCCGGTGCACGTGATGCAGCTACCGCAAAGTCGCACGCGTAGTTACGCAGGTGATGTGTGGTACGAGGAAGCGAAGCTTCTGAAAGCCGAACTTGAGAATCGCTTCAACGTTGAAATTACCGACGAGGCTATGCGTGAAGCTGTTCGCAAGCGTAACCGCGTTCGTCGCGCGATGTGTAGTCTGTACGAATTGCAAGCTCAAGTCCCTCCTGCGATGAGCGGCGTAGAGATGATGGCAACGCTTTTGAAGGCGACGTTCAGCTTTAATGTCGATGACTATGCAAAAACACTTGAAGATCTTGCCGAGAAGCGTCGTAGTGCCTACGAGGCAGGTGAGCGTCCGATTTCGGCAAGTGCCAAACGTATCATGCTTACGGGGTGTCCGACTGGTGGTGTTATTCAGAAGGTTGGCATGACGGTTGAGAGGGCTGGTGGCGTTATCGTGGCTCTTGACGATTGCTCAGGCGAGCGCACTCAGTCTATGCTGGTTGACCCTGATGCCCCCGATATCTTGCGCGCAATTTCCGACCGTTATCTTTCAATCAATTGCTCGGTTATGTCACCGAATGAGGGTCGTATCGAGAATATGATGGGCATGGTCAAGAAGTACCAGGTTGATGGTGTTGTCGAAGTTGTATTACAAGCCTGCCATACCTTCAATATCGAGTCAGTGAAGGTGGCCGCTGCTTGCGAAGAGGCTGGAGTGCCGTACATGAAACTCGAGACCGATTATTCGACGAACGATTCTGGCCAGATTGAAACGCGCTTAGCAGCTTTCATTGAGATGCTGTAAGGTTATATTTGCGCTGTAGGATTTGATGACAGCATTTACTAGTCGGTGTAAACCGGTGACCGGTATTAGTCAAATGGCAATTTGAAGGTCAATTTGCCTAGTCGCAGCTAGCGCTGCATGAAAGGAGTTAAAAGTGGAACAGCTTGATGCTCGAGGAGAGGCGTGCCCGATTCCTGTCGTTCGCGCGAAGAAGGCGCTTGCGGAAATGGGTGCGGGTGAACTTGAGGTCCTCGTCGACAATGAGACGGCTATGCATAATCTGGAAAACCTTGGCAAGTCGCTTAAGATTGCAACTTCATCAGATGTGCGTGATGCACAAAACTTTGCTGTGACGTTTACAAAGACGGGTGACGAAGCACCTGCAGAGTCTAGCTGTGGCGAGCTTATCCCTGCTGGTGACAAGGTTGTCGTGCTTTCTAGTGAGTTTATGGGCTCAGGAGACGATGAACTCGGTGCAACGCTTGCGAAGGCGTTTGTGTTCGCACTGACTCAGCAAGACGAACTCCCGCAAACTATTCTTGCATACAACGGCGGTGTGAAGCTGACGTGTGAGGGAAGCCCTGCGCTTGAAGATTTGAAAAAGCTTGCTGAAGCCGGAGTTGAGATTTATTCCTGCGGCACGTGCTTGAATCACTATGGGCTTACTGAAAAGCTTGCCGTCGGTGAGGTCACCAACATGTACGTCATCGTTGAAAAGCAACTGAACGCACGCGTTGTTGTTCGCCCGTAGAGGTTTTCCTTGCATGCGTAAGAAAACTCCTCACGCGGTTTTAACCTTCGATAACACTGCTGATGCAATGGCAGTACAAACTGCTGCTGATGCGGGTAAAGTTCCGGGGCGGGTAATTCCAGTTCCCTCCGAAGTTAGTGCAGGTTGCGGCCTTGCGTGGTCTGTTCCCCTTAAGGGGAAGGAAACTTTACTTTCAGCTTTGCAAGACAATAATCTTGTCTTTGCCGCGCTTTTTGTAGTTGATCTATATTAATTGTTCGACTTGTCCGAAGTAATTATAAAGCCTGGTCATTTGACCAGGCTTTTTTGAATCTGATGTTTACCACTCAACTTGGATAGTCCCTGGCTTGCCGTCGATAAATTCGCCGATGCGGGCTGCTGTGCGTCCGCAAAGGCGTTCGAACTCTTTCTCGAAAATCTCGACGTTTTCCGGAGGTATGGCGATAAGTAGCCCCCCTGAGCTTTGCGGGTCGCAGAGCACGCCCATACGGTTGTCGAATTCGAAATCATCAAGGCTGCCTTGTGCGACAAACTCAGTTGCCCAGTCTATGATTCCAAACGTTTTACCTGGACGGCAGTAATCGCATGAGAGTTCGTATACGCCGTCAAATAGGGGAATGGCGTCCCAACTGATACGTACGGCACAAGCTGAAGCCTCGACCATTTCGTGTAAATGCCCTGCCAGTCCAAACCCGGTTACGTCGGTACACGCACGCATGCCAGCGGCGATACCGGCCTCAGAAGCTGCTTTGTTCAACTCCATCATAGAATCAATAACCGGACGCAATTCCTCTTCACTTTTTAGTTTCGCGCGAAGTGCTGCGTTCATAATTCCGGTGCCGAGCGTTTTTGTGTAATACAGTGCATCACCAGGTAAAGCGCCGCCATTACGGATAAGTTTTTTAGGGTCTACCAGACCAAATACGGAAAGCCCGTATTTTGGTTCGTCGTCTTCGATGGAATGGCCGCCGACAACAAACGCACCAGCTTCGCGGACCTTATCTGCGCCTCCGCGCAAAACTTCTCCAACCACCTCTTTACCAAGGCAGCTTGGGAATGCCAGGATGTTAAGAGCTGTCACTGGTCGGGCACCCATAGCGAAGACGTCGGAAAGTGCATTGGCTGCAGCAATGGCTCCGTATTCGTACGGGTCGTCAACGACCGGAGTAAAGAAATCGAGCGTTAACACAGCAGCATTGTTGTCGTCGATTTTGTACACAGCGGCATCGTCGGCAGTGTCGAATCCGAGCAGAATGTTGGGGTCAAACATGTCGGCTGGCGTAATGTTTTTCAATATTTCCGTGAGATCACCCGGACCCCATTTCGCAGCTCAACCACCTTTGTCGGTGAGAAGCGTGAGCCTGATTCGGTCACCGTCGTTTTCAGGACCGTTGCTTATGTGGCTCGTTTCGCTCATTTCACCTCTTTGCTGGTATTTTGCTTTCCTATACAACGTATGAAAGTATATCAGAGCACATTGGTTTGCTCTGATGGGCAAATCCCACAACAGGTGAGTTCAAATGCCTTGTATTTGTATGGGCAAATATACCGTTTCTCTAGTTCATTGGGCTGTCTTTGATGGCATCTGATAGTCTTGAACCTAACGATTTGGAAGGTGTTTTCATTGGCTGGAATTGGTATCGATATTGGTTCAACTGCTACAAAGGTAGCAGTTGTTGAGAATAACGAAGTTGTCGAAACCTTTATTATGCCGACAGGTTATTCAAGCGTTGCTGCTGCTGAAGAGGCGTGTGGGCGTTTAGCTGATGCAGGTTTTTCTGTGGAAGAGCATCCCGTTGTTGCTACTGGTTATGGTCGCGTTTCTGTGCCGTATGCGACAAAAGTAGTTACTGAAATCACTTGCCATGGCCGTGGTGCTGACTTTCTGTTTCAAGCAGACGGTACCGTTGTAGACGTTGGTGGGCAGGACACTAAGGCAATAAGTCTTCGCGGTGGTCGTGTGATGAAGTTTGTAATGAATGATAAATGTTCTGCCGGAACCGGTCGGTTTCTTGAGATTATGGCTGATCGACTGGGGGTTTCTCAAGAGGAATTGTCGCGCATGGCACAAGCTGGCAACCCAACAGAAATCTCAAATATGTGCACGGTGTTTGCGGAGTCTGAGGTTATCTCGCTTGTCGGGCGCGGAGAGCCACGAGAGAATATCGCGAATGGAATTATTGCTTCAGTGGTAAAACGCGTTGCTGTCCTTGTGGGGCAAATTCCCGCGAAGCAGTACTTCTTAACTGGCGGTTTGTGTGATAACAACTATTTTTGCGAACAGCTTTCAGTTCAGCTTAACGCGCCTGTCGCAACCTGTGAGCAAGCGCGCTTTGCGGGCGCAATAGGAGCCGCTCTTCTTGCTAGCGAACTTAAACAGGAAGCCTGTTAGGAGTTTGATATGCTGTATTTCGATAATGCTGCCTCCACGATGCATAAGCCTGAACAGGTGATTTCCGCTGTCAGTAATGCGATGTCTTGCTTTGGCGGGCCGGGGCGTGGTTCGCATCAAGCAGCACTTGATGCTTCGATGGCAGTTTTTTCTGCGCGCTCACGGGTTGCGAATTTACTTGGTGTCTCAAGTCCTAAATGTGTTTCATTCGAGCTTAATGCAACGATGGCTTTAAACATTGCGATTGAAGGTCTTCTGCCTGATAGGTCGAAGGCGGTTACTACCGCTGCTTCGCATAATTCCGTTTTGCGACCGCTATTCCGCGCTCGCGATACCCGCTCCTGTTCGGTGAGTGTTGCCGCAATTAACCCTGATGGGTCGCTTGACTGGGATTCATATGAGCGCGCCTTGACGGATGCGTCATTGGTTGTGGTTACTCACGCTTCGAATGTGACAGGTGATGTTTACGATGTAGCCCGCATGTGTGAGGCAGCTCACGAGTCGGGTGCGCTTTTTATATTGGATGCCGCTCAAACTGCAGGTTGTTTGCCGTTTTCTATGCAGGAGATAGACGCCGATGTTGTGTGCTTTACAGGCCATAAGTCGCTCTATGGCCCACAAGGCACTGGCGGTTTGGCTGTTCGCGAAGGGCTTGAAATTGTGCCTCTTTTAGAAGGCGGGTCTGGCGTACATAGCTTCGACGAGCGTCATCCGCGCTTCATGCCTGAGGGCTTAGAAGCTGGCACGGCGAATGCTCACGGTTTGGCTGGTCTTTCTGCGGGGGTTGCCTTTTTGGATGGCATTGGCGTAAGCACTGTTCAAGCTAAGGTTCAGTTGCTCTGTGATCGATTTGTAGATGGTATTTCAGATGTCGAAGCTGTTCGTGTGTATGGCGGTGGGGAGCAAAAGCGTTGTGGGATTGTTGCCCTTAACATCGCTGAGGTTGATTCGGGTACCGTAAGTGACCTGTTGTCTTCCCGTTATGATATATGTACGCGCCCTGGTGCTCATTGCGCTCCATTGATGCATAAAGCTCTCGGTACAGCCGAACAGGGCGTTGTTCGTTTTAGTTTTGGGTGGTTTAATACCGAAGACGAAGTTGACCAGGCTATTGTTGCTATTAAAGAAATTGCGGCTGAGCTTGTTTAACTATCCCGGTTACCATTTTTCACCGATACCTGTGTGACAGAAAGACTTGTATGAGAATCCTTTGTATTTCAGCTCAAAAGCCTGATAGCACTGGAAGTGGCGTTTACTTGGCCGAAACCGTTCGATCAATGATTTCGCATGGTCATAGCGTTGCGGTTATCGCTGGAATCGATCGAGACGACAACCCCGAACTCGCAAACGGCTGCAAATTTTATCCGGTTCGGTATCGAACTGGTGAGTTGTCGTTTCCTGTCTGTGGTATGAGTGATGTCATGCCTTACGAGGCGACTCGCTATCGTGATATGACCCCTGATATGGTTGAAGTGTTTCGTGACGCTTTTTCTAAACGGATTGAAGAAGTCGTCCGCGATTTTCACCCCGATGTGATTCTTTGTCATCATCTTTACCTGGTATGTTCGGTTATGGTTGAAACAATCCAGCGAATGTATAGCGATGCCGGTATAAATCGGTCACCGAAACCTATGAGTCGAGCCAAGCAAGACAATTCAAGTAGCTCTAACCAGCTAAAATGCCAACTGTGGGCGCTTAGTCATTCGACTGATTTACGTCAGATAAAAAGTCATGGTTTGGAACGCAAACGTATCATTGAGGCGGTTCGCTGCCTTGATGGCATTTTCTCTTTGCATACAGAGCAAGCATCAGAAATAGTTGATGTTTTCGGAGTCGCAAGCGATAAGGTTCATGTTGTGGGAACTGGGTACAACGCGCGTGAGTTCAACACTGATGTTTCGCTGCGTACTCAAGACCCGTTGCGTATCTTGTATGTAGGTAAAATTTGCCGCGCAAAGGGTGTTGAAAGCCTTGTTCGCTCGATGCAATATCTGAAGGATTTTCCATATCAGCTTGAGTTGCAGCTGGTTGGGGGCCATAGCGACCAGGCACAATACGATGAAATCGTGAGTTTAGCGACAAAAAGTCCCGTGCCAGTTCATTTTGCTGGGCGCGTCAGCCAAGATGAACTCGTTGCTGCGTATCGTGGCTCGCATATTTTCGTTTTGCCGTCATTTTTCGAAGGCCTTCCGCTTGTAACAATTGAGGCTATGGCATGCGGGTGTCGAGCAGTCGTAACCAATTTGCCCGGTGTTAAGCCATGGCTTGAAGCGGCTTTACCGGGCGCCCCAGTGTTGTTTGTTAATACCCCGACAATCATAGGCACCGACACGCCCGTTGAATCCGAATTGCCTGATTTTGAACGTCGTTTGGCGGCAGCTCTTAAGGACTCACTCCTTAAAGCTGCAGAAAATCCTGAGTTCGGAAGCGGTTTCGATACAACCTCTGTTTCGTGGGATTCGCTTTCAAATCGTATCGTTGCTACCTTTGAAAGCAGTGCTGCTTTAGTCGCTTTTTGTCCTTCAGCGAAATAATTCAAAACGTTATTGCGTTGCTTTTGTTGGGTGATATACTCCTCTCAGTTCCTTTAAATGCGGTACAGAGAGACCGACAAGGGCGCAACTAAACTACATCACGGCGTAAGCCTTATTGCACACGTTGTAAGCCTTTGTCTCTTCGACAAGGGCTTTCTTTCTTTTTGATTAAGAAAGCCAATCGGGTGGCAAACGCACACAACGGGTAAGGCGAACTCCAATCGCATTACCTGCGCTATGTTGGTTTGTCTGCACATGTCTTAGTTGATAGGAGTGTGTATGGCTGATACAGCAACGCTGAAAAACGTCTGTATGGACGCCGCTGAGATTGAGCGTTCATTAACACGCATCGCGCATCAAATTCTCGAATCTAACAAAGGTGCTGAATCTATTGCACTTGTAGGTATTGTGACTAGGGGAGACCTACTTGCGCAGCGCCTCGCGCATAAAATCGAGGCAATTGAGGGCACTAAGGTTCCGCTCGGCAAACTTGATATCAGCTTCTATCGCGACGATTTCGCCACTCATTTCGCTCCCGAAGTTCATTCCACACAGATTAATTTCGATATGGAAGGTAAAGACGTCGTTTTGGTTGACGATGTTTTATATACCGGGCGGACTATTCGCGCTGCACTTGATGCGCTTATGGATATCGGTCGTCCGCGTCGTGTTGAGCTTGCGGTTCTTGTTGACCGTGGTCATCGAGAACTTCCTATTCGCGCTGATTATGTTGGGAAGAATGTTCCTTCGTCAGCTAATGAGAACGTTCGACTGTTCTTAGAGGAATGCGACGGCAAGACCGAGGTTGAAATCTTGGAACTGAAAGATGGCGCGCATATTGGTGCTGCTCCGCTTGGGGGTGAATAACATGGCATTCAATCACCAGCATCTTATTGATATCAGCGAATATTCTGCTGACGACATTATGACTATTCTTGAAACCGCCCTTCGGTTCAAAGAGGTAAACGAGCGTCGCATTAAGCAGGTACCCACGCTTAAGGGTTTTACGGTCGTTAACATGTTCAACGAACCTTCAACGCGCACTCGTTCTTCCTTTGAAATCGCAGAAAAGCGCCTGTCGGCTACCTCGATGAACTTTGGCGGCAGCTCAACTTCTACCGTAAAGGGCGAGTCGTTAGTTGATACGGTGCAGACGTTGTGCTCCTACAAAATTGACTTAATTGTTGTGCGCGATAAACACGCAGGTGTTCCGCGAAAAATTGCTGATGTTTCCGGCGTTCATGTAATAGATGCGGGTGACGGCAAGCATCAACATCCCACTCAAGCGCTTTTGGATTTATTCACAATTTGGCAGACCAAGGGCACGCTTGACGGATTACACGTCGGAATTGTCGGGGACATTGCGCATTCGCGTGTTTGTGGAAGCCTTGTTCCAGCACTTAAGATTATGGGTTGTACAGTAACGGCAATCGCCCCTCCAACTCTGATGCCGGCACGCCCCGACGTTCTTGGAATCGATCACGTTTCTCATAACATTGACGAGGTGCTTCCGGAACTTGACGTGGTGTATATGCTTCGTATTCAGCGCGAACGCCTTGAGGGTGCGCCGTTTCCAAGTCTGCGCGAATACAACATGCTCTATGGGCTTAACGAATCGCGCGATGCGCTGATGAAACCAGATGCTATTGTGTGCCACCCGGGGCCTGTGAACCGAGGTGTTGAACTCGATAGTTTCATGGCTGATCATCCGAATCGTTCAGTCATATTAGACCAGGTGTATGCCGGAATCTTAACTCGTATGGCCGCTTTGTACTTGCTATTAGGAGGGAGCGAAGATGGCGTTACTGCTTAAAGGTGCACGCGTTATCGACCCGCAGGTCGGGCTCGATGAGGTTTGTGAGATTCTTATTCGCGACGGCAAAATCGTAGAAGTTGGCCATAACCTTACTATGCCGAAAGGTGTTGAGCGCGACCTAACTGGCAAGGTTATCGTGCCAGGCCTTGTTGATATGCATGTGCATCTGCGTGAACCGGGCTTCGAGCAGAAAGAGGATATTGCCTCAGGAACTCGCGCTGCTGCTCACGGTGGCTTTACGGCTGTGTGCGCAATGCCGAATACGCAGCCCGTCATCGATAACGCACTTGGCGTCGAATATGTGAAGTCGGTAGCTGCAGCTGTTGGAAAATGCCGTGTTTATGTGGCTGGTAGCTGTACGAAGGGCTTGGAAGGCACCACGCTATCGGAAATGGGCGACATGGTTGCTCATGGCGCGGTGGCGTTTACCGATGACGGTCGAGGCGTGCAGGGCGCGGGGATGATGCGTCGTGTGATGGATTACGCCAGTCAGTTTGACCGCGTTGTCATGTCGCATTGCCAAGATGAAGACTTGGTAGGGGAAGGCCAGGTCAACGAAGGTGTCGCGTCAACTCGCTTGGCTCTTTTAGGTTGGCCAGCTGAAGGCGAAGAAATTCAAATTGCACGCGATATTGCCCTGTGTCGTTTAACTGGTTGTAAGCTTCATATTCAACACATTACAACGGCTCGTGGGCTTAATCTCGTACGTGCAGCAAAAGCCGAAGGCTTACCTGTGACCTGCGAAGTTACACCGCATCATCTGTTCTTAACCGAAGATGCGATAAGTGATGATTACGATACGAACCTTAAGGTGAATCCGCCGCTGCGCACTGCCGCCGATGCTTGTGCTCTTATTGATGGGGTCTGTGATGGCACCATCGATGTTATTGCGACCGATCATGCTCCGCATATTAATTTCGAGAAGGACCGTGAATTTGAGTTGGCGCCAAACGGAATGGTTGGGCTTGAAACGTCGCTTGGTCTAGTGCTTACAAACTTGGTGCATACGAACAAAATTGACTGGAATCGCTTATGCGAAGTAATGGCTGTTCGCCCGCGTGAAATCCTAGGTGTCGAGCGTGTTGCCATTGAGGCTGGTTGCACTTGTGATCTTACCGTTATCGATCCTGATGCTTCTTGGGTAGTTGACCCTTCGAAGTTCTGTAGCAAGGCGACTAATTCCGGTTTTATCGGAAGTAAGCTTTGCGGCATGGCAACTGATACTTACGTTGCAGGCTATGCAACTATGGAAGACGGCGAAATCGTGGAATCGTAAAAAGGCATCTGAGCAGGGGTGCAACAACCTGTTTAGATGTACGTGTTCATTTGCCTGCTTTCGCCAGATAGCTGATATAAAAGACGAAAGCAGGCGTATAATCGTTGCAACCTTTAAGGGCGGTACAGAGAGACCGACAAGGAAAGCATCATACGCAGTATCCGCGCATGCGGTTTTCTTGACACGCCCGCGTGATGGGCGTGTTTTTTTAAACTTGCGGTAGGTGCACAGTGAAAGGAGCTATTGGTGAGTGAAATCTCGCGAAAGCTATTAGAAGGAACGTCGAAGATTTCCGGTTCTCAGGCTTATGTCGTGCTTGAGGACGGCGCAATCTTTAGCGGTACTTCATGTGGTGCCGAAGGTGAAGCGTTCGGTGAAATCTGCTTCAATACCTCGCTCGAGGGCTACTTGGAAGTCATCACTGACCCAAGTTATGCAGGCCAAATCATCACGATGACCTACCCTCAAATTGGCAATTACGGTGTGAATGCCGATGACATGCAGTCGGTAAATCCTGCTTTGCGCGGACTGGTTGTTCGTGATATGTGCACCACTCCTTCTAACTGGCGATCTACCCAGTCTCTTCCTGAATTTTTGCGTGAGCACGGTATTGTTGCAATCGAAGGTGTTGATACTCGTGCACTGGTTCGCCATGTTCGTGACAATGGTGCTCAGCGTGCGGTCATTTCTACGACTGAAACCGACCCGCAAGTTCTGCTCGATCGTGTTCGTGCGTCTGAAAGCATCGTTGGTGTGAACCTCGCTGCAACGGTTTCTTGCGAAAGCGCTTACACACATGCAGTTTCCGATCTTCCCCAAAGTCAGGCATTCGCGCTGACCAATCCGCCCGCGCCTCGCTTCAATGTTGTTGCGTATGACTGCGGCGTTAAGAAGTCCATTCTTGACGGCTTGGTTCGCGCCGGCTGTTCGGTTACGTGTGTTCCCTGGGATACGCCTGCTGAGAAGGTTATTGACATGCATCCTGACGGCGTGTTTCTGTCCAATGGTCCGGGCGACCCTGAAGCAGTTGCTGGTACGTATGACCAGGTGGAAAAGTTGCTGGGAAAGCTTCCCGTTTTCGGAATTTGCCTCGGTCACCAAATGATGAGCAAGGCCGCCGGAGCAGATATCGAGAAGCTGAAGTTTGGCCATCGCGGTGGTAATCATCCGGTCATGAACTTACGCACGCATCGTGTCGAAATCACGGCACAGAACCATGGTTTCGGATTGTTATTCCCAAGCCTTGGCGAACTGATACCTGAACTTTCCGGTGGAATATCCGAACATCACGACGACCTGCGTTTTTGGGTTGAACAGGGTGTAGCTCCTGTGGTGAACAATAAGCGATTCGGCCGCATTCAGCTGACGCATGTCAATCTGAACGACGGCACCGCAGAAGGCATTGCTTTTATGGATATTCCGGCGTTTTCTGTTCAGTATCACCCTGAGGCGAACCCTGGACCTACCGATGCACACTACCTCTTCACAGCGTTTGCGCGCCTTATGGAAGGCAGAAGCGATTATCTAGATATTGATATTGCTGCTGACAGGCTTTCAGGTTGGGCGTTTGGTGCTGAAGTGTCGTCTGCAAATGACAAGGAGGCCGCCAATGCCTAAGCGTACAGACATTCAATCTATTTTAGTCATCGGCTCTGGCCCTATTGTTATCGGCCAGGCTTGTGAATTTGACTATTCCGGTGCACAGGCTTGCAAGGTTTTAAAAGCTGACGGCTATCGCGTTATCCTTGTGAATTCGAACCCGGCCACCATTATGACCGACCCTGGTATGGCTGATCGAACCTATGTTGAGCCTATTACCGCTGAGTTTGTCGAAAAAATTATTGAAAAAGAGCGCCCTGATGCACTATTGCCGACACTTGGCGGTCAAACAGGTCTTAACACCGCTGTTGAACTTGCAAAGTCGGGTGTTCTTGAAAAATACAGTGTTGAGATGATTGGTTGCGACCTTGAGGCAATCGAACGTGGTGAAGACCGCAAGCTTTTCAACGACTGCATGGCTGAATTAGGAATTGAGACCGCACGAAGCGGATATGCTTATTCCGTTGACGATGCACTCTCTATTACTGACAAGCTGGGTTATCCGGTTGTGCTGCGTCCTTCATTTACGATGGGCGGCGCTGGTGGCGGTATCGCGCATGATGAAGCTGAGCTACGTCTTATCGTATCGCAAGGTCTTGAGCTCTCTCCGGCAGGTGAGGTCCTGGTAGAGGAATCTATTGAGGGTTGGAAAGAATACGAAATGGAGGTCATGCGCGACCGCGCAGGTAATGGCATTATCGTCTGCTCCATTGAAAACTTCGACCCTATGGGTGTACACACCGGTGACTCCATTACCGTTGCTCCCGCACAAACGCTATCTGATGTCGAATATCAGCGCATGCGCACAGCTTCGCTTGCGATTCTTGAAAAGGTTGGCGTTGAAACGGGCGGTTCAAACGTTCAGTTCGCTCTCAATCCCAACAATGGCCGTATGGTCGTCATCGAGATGAATCCGCGCGTGTCCCGTTCGTCGGCGCTTGCTTCTAAAGCAACAGGTTTTCCTATTGCAAAAGCTGCTGCTCGCTTGGCTGTAGGATATACGCTTGACGAAATCGTAAACGATATCACCAAAGCAACACCTGCGTGTTTTGAGCCTTCAATCGACTACTGCGTTGTGAAGGTTCCCCGCTTTGCATTCGAGAAATTCCAAGGTTCTGACGACACGCTTTCCACACGCATGAAGGCTGTTGGCGAAATCATGTCTATCGGACGTACATTTGAGGAAGCCCTTGGCAAGGCGATGCGTTCGCTTGAAAACGGACGAGACGGCTTAAATGCTGATGGTAAGTGCAAAGAAGTTTTCGATGAGGCTGAGTTCGACGATTTGGTTGGTCGACCTACTCAGGATCGCATTTTCTACGTAGCTGAGGCGATGAAGCGCGGTTGGTCTGTTGATAAGGTCTTTGAAGCTACGAAAATCGACCGTTGGTTCCTTAATCGCATGTATGACATCGTGCGAGTTGAAGAAAACTTGCGTGGCATGAAGCTTGAAGCACTTGACGCTGACGCTTTCCGCGTTGTGAAGTCGATGGGTTTATCCGATGCACAAATTGCTCACTTGACCGGCTCTGATGAGCTTACTGTGCGCACTTGCCGTAAGCTTTTAGGTGTTGTTCCAGCGTTTAAAACAGTTGATACGTGCGCTGCTGAATTCCCAAGCAAGACGGCATATCACTATAAAACATACGATGCAGCGGAAAGTGAAGTTCCCGGTGAGCATACGCGTCCTCGCGCAATGATTTTGGGTGCTGGTCCGAACCGTATTGGCCAGGGTATCGAATTCGACTATTGCTGCGTGCATGCAAGCTATGCTTTGCACGACGCAGGGTTCGAAACCATTATGGTTAACTGCAACCCCGAAACTGTCTCTACTGACTACGACACATCAGATAAGCTGTATTTCGAGCCTCTGACCTTCGAAGATGTCATGGATATCGTCGATGTCGAACAGCCTGATGGGGTAGTGGTCACCCTTGGCGGTCAAACGCCGCTCAAGCTTGCCCAAGCTCTTGAAGATGCAGGCGTGCACATTATGGGTACGAAGCCAGAAGCAATTGACTTGGCTGAAGATCGCGATCGCTTCCGAGCTATTTGTGACGAACTTAACATCATGTATCCGGCGGCAGGTCAAGCATCAACGTTTGAAGAGGCTTGTAAGGTTGCGGAAAATATTGGCTTCCCGCTTTTGGTTCGCCCGAGCTATGTGCTTGGCGGGCGCGGTATGGGTATCGTCTACGATGGCTCGCAGCTTGAAAAGTATATGACCGAAGCTGCAAAAATTACTCCTGACCACCCGGTATACCTTGACCGATTCCTTGAAGGAGCGGTTGAGCTTGACTTGGATGCCCTGTGCGATGGCGAAGAAGTATTCGTCGGAGCCATTATGGAGCACATTGAAGAAGCTGGTATTCACTCCGGTGACTCGGCGTGTTGCACACCTCCGTTTGCCATCTCGGAAACCATGCAAGATAAGCTTCGTGACATTGCTCGCCGTTTAGCGCTTCGTATTGGCGTTGTGGGTCTTATGAACATTCAGTTCGCCGTAAAAGACCAGGTTGTATACATGATCGAGGCAAATCCGCGCGCGAGCCGTACGGTGCCATTTGCTTCAAAAGCAACAGGTGTTCCGCTTGCGAAGTGTGCAGCTCGCATTATGGCTGGCGAAAAGATTGCTGATTTGAATCTTCCAGCTGACAATCGTGAGATTGACCACTTTAGCGTCAAAGAAGCCGTTATGCCTTTTGGCCGTTTCCCCGGGGCTGATACAAGGCTTGGGCCTGAAATGAAATCAACCGGCGAGGTTATGGGTATTGCTTATAACTTCCCCTGCGCATACGCAAAAACTCAGCTTGCTATCAGCTACATGCTTCCTGAAGGCGGCAATGTTTTCATCAGTGTATGCGACCGCGATAAGCGCTCAATCATTTCTATCGCTCGCGAAATCGTACGTCTTGGCTTCAATGTCGTTTCAACAGGTGGTACTGCTCGTACGCTTAAGGCCGCAGGTGTTGAAACTCAGGTGGTTAAGAAAATTAGCGAAGGCAGCCCGAACATTCAAGACATGCTGGTGAACGGCGAAATTGCGCTGGTTATTAATACGCCCTTCGGTAATGCAACTCGTAACGACGGCTATATTCTTCGTACGGAATCTGTAAAGCATGGTGTAACGCAGGTAACCACGCTTGCCGCAGCTCAGGCTCTTGTTGCAGGTATGGAAGCAGCACGTGATAGGGGTCTTGATCCTATCGCGTTGCAAGATTTACCACAGCATGATCTGCCAAGTCGTGCATAGGTTTTAAGGTAACGTTAGACCGCTCGATTTCGTAACGTAAGACCGCTCGATTTCGGGCGTAGGGGGCAACAAAAGGAGTTTTATGGCACTTGTGAACGAAAACGTTCGAGTTATCTCGAATGAACAGGTAGGTCCAAGGCTTTATATCATTACGCTTGCGGCACCTCAAATTGCTCAAACCGTGCAACCTGGGCAATTCGTGCATATGCAAATCCCGGGAATGGAGGGGCATATCCTTCGTCGCCCGTTTTCGGTATATGCAGCAGATTCTGCTGCTGGCACAATTGATATTCTGTATCAAACGGTTGGCTTTGGCTCAGACCATTTAACTATTATCGATAGTCATTGCGGGCTTGCAGACCAACTTGAGCTTATCGGCCCTGTTGGGCATGGCTGGACGCTCCCAGAAGGCTGTGAGCGTGTTTTGCTTGTTGGTGGCGGCGTTGGTGCTGCGCCTTTGTTCATGTTCTGTGAAAAGCTGGTTTCAACAGGTGTCTCTGTTGATGTGATTTTGGGTGCTGCGAGTGCTGATACCTTGGTTACGCGTGAACGTTACACTCAGGTTGTCGGAAAAGAACCTGCATGTGCGACCGATGACGGCAGCTTTGGCCGAAAGGGTTTCTGTACTTCGCTTGTTGAAGAAGCACTTGAGACGGGCATTGCAGGTAAACCCTATGATTTGGTTGTGTGTTGTGGTCCCGAACCGCTTATGAAAATCGTTGCTGGTAAGGCTGCTGAAGCTGGAGTAGCGTGTCAAATTTCAATGGAAAAGCGTATGGCTTGCGGTGTTGGTGCTTGCTTGTCGTGCGTGGTAGATACCGTTGACGGAAAGCAGCGTTCATGTGTTGACGGGCCAGTCTTCGATGCAGCTAAGGTGGTGTGGTAAATGGCTCAATTGCACGAGTTTAATCCGGCAAAGCCAAATTCTACCCAGGTTAACCTTTCCGTTAATCTTGGCGGTTTGCAAATGAAAAACCCTGTTACCACAGCTTCTGGCACCTTTGCCGCTGGTCGTGAGTACAGCGATTTCGTTGACGTTGCAAGCCTTGGTGCTGTTACAACTAAGGGAGTTTCACTTAACGGCTGGGAAGGCAATCCTTCGCCGCGCATAGCTGAAGTTGCCTCTGGCATGTTGAATTCCATTGGGTTACAAAATCCTGGTGTTGCGCATTTGAAAGAACACGAGCTTACTTGGTTAAAAGAAGTTGGAGCAACCACAATCGTCAACGTATCAGGTCATAGTTTCGACGAATATGTATCCGTTATTGAAGCGCTTGAAACAGCACCGGTTGATGCTTACGAGGTAAATATCTCATGCCCTAATGTTGATGCTGGTGGCATGACCATTGGTACTCATGTTGAAAGCGTCGAAAAGGTTGTCGGTATGTGTCGCGCTGCAACAACTCGACCGCTTATCGTTAAACTTACGCCAAATGTTACTGACATTACCGAAATCGCGCGTGCTGCTGAGTCGGCTGGTGCAGATGCCTTGTCTATGATTAATACCCTTATGGGAATGGCAATCGACGCCGAACGTCAGTGTACGAAAACAGCTCGTCCGCTTGCTGGTTTTTCTGGTCCCGCCGTCAAGCCAGTTGCTCTTCGTTGCGTGTGGCAATGCCACAATGCTGTCAACATTCCTATTCTTGGTATGGGTGGCATTTCAACAGGGCAAGATGCCGTTGAATTTATGCTTGCTGGTGCAACTGCGGTGGCTGTTGGTACTGCGAACTTTGTTGATCCGCAAAGCACTATAAAGGTAGTAAACGGAATTGCTACTTATTGTGAACGCCATGGTGTAAAGGATGTAAACGAGCTGATAGGAGCTTTGAAATGCTAGAAAACTTCAACGATATTCCTGCACGTGATCGCGTTATTGTCGCTATTGACTGTGGTATCGAAGAGGCTTTTGATATCGCAGATAAGCTACAAGGCAAAGCTAAGTGGATGAAGGTTGGCATGACGCTTTTTTATGCCAATGGTCCAGCAATTGTCTATGCGCTCAAAGAACGCGGCTTTAAGGTGTTTCTTGATTTGAAATTTCATGACATTCCGCACCAGGTTGAAGGTGCCGCGTATTCGGCCTGCGCAAGTGGTGCCGACATGATGACAATGCATACCACAGGCGGCGTTGCTATGATGAGCGCTGCTCAGAAGGGTGCAGAACGTGCTGCGGCTGAATATGGCTTTGATGTTCCTATTACGCTTGGTATTACTGTGCTTACTTCTATGTCAGATGCTGCTCTTGCCGATACCGGTGTGACGCGTTCTATGGCTGACCAGGTAAATGTGCTTGCAGAACAGGCTAAACGTGCTGGTATTTCAGGTGTTGTTGCATCTCCTCAAGAGGCATCTATGTTGCGTAGCGTCCTTGGTCCTGAAGGCTATATTGTTACGCCTGGCGTTCGTCCTGCTGGTAGTGCGTTGGGTGACCAAAGCCGCGTTGCAACGCCGAGGCAAGCTTTCGAAAATGGTGCTTCTCACATTGTTGTAGGCCGACCGATTACCCAAGCGGCTGACCCCGCTGCGGCCTTTATGGCAATCGCTGAAGAGCTTTCCTAATCGTCATTTACCTGCGATTTTGTGTCATTTCCGTCATAACTGCTCTTTTCACCAGTTGTTGAATTAGTACGTTTTCCCAGTTCAGCGGCTATTTAGAAAAAAGTTTAAGACGAATTACGAAATATTTCACGCAAAACCGCAGATGACGTGCTAGTATTTTCACAGTCCGTGAAAGACACAAAGGAGTTCAAACATGGCTATTCCTCAACTTAGCGCTGCCGATCGTCAGGCTGCACTCGAAAAGGCAAAGGCTGCTCGCATTAAGCGCGCACAGGTTCGCGAAGAGCTGAAGACCGGCAAAATCACGCTGGCTCAGGTCATCAAGATGAAGGACGACCCGATTGTTGGTCGCATGAAGGTTTCCACCCTCATCGAAACCCTTCCTGGCTATGGCAAGGCCAAGGCTGAGAAGATCATGAAGGAACTGCAGATCGCTGAATCCCGCCGCCTGCGCGGTCTTGGCGAGCGTCAGCAGAAGGCTCTTCTGGAGCGTCTGGGCTAAACACTGTGCGTTCCGGCAATTTATTTGTCATCTCAGGGCCATCAGGGGCCGGTAAAGGTACCCTGGTGGCCCGACTTGTGCAAGAGGTTCCTGATGCGTGGGTTTCTGTTTCGGCAACTACGCGCAAGCCTCGCGCAGGTGAAATAGATGGCGTTCATTATCAATTTAAAACTGTCGAACAATTCAAACAGCTTATTGATTCGAATGGCTTGCTTGAATGGGCTGTTTATGGCGACAACTATTATGGTACGCCACTTTCTAGCGTTGTTGAACACATGGAAGCCGGAAAGCAGGTCATCTTAGAGATTGACGTGCAAGGCGCTTTCCAGGTTCGAAAGCTTCTTCCTGAGGCTCATCTGATTTTTATCGAGCCTCCTTCTTTAGAGGTGTTAGAGCAGCGCCTGCGTGGGCGTGGCTCAGAACCCGAAGATGTGGTAGAAAAACGTCTTGCTGCCGCAAAGGTAGAGCTTTCCAAAAAAATGGAGTATGATGTACAGCTTGTGAACGACAATCTTGATGATGCTGTAAATGCATTGGTCGGATATGTAAACGAACAAGCAGAGAAATCGCGAGGGTAATTCCAAATGAGCATTATTGAACCGAGGATCAACGACCTGCTAAACGAAACGGAAAATGACCGTTTCCTGTTGTGCTCGCTCGCCTCTAAGCGTGCCCATGACATCAATGACATGATTCGCGGTCAGCGTGACCGTGCTATTCAGCTGCAGTCTGCCGTTGAAATTGCTAAGGCTGTTGACAAAAAGCCGCTTTCGATGGCTTTTTCTGAAATTGCTCGCGGCGACGTTTCCTATAATCCGGAAACTATCGACGCATCTAACCACTAGGATTTTTAGCACCTCATGAGTACTTTTCAGCGCATTTGTCTTGTCCATTATCACGAAATTGGACTCAAAGGACACAATCGTTCAACGTTTGAAATGCGTCTTTTGAAAAATCTTGAGGTGCTTCTTTCTGATTTTCCCATTGTCACAATTCACCGAATTTCGGGACGTTTATGCGTCTTTTTGAAAGAGGGAACTGATTGGGAAACTGAAAAGGCCTGCGCCGAGTCAATCCGTAAGGTTCCTGGCGTAGCCCGCGTTTCTTCTGGCTACAAATGTGATCGCATTCTTGAAGAAATGAATGCCGCAGCCATTGAAGCGCTTTCTGAAGCTGATGACTTCTACAGCTTTAAGGTGCAAGCACGCCGCAACCATACCGATTTTGACATCAATTCTATGGAGTTGAATCGTTTGGTGGGTGCAGCGCTGTGCGAAGCTTTTCCTGACAAAAAAGTACAGATGAAACAGCCCGACGTTGAAGTGGGTGTTGAGGTTGTTCAAAACGCTGCTTATGTCTACGCACGTAGTGTTCGTGGCGTTGGTGGGTTACCTGTTGGGTCTTCAGGCAAAGTAGTCAGTCTGCTTTCGAGTGGTATTGATTCTCCTGTTGCTACTTGGCGTATGGCACGCCGTGGTGCGGTTTGCATTGGCGTTCATTTTTCCGGGCGGCCGCAAACCTCAGATGCGTCTGAATATCTTGTTGATGATATCGCTCATATTCTTGAGAAGACTGGTTGTATTGCGCGTGTTTTCGTAGTTCCTTTTGGTGATTATCAACGCGAAATATCGCTTACTGTTCCGCCGCAGTTGCGTGTAATCATGTATCGCCGGCTCATGTTTAAGGTTGCTGAAGAAATCGCACGGCGTGAAGGCGCTAAAGCACTTGTGACTGGCGAGAGCTTGGGACAGGTTGCTTCGCAAACACTCGATAATATCCGTTGCACTGACGCTGCTGTAGACATGCCAGTATTCAGGCCGCTAATTGGTACCGATAAGCTTGAGATTATTGATATGGCAAACCAGGTAGGAACCTTTGAGATTAGTTCCCAGGATGCGCCTGATTGCTGCACGCTGTTTATGCCTAGAAGCCCCGAGACGCATGCGAAGCTTGAAGATGTGCTTGCGGCTGAGGCTCTGCTTCCTATAGCGGACTGGGTACCCGAAATTGCTGATTTAGCAGAATTGCATGAATATACCTGTCCTGGCTTTAAACGAAATAAGTCTAGAAAATCTGATAACTAGCTCTTTGACCTGCGTAAATACACGCAGGTTTTTCTTTATTTCCCACTAGTTTTGCATGCTAGGTTTTTGCCGCACTTGTGCTAGCGTTCTGTAGGTATCGGCAAGCTATGTGCTAGATTGCGTCTGTATTCTTACAACCCAGATGGATAGGGGTTGTTGGAATTGGATTTTGTCGGATACAGTGAAACGCTTCGATCTAAGCTTCATTTGGGAGGCTTTCGTCTTCCTGTGCTTATTGGTTCGACGGTTGCGGTGCTTATGATTGTTGTCCTTTTGGGAAGCAATGTCATCAAGGCCTTAACGCAACCAACAATTAGTATTGAAACTTCTAATCGTGCCGAAGAGTCGCAGGCATCTACTAATACCGAACCAAAAAAAATTTACGTGCATGTTGGGGGTGCTGTCATATCTCCCGGTTTGTATGAACTTACTGAAGGGGATAGGGTACAGCAGGCAATATCGCTTGCTGGGGGTTTTAGCGAAGGTGCGAACGCCGATGCGCTTAATCTAGCTCGTCAAGTGACAGATGGAGAGCAGATTATTGTTCCCGCTGTTCAGGAAGTAACAAATGAAGACGCAAGTTCTACTTCTTCGACATCGCAATCATCATCTGCGACAAGTAGTAGTGCAACTGCAACAGGGAAAGTAAATATCAATACAGCTACTTCGGAGGATTTACAAACGCTAAAAGGGGTAGGCCCCGCAATGGCTCAAAAAATCATAGACGATCGAACTGCAAACGGACCATATAAAACCATTGAAGACTTGAAACGAGTCAGCGGTATTGGAGACAAAAAATTTGCGGCAATTGAAGCAAGTATATGCGTCGGATAGCTGCTGCTCCATTTGCTGTTTGTGCAGATGATGACGTCATAAATGATTCGGACAAACCTGCGGTAAGACCAAGTCTGCCTCCTATTGGCTTTTTTGCTATAGGCCTTTGGGCTGCGTGCGCAGCGGTTCTAACTGTATGTGTTGATATTCCCGTTGGATATCTTTGGTGTGCGGCAGGTCTTTGTGTGGTACTTGGTCTACTTTTTCTTTGCTTTGCCTGGAAAAAGAAGAAGGTAATCTGCGGAGTTCTTTTTCTTATTGGTTTACTTCTTGGAATTAGTTTAGCTTCGGTCTCACTTTGTGTATGGAATAACAATATATGCCAAGCAGAAGGTGTTGCTGCAAAGTGGGATTGTGTTGCGGTTAGCGACGGCGAGCAGGGTTCTTTTGGGCAGACTGTTTTAGCGGATGTTGCATCAGAGGGCAAGATATTTCGTGTCAGGATTCAACTTGATTCAAAGTCTGAAACCATGCATTACGGAGATTCCTTTACGGTATGGGGGACTATTGCGAGCCCTAAAGATACCCAAAAGGCTTCCTTTGTGCGATCAGGTGCGGTTGGTAGTCTTAAAGCTTATAACGTTGAATCGTCAAGCAAGACTAGCCTTATTGGACTAATTGCCCAGGTCAGAAATCAGGCTATTTCATTTTTTGAACCTTTTTCTAAGCGTGATAGTGGAGTGTGTGCTGCCATTGTTTGTGGATGGCGAGGAAGCCTTGACGAGGAGGTTTATCGTTCATTTCAGGTTAGTGGATTAGCTCATATTGTTGCAGTCAGTGGAGCTCATTTAAGTCTTGTGACTTCATTTATTGCTGGGTTACTAAAATCCCTACGATCACCGCGTGCTTTTTCTTGCGCGTTGCAAGTACTGTTCGTTCTTGCTTACTTGGTGTTTACTGCGATACCTGCCTCAGCCTTGCGAGCAGCAATTATGACAATTGCGGGGCTCAATTCGTGGGCATTAAAGCGTCGACCTTCTTCATTAAATGCCTTGTGTATTTGCATTATTGCAATGATAGGTTTCGATGCAACTGCTTCAATTTCGGTTTCGTTTGCGCTTTCTACTTTATCGACTCTTGGGATTGTTTTGTTTGGAAAGCTGTTTTCGTCATGGGTTAATTTTCTTATACCTTTCTGTCCAGCGTTTGTAGCTGACGCAATATCTCTCACTTTTGCCTCTTCTGTTGTTGCAGCTCCATTTTCTGCTGCATTGTTTTCTCAGTTTCCCTGTGTGGCAGTACTTGCAAACGTGCTTACTGCACCACTGTTTGCTCCGATTTGTGCACTAGGATTAGGGGCTACAACGATTTCGTTAGCGTTTCCGCAGATTTCTTTGATTGCAGGTAATGCCGCCTCGTGGGCAGGGTGGTTTCTAGCTTGGGTCGTAAAAGTAACCGCATCAGTTCCTTGGGCGTCAATTCCTGTAGATATACCAGAAGGATGTGCGCTTGGTTTCTCCTTTGCTCTATGCGCCTTTCTGTGGGTGTGTTGGCCGAAGCCTCATAAAGTAAGGCTGGCAAGTGTTGTTCTTGCTGGAATGCCCATTGTTTTGGTGCTCGTAGCATTTGGAATACTTAATTCAAGTACTACCAGAATCATCATGCTTGATGTTGGTCAAGGGGATGCAATTGTTCTTCAATCTTGTGGTTCGACCTTGCTTATTGACACTGGTAATCAAGATTCAAAACTACGTGAGGCGCTTGCACGAAACGGAATTTATAAGTTAGATGCTGTACTTATAACGCATCCAGATGATGACCATATGGGTTCACTTTCTAGCTTAAAGGGAGTAGTTGAGGTGGCCTCGGTAATAGTCAGTGACGGCGTTAGGTCATGCTCGTGTTCTAACTGCGGCACTTTAAAGGCCAGTGCGGTTCAAGTGGTCGGCGAAGATGCTATGCAATTCATTTCCGTTGGAGATACGCTTCATATTGGAAAGTGGCAGGCGACATGTATCTGGCCAGATGAGTTTACCGATGAAGGGGGTAATGCTGACAGTGTTTGTCTTGCTGCTCAAGCAGATGTAGATAATGATGAAAATCCGGAAGGCACCGCGCTTTTGGTTGGAGATGCAGAAACAGAGCAGTTAGCTGAACTGATTGACTCAGGCCATATTAACCAGGTTGACATATACAAAGTTGGCCACCACGGTTCCAAAAACGCAATTACCTCCGAACAAGCAAACATTCTTAAGCCAAAGTTGGCTTTGTTTTCAGTTGGTGAAAACAATAGGTATGGTCATCCAAATTCAAAAACGTTAGATGCTTTAGAAAGCGCTGGGGCAACAATTCTAAGAACCGACATTTCGGGTGATGTTGTTTGTGAATTAAGCCCGCAGGGTGTTTCGGTTCAAACGCTACGTTAGAATAGAAGCATGGCTAACGATAATAACAAATTGCTTCCTGTGTATCTTGTTGTGGGTGATGATGCCCTTAAACGAGATCGTGTTGTCTCGCGTTTGCGCACGCGCTTAGAGTCAATGGGCGATTTATCATTTAATTCTGATGTCTTTGATGCCTCTGGTGAATGTAGTGGTGCTGCAATTGTTAGCGCATGCAACACTGTTCCATTTGCAAGTCCTGTCAGACTTGTAGAAGTTCGCAATACTGACAAGCTTTTAAAAGACGATTCGGAAGCATTAGTTTCGTATCTAGCTTCTCCGTGCGAATCGAGTGTTCTGTGTCTTATTGCAGAGAAGTTAGCGAAAAATACTCGCCTGTATAAGGCTGTTGCGGCGCTTGGTAAATCAGCGGTTATTGACTGTTCGTCGCCTGCTGCGCGCGATCTACCATCGTTAGTGCGCGATATGGCCGTTTCTCACGGGGTTACCTTTACGCCAGCTGCTGCTGCATTACTTGTTGAACTTGTTGGGTCAGACACTGTGCATCTTAATGCGGAAGTTGAAAAACTCGCAATAGCTCATAGTGATTCTCAGCCGGTAAGCGATCAAGAGGTTCGCTTGATGGTAAGTCGCACGGCTGAAGTAAAGCCATGGGAATTCGTAGATGCTTTTGCGGCTCGAGATACCAAAACTTGTATTTTGTATCTTTCTCGTATGAAATCGGTTTCACCGCATGCATTGCTGCCCATGTGTACCACACGTTTGCGTGAACTTATTTGTGTCCGCTCTTTAGCAAAACGCGGAAATGCTAATCCTGCAAATATAGCTAGTGCTATGACGGCTATTGCGAAAAAACCCAAGGGTAAGGGCGCACCTAAACCTCGTCCTGAATGGGCCTTTAAGAAGCATGTTGGATGGGCCAAAAATTTTACCTCTGCAGAACTTCGTTATGCTTTAAGTTCTGCGCGCAATGCGGAACAAGCTATGAAAAGCGGAACAGATCCTAATGTGGCATTTCTCGAATGGGTAGTATCTGTTACTGCAAAATAGGACTAACAATTTTCCGAGGATGCAATCGATATAACTGCATTTCAAACTTACAAAATAAAAGACGCCTTCGGAAACTCCGAAGGCGTCTTGTTGTAGGTTCTTGCTAAAACAAGTGTTATTCTGCAGCCTCTTCGCTTGCTTCTTCAGCAGCCTCTTCTGCGGCAGCAGCGGCTTCGGCTTCAGCGGCAGCAGCGGCTTCAGCAGCCTTCTTTGCCTTTGCCTTTTCCTCTTCCTTCTGCTGTTTTGCAGCGCGCTTTGCCTTTTCGTCAGAGGCCTTCTTGGCAGCTTCTTTACGTGCAGCCTTAGCAGCAGCCTTCTTGTTGCCCTTGGTCTCAACCTTCTTGGCTTCAGGCTTTACGTAAGCAGCGCGTACTTCGTCGGTGACGATGGTGTTAACCAGTGCCATAACGCCAGACTTGCGGTTAGCAGCCTGGTTCTTGTGGATGATGCCCTTAGAAGCAGCCTTGTCAAGCAGACGGCATGCAGTAAGACCGTTTGCGTAAGCTTCTGCAGCGTTGCCAGCAGCAACAGCCTCGCGAGTTGCGCGGACAGCAGTCTTCAGTTCCGATTTGTAGGCGCGATTACGCTGACGGGACTTTTCGTTGGTGATGATGCGCTTCTTCTGGCTTTTGATGTTTGCCATTTTGAAACTCCTTTTCGTTAGTTTATGTTGCGCGAAGCAACCCTACATTTCGTAGCGGCTTGCAAATAAACTGTAAAAGGAACTGACGTGCACAGGTGACTGATTGGCGCACAGAAAATCTTGCGTATAGATAGCAAGCAGTGTGCGTAAGCGGTCAGGTTTTCCCGCTTCGGTTGAGCCAATCGGCCACCCGGCGCGACGACGGTCCTTCATGCAGCCTAGTCTGCGGACTCCCAAAAAACTTATTTGGGAACGTCTAGCCGGATACGCAATGCGATAGAATAACAAATGCAGCACGCTTTTGTGCTGATAAATTTCTATTTGTGCAGGCAAATGCACAAATGACTACGGGGTTTGAAAGGGGTTGTATGTTAGTTAGCGTAAAAAGGGGAGTAACCACTGTTGCAGTTGTAGGTGTTTTGACATTTGGCTGCATTGCACTTACGGGCTGTTCAGGTGCTCATGAAGTTATTAATAATGGTGAATCATGCACCTCGTGCCATTCAGATTCAAAGCAGACCTATGACGTTTCATCTCCAAAAGATGCTGTATCGTCAAATGGCACAGTAACCGTAAAAACCTCTGCAAGTAGTGTTGTTGTTTGCAAACCGGTATTTACCGCTGAAGACGGGTCGAAGTTTGTTCCTGAGCAGCAAACTTCAAAGACAGTTTCTGGTGGCAGTGTTGAAATTACATTAGAAGAGGGTACTTGGGTTCTTGCGACTGTTGACGGTTCTTCAGTAAAAGCTTCTAAATTGGTTACGGTAAGTTCGAGTGCGAGTGGCCCTGCTGAAGTGGAATTGTAGTGCTTGACGTTTAAGTTTGCCTTAGAGGTGCTGCTAACCTGTTACCATAAATGAATAGCAAGTTTTAAAGGGCGCCATTGCGGTGCCCTTGTTTTCGAAAGCGCAGGCCATGACTGACCCGTCTCATATCAGAAATTTTTCGATTATCGCCCATATCGACCACGGTAAATCTACCTTGTCTGATCGCATTTTGGAACAGACTGGTACTGTTTCTGAGCGCGATATGCAAGCTCAATTGCTTGATAGTATGGATATTGAGCGCGAGCGTGGCATTACGATTAAAAGCCAGGCAGTTCGAGTTAGTTATACGGCAGATGATGGTGAAGCCTATCAGTTTAATCTGATTGATACCCCAGGTCATGTAGACTTTACTTATGAAGTTTCTCGTTCTTTGGCGGCGTGTGAAGGTGCCGTTTTGGTAGTTGACGCAACCCAGGGCGTTGAAGCTCAAACTGTCGCAAATGCCATGATGGCCATGAATGCTAATTTGGAGATTATTCCTCTTATTAACAAGATTGACCTTCCTTCGGCTGAACCCGAGCGCGTTAAAGCTGAAATAGAAGATGGACTGGCAATTCCTGCTGACGATGCGGTTTTAGCAAGCGGTAAGACTGGTGTTGGTGTGCATGATCTTCTTGAATCGGTGGTGTACAACATTCCGGCACCTACGGGCGATGCAACCGCTCCATTGCGTGCACTCATCTTTGATAGCTACTTTGACCCGTACCGTGGCGTTGTTGCGCTCGTACGTGTCGTTGATGGCAGCATGCGCAAAGGTCAAAAGCTTCGTTTGTTAGCGACTGATCAGGTAATTTTGGCCGAAGAGGTTGGAGCGCGCCACCCGAAAGAAGAGGCGCTGCCTGAGCTGAGTGTTGGTGAGGTTGGTTACTTAGTTACAGGCCTTAAAGACTTGTCTCATGTAAAAGTTGGCGATACCCTCACTCTTGCTGAGGGTGGGGTGAGCGAGCCTTTGCCTGGGTATCGCGAAGCGAAGCCAATGGTATATACCGGTTTGTTCCCTATTGACTCTGACCAGTACGAACCTCTGAAAGAGGCACTTGAGAAGCTGTCGCTGAATGACCCGGCTTTAATCTGGGAAGCAGAGAAGTCACATGCTCTTGGTTTTGGCTTCCGTGTTGGCTTTTTAGGCTTGCTTCATATGGAGGTTATTAAAGAGCGCCTAGAGCGCGAGTTTAATCTTGACCTGCTTGCTACGGCCCCTTCGGTTGAATATCACGTGTTCAAGCAGGGCGGTACTATGGTAAGCCTTCATTCGCCGCAAGAAATGCCTGATCCAGGTGAAATTGAGCGCATTGAAGAACCGTATCTGAAGGCGAAAATACTTATCCCGCCTGATTATGTTGGTGCAGTGATGGAACTTACTGTTGCCCGTAGAGGCACCTTTGTAAGCATGGAATATCTCTCTGAACATACCGTAGAAATGCTTTGGGAAATTCCGCTTTCTGAGCTGATTATGGACTACTTTGATAGATTGAAGTCAAATACAAAAGGGTATGCGTCTCTTGATTACGAATTCGATGGATATCATGAATCGAAGCTGGTTAAGCTTGATATTTTGCTTTCTGGAAAGCCTATTGACGCATTAAGCTTTATTGTTCATAAAGACAAAGCCTACGACCGCGGCCGCGTGCTAACTGAAAAGTTGAAGGAGATCATTCCTCGTCAAATGTTTGAAGTGCCTATTCAGGCCGCAATTGGTGGTAGGGTGCTTGCACGTGAAACCGTTAAGGCAAAACGCAAGGATGTTTTGGCGAAATGCTATGGCGGTGATATTAGCCGTAAACGTAAATTGCTTGAAAAGCAGAAGCAAGGTAAGAAACGCATGAAGGCAATTGGCAATGTTGAAGTGCCGCAAGAAGCGTTTATGGCAATTTTGAAGGTTGACGATTAATTCGCATGCTTAATGTAGGCAGTTTGGGGGAGTCGAAAGATGAAAACTGAAGATTCAAGTTGGCTTGATAATGCTTTCGACGAAAAGAAGGCTGCTGAAGAGGCACAACGCGCAAAAAGCCATTCTACAATTTTTGCTGGTATCGGCTGCATTATTGTCATTGTTGCTATGATTGCTTTGCTTTTAACGACGCTTGTTGGCAGCCTTGGTATCTTAATGAGCTAGCTATTCTATGTTTAATTTTCAAGAGTTTCTAACTTCTCCAAAGCTCTTACTGGCTCCAATGGCTGGTGTCTCAGATGAAGCATTTCGATGCCTTTGTCGAGAGTCGGGCGCGAATATGACTTACACCGAAATGGTTTCTGCAAAAGGCCTTTCATATGCTAACGAGAAAACGCGTCATTTGCTTGATCTAGCTCCTGGTGAAGATATGGTAGCAGTTCAGTTGTTTGGTCATGAACCTCATGTTATGGCCTCTCAGGCTGCTTGGATTGAACAGGAAATGGGTAACACCCTTGCATATATCGACATCAATATGGGTTGTCCTGCTCGCAAAATTGTGTCAAAGGGCGACGGAAGCGCACTTATGCGCGACCCAGAACTAGCAGCAAAAATTGTGCGTTGCGTTGTAGCATCGGTAGAACATCCAGTGACGGTAAAGTTCAGGCGAGGTTGGTTTGAAGGTCAAGAAACTGCTCCTGAGTTTGCTTTGCGTATGGAGGAAGCTGGCGCAAGTGCCGTTGCTATTCATGGACGCTATGCGCAACAACTCTACCGGGGGAGTGCTGAGTGGGAAACTATAGCGCGTGTCAAGCGTGTTGTAAGCATTCCGGTCATTGGTAACGGTGATGTAAAAGTTGGCGAAGATGCCGCGGCTATGCTTTCACAAACGGGGTGCGATGCAGTTATGATAGCGCGAGGAGCTGAGGGAAATCCTTGGTTGTTTGCCCAGGCTGCAGCAGCGCTTGCCGGAAATGACATTCCCAGTGCACCTTCGGTTGACGAACGTATTGCCATGGCGCGTCGACATGCACGCCTTTTGTCTGAGCGACATGGTCGCAATATTGTTCGCATGCGAAAGCACGCTATGTGGTACATGTCAGGTCTTCCTGGAGCTGCAGCTGCTCGGGGCAAAATTAATGCCTGCGTTACTGTCGAAGATTTCGATACGGTATTTGACGAACTTTTAGAGGTGGCTCACGCACATGCATGATCCGTATAAGGCTTTGTATTTGCATATTCCCTTTTGCGTGAAGCGCTGTTCGTATTGCGATTTCACCACTTCAGCCGTGCCTTGCGAAGACGCATCAATTGATACTTATATTGAAGACTTATGCTTGCAAATTCGCCAAAAGGCACGCGAGGGCGAACTGGGCCAAATTGACACGGTATATATCGGCGGTGGCACGCCCTCGTATGTTGGCATGGCGCGCTTGTCAATGTTGCTTTATACGCTTTCGCTTTCAATGCGTCTTGAACCTGATGTTGAATGCAGCATGGAGGCAAATCCTGAAAGCCTTACAGAAAATATGGTTCGTGATATTTGGGCTCTTGGTGTGAATCGTTTGTCGATTGGTGTTCAAAGTTTTGATGATGTAGTGCTTGAAATCTTAGGTCGTGCACATGATGCCCAAACGGCAAAAGACGCAGTTCGTTTAGCCCAAGAACGCTTTAAAAATATCAGCATTGACCTTATGTGCGGAATTCCTGGCCAGTCTGCTGAATCATTCATTGAAAGCTTAAAAACTGCCATCGATTTAGGCGTGCCTCATATCAGTGTGTATCCATTAACTATCGAAGATCATACGCCCTTTCAGAAAATGGTTTTAACTGGTCAGCTGGAAGAGCCAGATGAAGATGTTGAAGCTCAGCATATGCAATTGGCTGCGAGCATTCTTGAACAAGCAGGCTACTGTCGTTACGAGGTTGCAAGTTATGCAAAACCAGGGTTTGAGTGCAAACATAATATTGCTTATTGGACAGGCAAACCCTACTTAGGACTTGGCCGTTCAGCTGCAACAATGACACAAAATGATAAGCGTCGTATGCGTGTGCAAGATGGGTGCATTACTGACGATTTAGATTCTCGTCAAATGATTGCCGAAGACCTTATGTTAGGCATGCGTATGTCGGCAGGGATAGCAGACGAGCAGGTAGAAGCTGCCATGAATCAATTGCCTCAAACGCAGCAGGTGCTCATTTGGCTTAGCGAAGCTGGATTGGTAGAGCATGTTGACCGACGTTGGCGCCCAACAGAGCGTGGTTGGTTGTGTGGCAACGAACTGTATGGTCGCTTGTTTGATCTGGCGCCATAATTTTCTTTACGAAAGCGTTTTTTCGAGTCTATTTTTGCCGCTTGGCTTAGCAGAGTTCCCTTTAATCATCTGTTTCGTTACGATTCGGTGCAAACTTAGCACTCTTTGCTAACGGCTGCTAAAATACCTTTTTGCAATTATAAGCACCCTTGTGGTCAGATATTTGGGAAAGGTGGTTGTCGTGCTATCAGACAGAAGGCAAAAAGTTCTTGCTGCACTGATTGAGGAGTACGTAGCATACGCCCTTCCTGTAGGATCTCGTACCCTTACTGAACGTTATCATCTTGGTGTGAGTTCTGCGACCGTCCGAAATGAACTTTCTGTTCTTGAAGATGGTGGCTATATTGCACAACCTCATACTTCAGCGGGTCGAATTCCAACCGATGCGGGTTATCGTGCATTTGTTGACGAGCTCTTAAGCGAACAGGCTCATCATGATGACGATGAGCGATGCAAACAGGCAGCTCGTGAACTACGCGAAAGCGCGACTGAGCTTGATGAGTTGTTTGAGCAAACATCAGCTGCCCTCACGCGTCTGACAGATTGCCTATCTATCGTGCTTGCCCCTTCGGTGCTTGATATGCACATCAAGCAGCTTTCGTTAATTTCGCTCACACCTCATCGTGCTTTAGCGGTGGTTGTGACCGAGGATGCACAGGTTTTTAATCGCCAGATTGATTTTGCTGAAGAGGTCTCCTCTGATGAATTAGCACGAGTCCAACGCTTGCTAAATGACGTGTTTACCGGAAATTCGCTTCATGATGTTGAAGGTGGCGTTGCCGCAGGCGTTACTGAGGCATTCAGCGATCCGCTTGTACGTCTTGCCTTTGACGAGGTTTTATCGTGCTTGCGAGAGTCTGAGGGTTCACGTGCTCATAGGCTTGGTCTGTCAAGCTTGCTTGCTCAGCCCGAGTTTAGTTCGTCAAGTGCCATATTGCCTGTTATGCAAGCGCTTGATGACGATACGGTTTTATTGCATATTCTCGACCAGGCTTGCCAAACGACAAGTTTGACTCCTACGGTTACTATCGGCTCAGAGAATGAACCTGAGGCATTATCAGGCGTTTCGGTTGTTGCAAGCCGTTACGGTAGGGGGGATTCTGCTGGTGTTGTGGCGGTTATCGGTCCAACCCGTATGGATTATTCAAAGGTATTACGCGCGGTTCGCATTTGTGGTTCTGCGCTTGAAGATCAGTAGGCTATTAGGCATTACGCCTGCTTTAGAAAGGTAGTTCGATTTATATGGCGAAGGACTTGTACGAAGTTCTCGGTGTTTCAAAAGATGCCACAGAGGCAGAAATCAAGAAGGCGTTTCGTCGACGTGCACGTGAGTTGCACCCCGACGTGAATAAAGCAGCCGATGCTGAGGATCAGTTCAAAGAGTTGAACGAGGCCTATGACGTTCTTTCTGATGCGAACAAGCGCGCTCAGTATGACCGCTTTGGCACAATTCCTGGCGCCTCTGGTGGTGGCTATGGATCAGCTGTTGATTTCGAAGACCTTTTCGGCGGCGGATTTGGAATGGGAGATATTTTCTCAAGTTTCTTCGGCGGCGGTGCAGGTGGTGGACGTCAGCAGCGACGCGAAGGTCGCGATATGGGCGTTGGCTTGCGCTTAACCCTCGAGGAAGTTGCTACCGGCGTCAAGAAAGAAATCGTTTACGACCGCCTCTCACCGTGCCCCGATTGCGAAGGAACGGGTATGGCTGAAGGCGGTAAGGAAGTCACCTGTTCTGAGTGTGAAGGCCGAGGGCGTGTTGTTACGGTTCAGCGGACTTTCTTAGGCGACATGCAGACTGCTTCTACCTGCACAAAGTGTGGCGGTACGGGTAAAACTATCGATAATCCGTGCCCCGAATGTGATGGTCAGGGTCGTGTGCCTGATCGTCAGCGTGTCTCTGTTGAAGTTCCTGCTGGCATTCGCGATGCTCAACAACTTCGTCTTTCTGGTTTTGGCGAAACTGGCCTTCGTGGCGCTGCTTCAGGTGACCTTATTGTTACTTGCCGTATTCAGCCTCATGAATTCTTTGAACGCGATGGAGACGATCTGCATTGTCGGGCAAATGTATCTATTGTTCAGGCTTCTTTGGGTGCCGAAATTGAAGTCGACGGAATTTTTGAAGATGAAAAGGTTACTGTTCGCATTCCAGAGGGTTTGCAGAATGATCAAACGGTGCGCGTGAAGGGTCATGGTATGCCCCGTTTGCGCTCTGACGCCCGCGGTGATTTGTACGTTCATGTGCGCGTAACTGTTCCAAAGAAGGTTACTAAGAAGCAGCGTGAACTCCTTGAGCAGCTTGCACATGAGTTTGGCGAAGATGTTGCCGAGGCTCGTACTCCTTTGCAGAAGCTTCGCGATAAGTTCAACTAGCGTGTAGGGCTTAGCATGTCGTTGCCACGTTTTTTTCTTTCTGAACAGGTATTAGCTGAAGAAACTGAAAAGGTGTTCGCCCTTGATCTTGAATCGGACGACGCAAAACATTTGCGCGTGTTGCGGCTAAATCCCGGCGAACATATTGCAATTATCGATGCTGCGTCTGATTACTTTGAATGCCAAATTGAAGCGTTCGAAAATGGTGTGCCGTTCGTTTCTATCTCTCGCCACGAAAAGGCCTGTAATCCGCAAGCATATGTCATGCTGTGTCAGGGGCTTGCTAAAGGCGACAAAATGGATACGGTTATCCGGCATGCTACTGAGCTTGGAGTTACCGCCTTTCATCCGTTTTCGTCTTCGCGTTCTATCGTAAAGCTTGATGCAAAAAAGGCTCAAGCACGCACCAATCGATGGAGCGCTATCGCAAAAAGCGCCGCAATGCAATCTGGCCAAGCAAAAATCCCTACGGTTAGTGAACCCGCTTCGTTTTCAACATTGCTTGAAAAGCTATCTACGTGCGATGTTGTTTGCATTTGCTGGGAGGAAGCCCCGGAAACAGCCTCTTTACATGAGGCTTTATCGTCTGCGCTGGAAAAGCCCCAGACCCTTCAAATGATTCCCTCAATAGCTGTGGTTGTTGGTCCTGAAGGAGGCATAAGCCCTGATGAGGTGCAAAAATTACTAGATTGTAATATAAATGCTCACCTGGTTAGTTTGGGTTCTTCCATCCTTCGAACTGAAACTGCAGGAATTGTTGCACCGGCTCTTGTGCTCTATGAGCTTGGCATGCTTGGAAGTTTAGGCTGACCGTGAATTTCGCAATTGTAAACTTAGGGTGCAAAGTTAATAAAGTTGAGTCCGATGCTTTTGCCGCAGGGCTCCTATCGCGTGGCTGTATAGAAACCGACCAAACTCAAGCAGATGTTATTGTTGTTAATACCTGCACAGTTACTGGTGAAGCCGAGAAAAAAACGCGTAAGGCTGTCAGGCGCGCATTGCGTGACAGCTCGACAGCACATGTTGTGGTTACCGGATGTGCTGCTGCTCTTGATGCCGACACCTTTCTCTCAATGGATCCCGCTCGTGTTCATGTTTCAGGAAAACTCCAGGTAGATTCTTTGCTTGATCAGCTCGTTGGACCACTTGAGCATGATGCAAACGTGCTAGCGGTAGGAGACGGTTTTCGTAGTCGCGTTGGCGTAAAAATCCAAGATGGCTGCAACAATGCGTGTACGTATTGCATTGTTCATGTTGCCCGAGGTAAAGCAACAAGTCGTAGTGCTGATGAAGTTATTGATGAATGTGTGAAGCTTGCACAAGCTGGCGTTCGTGAAATTGTCCTTACAGGTATCAACTTGGGTTCTTATAGAAGTGCAGCTGTATCGGAAAACGGTACTTCTCAAAGCGATGTTTGCCTCGATGGTTTACTTGAGCGTCTTCTTTTAGCAACAAAAGATATTCATGAGGCAGATGCTCCTGCTTGTCGTTTTCGCATTTCAAGTATCGAACCACGCGATGTGAGTGATTCTCTAATTCATTTAATGTCTGTTTCACAAGGGCGAATTTGTCGTCATTTGCATTTACCTCTGCAGTCGGGAAGTGCAAAAGTGCTTCGTGAAATGCATCGTCCATATACCGTGCAATATTTCGTCGACTTAGTTGAAAAACTGTATAAGGCTATGCCGAATATTTCGCTTTCTACAGATATCATCTGCGGATTTCCTGGTGAGTCGGATACTGATTTTGTAGACACCTTACATATTGCGCGTAGCTGTCGTTTCTCAAAGATACATGTGTTTCCGTATTCGATGCGTGCGGGAACTCCTGCGGCTGACAGAGATGACCAGGTTGATCCGCAGGTGAAAGCTCAGCGTGCTACACAATTACGCAACTTGTCTAATGAACTTCGCGATTCTGATTTAACACGACGACGTGGCACGTGCGAATTTGCGCTGGTGGAAGAGGATGGCCGTGCTATGACCGAAAGCTATCACGAGGTGTTAGCACCCGCCGGTGCAGATGCTGGTTCGCTTGTGGAAGTGCGTCTTTAGCCTTTCAAGCCGGCATGCTCTTGTAAGCGTGCGTGGTATACTTTGCGGCATGACAGATTCTGAACACATTACCTTAAGCGCGCCTGCATCTATTGACATGGCGCTTGTCACTGGTCCAGGTGACAGTTTGCTTCATAAAATCGAAGAGGCTTATGACGCCCAAATCATCGTTCGCGGTAATACTATTTCAATTGCTGGTAACGCAGCAGAGGTTCAAACGCTTACAAAGCTATTTTCTGAAATGATGAAGCATGTTGAAGATGGCGAAACTCCTGACGAGGCGTATCTTGATCGAGCCATGAGTTTACTTAAAGGTGCTGAATTTAGCCCGAATGCATTGCGTGAAGACGTTTTGCTGACATATCGCGGACGAGCGATTCGACCTAAAACTGCAGGTCAAAAGCGTTATGTGGATGCAATCCGAAATAACACAATCACATTTGGTATTGGCCCTGCAGGCACAGGTAAAACCTATTTAGCAATGGCTATGGCAATTGCTGCCATCAAAAGAAAAGAAGTCGGCCGTATTGTTTTAACCCGTCCAGTTGTAGAAGCTGGTGAAAACCTCGGATTTCTTCCTGGCTCGTTAACAGAGAAGGTTGATCCATATGTGCGTCCACTGTATGACGCGCTGTTTGATATGGCCGATCACGAGCGTGCAATGCAGCTTATCGAAAACAATGTCATCGAAATTGCGCCGCTTGCTTTCATGCGTGGTCGCACGCTCAACGACGCATTCATTATTCTGGATGAGGCGCAAAATACAACGCCTGAGCAGATGAAAATGTTTCTGACGCGACTTGGTATCGGTTCAAAGATGGTCGTCACTGGCGATGCGACCCAGCTCGACTTGCCTCGTGGGGTATCTGGCCTAAAGGGTATTGAAACTATTCTTGGAGATATTAAAGGAATCGAGTTTTGTAAGCTTTCCGGTAAAGATGTTGTCCGTCATTCGCTTGTTTCTGCAATAGTTGCAGCGTATGACAAAGCTGCGAAATAGCTCATCGGGGGTACGTTCATGGATTTGCAAATTAACTACGATTATCGAGAAGCAGATCTTTTAGATCTGCCGCTTGAAGAACTTGCCTTCTTTGTATTACAGCACGAAGGAAAGCCTGATAACACTGAAGTTTCCTTATCGTTTGTTACCGACGAGGAAATAGCGCGTTTAAATGAAAGCTATCGTGGGAAAGAAGGGCCAACTGATGTTTTGTCCTTCGAATGCGATGGTGTTGATGACGAGATGGCTCAGTTTGTGGGATTAGCTGCCGCTGAAGTTTTCGAGCTAGGCGATATTGTGATTGCCCCTGATGTAGCTGAGCGACAAACAGCAGAATTTGGGACGACTTTTGCCCAAGAAATCAATTTGCTTTTTGTGCATGGCCTTCTTCACCTGTGTGGCTATGATCATATTGTTGAAGAAGAAGCCCAGGTGATGGAAGCGCTTGAGGATAAGCTTCTTACGGAATGGTATGCGCGATAGCTATGGCAGATAAATCAGAACAACCTTTTACGCGCAGCGCTTCTACAAAAGAAGAAGGTCAGCATTATTCACTTTTGAAAGCTTTTGGAAACGCATGGCGTGGATTGTGCGAAGCGGTAAGAACTGAGCGCAACCTTCGTATCGATGCTGCATTTGCTGTAATTGCAGTTGTCCTTGGTTTTGCGTTGCGAATTGACGCAAGCGGATGGACAGCTGTCATCATATGCATTGGTATGATGTTTGCGCTTGAAACGATTAATACGGCAATTGAAGCAGTCGTTGATTTGGCTAGCCCCGGGTATCATGAGTTAGCTCGCAAGGCGAAAGATTGCGCTGCGGGCGCTGCCCTTGCTGGGGCTATTTGCTCGGTTGTTGTTGGACTTATTGTTTTCTTGCCTCGCTTTTTTGCGTTATTTGGCATCTAACTTTAAAGGATGAACTCATGGATCTTGATGCGTACTTTGGTCATTCGGCACCTGTGAGCACAGAAGGTTTTCGTTCGGGCTTTGTGACCCTTGTCGGTCGACCGAATGCTGGCAAATCAACCTTGCTCAATCGCATTATGGGTAAAAAAATTGCCATCACCTCAAATACAGCGCAAACAACGCGTCATCGTTTTCGTGCGGTTTACACCCGCGACAATTTTCAAATGATAATTGTAGACACCCCTGGCCTTCATAAGCCACATGATGCCTTGGGTGAAGAACTAAATACCTCTGCACTTAAAGCTCTTGAAGATGTTGACGTTATTGCCATGCTTATTGATGCTTCAAAGCCGGTTGGTCGAGGAGACGAGTGGGTAGCCTCGCAACTTGCGAGTCCTCAGGCAAAGCACGCTAAAAAAATCTGCGTTCTCTCAAAATCCGATCTTGTGACAAAAGATGAATTGCATGCCCAAGCTGAGCTAGCAAAAAAGTTAGCTCCATGGGATGCAATGGTTGGACTTTCGTCTGAGAGTGGCTATAACGTAGACGCTTTCATCGAAGAAGTTGAAGGTTTTCTACCAGAGGGCCCTGCATGGTTTCCAGCAGATATGGAAACCGATCAGCCTATTGAAGTTATTGTTGCGGAATTTATCCGTGAGAAAATCTTACGTACCTTCCACGATGAAGTTCCGCATGCTATTGGTGTGACCGTTGAAGACATGTCTTACGACAAAAAGAAAGACTTGAATCATATTCTTGCCCGAATTTATGTCGAACGAGATAGTCAAAAGGGCATCATTATTGGAAAAGGTGGATCTTCTATTAAACGCATTGGGCAAGAAGCTCGAGTCGATCTTGAGCAGCTTCTTGGTACTCGCGTTTACCTTGATTTGATGGTTAAGGTAAAGAAGAATTGGCGTCGCGATGCAACTCAAATTCGTCGTTTTGGTTATGGCGAGGGATTGTAGTTTTCGAATTTTCCTCCACTATATTTTGTTATTTTCGCAGGATATGATTACTTGTTTGCATTTCCGGTAGAATTTGTTTTTGATATTGAATGATGTCTCCAAGGAGCACTGCGAGCATGATCTGCCCTGAATGCCAATCCAAAAATAGAGAAGGTGCCAAATTCTGTGATGAATGTGGGGCGAAACTTTCGTCACCCGATACATTGACAGATTTACCTACGCTTGTTGGCGATTTGCCTGATATTGAATCAAGTGATAGCGGACGTATTTCTGTGTCCGTTCCAGAAATTGAAGATAGCCCCAAAGGTAACTCTGAAGATTTGGCATCTGGTGTTGATTCTAATCAGCCAAGTGATGACGACGAAGATGTTAGTGCTTGTGGTGAGGGTGCTAAGCAGGCGGAAGCTTGTGAACAAGCAGATTGTGGCCCCGATGCCGAAAACGCTGAACAGCACTCTATCGAAATCTCAAGTAGCGATGATGATGGTGAAGACGGCACTGACTCGCAAAATGATTACGAGCCACTACCTGAAATTCTAAGCACTGTCGATGTCGATGAAGCCGAAGCCCATGCTGAGAGTGTTTTAGATAAATGGGACAAATTTGAAGATGCAAAAGGTCTTAATGTCGACAAGCAACAAACTGGTGAACTTGATGAAGAGCAGCTGCGTCTTTTGTCTCTTGAGGCTTCAAAAACTTCATTAATTGAAAATCCAAACGTTCAGGGCAAAACAAACAGTGCTGACCTTACTGGATTTGACGAATATCTTGTTGATTCTAGCTATGTTGCGCCCGCGCCAGCTTATCGCTCGGGTGACACGATGCAGATGCCCGCTGTTTCTGGCGCTACGCCAGCGAGTGTTTCTTTTGTTGCTCCAGACCCTCACGATAAGAAAAAGGCAAAACGAGACAAGAAAGCTGCAAAGGCTGCTAAAAAAGCAGCTGAACAAGTTTCCGAAGCTGCTTCTTCAGCAGATTCTTCTGAAACAACTGTTCCTCAGGAACCCAAAAATAAAAAGGGTATGTCCTCTGGTGCGAAAGTAGGAATAGGTGTTGCAATTTTTGCTGTTCTTGCCTGCGGTATTGCTGCTGGTGTTACTTACCAGATGGAAATATGGGGCGGTAAAGTTGTTCCCAATGTAGCTGATATGACACAAACTGATGCTGCATTTGTGCTTCAGAATAAGGGTTTTACGGTTCGTACCACCCAAGTAGCTTCTGATTCGACTGAAGGAATCGTGCTTTTAATGGACCCAGTTGCTGGTTCTAGGCAGCAAGAAGGCTCAGAAATTGTTTTACACGTCTCAACTGCACGTGTAATTCCTGATGTCGTGGGGAAGAGTCAAGATTCTGCAAAGTCACTTTTTGAAGATAGTGGCTTTACGAATGTGAACTTTGTTACTGAAAAATCAGACGAGACTGAAGGTAATATTCTTTCCGTAGAACCAGCAAGCGGTTCTAAAGCAAAGGCAGCAACTAGTATTATCGTAAAAGTTGCTGAGTCCTACACTGTGCCCGACACTTCTGGAATGTCCCCTGATGAAGCTACCAAGGCGATTGAGAGCGCTGGACTAAAAGCAAAGCTAACCTATGTTTATGATGAGTCGGTTTCTGCTGGAAGCTTGCTCGGCACGCAGCCGGAGGCTGGTTCAAAGGTAAAATCTGGTTCCGAAGTTACCATTTCAGTTTCTAAATCACGATCGGCTGAATTACAATCCGCTGCCTATACATACCTGTCTAATGCCCAGCTTGAGGCGTCTGATGGTTCTACATTTACGGTTTCGACAGTCGATTGGCTAACATACCAGGGCAACGACAGTGTTGTTTTTGCTGTAACCGGGCGAGCGTCAACTTCTGTAAGTGTGCTTGGTCAAACCTTGTCAGTATCTGGTGATACTAAACAAGTGACCGGCGTTCTGCAATTTGACTCAGCCAATAATGTTACAAGCGTGACTTTTAAGTAGCTTTTAGTTCGTGGCTGCTCCTACATACAACGCGCGCGTCCTTGTTCTTCGTAAAACAAAGCTCAAGGAATCGGATTTGATTCTTACGCTGCTTAAGCAAGATGGGTCGCAAATTCGCGCTGTCGCAAAGGGAGCGCGCAAGCCCACTAGTTCATTTTCGTCACGCCTTGAATTATTTTGCGTTGCTGATCTTTTGCTCGCGCATGGCCGAACCCTTGATATTGTTAAGGAAGCACGCTTAATTAGCGGATTTTCACAGCTGCGTTCGTCAGTTGAGAAAACAGCATGCGCGGCCCCAATGACAGAGCTTCTTGAACGAGTCAGCGATCAAGGGCTTAAATACGAAAAGCTTTTTAATATGTCTGAGGCTGCGCTTTGTGCATTGCATCGTTCTGATGTAGAGCATGCGCCAGCTATATGCGCTGCTCACTTATTGAAAACTTTTGCTTTTACTGGCTTTTTACCCACGTTTTCTTCGTGCTGTATGTGCTCTGCACCAATTCAAGAACACAGCGACGTTTTCTTTTCTTTAGAAAACGGGGGAGTGGAGTGTAGCTCTTGTGCTACCCCTGATTCTATTCAGGTTGAAATTCCTTACCTTAAATGGTCTGATGCATTGTTGCATGCTACGTTTGCCGATATTTCTACGTGGGAAATTGATCAAAATGGTGTCTTTGGCGCGTTACGGCTTTGCCAAATGTGGTCACGTTTTCATGTAGGTGCCAAAATGAAATCCCTTGATTTTCTGTTTAGCTGCGGATTGTTTTAATGCTTTGCTTAAGATTTTTGGTCCGTATGCGATAATCTCTTGCAAGACGAGAGGAGAAAGTTATGTATACCTATACAACTCGCGGCGTTTGTTCCCGCGCTATTAACATTGAACTTGATGGCGACAAGGTTTCCAATGTTGAATTTATTGGCGGCTGCAACGGTAACTTAAAGGCTATCGGTAAGCTTGTAAAGGGCATGAGTGTCGATGACGTCGCTGCTGTTCTTGAAGGTAATACCTGCGGCAATCGTTCTACTTCATGCGCCGACCAGCTTGTGAAAGGTTTGCGTGAGGCTCAGGCTGCCCAATAACCAAAGCTTTTTAAATTGTGCAAAACCTGTGATACGACCTGCCCAAATGTTGGCAGGTCGTCTTTTTCGTCGTATTATTTGCAAGTTGCAAATTTAGTAACCACTTTTTTCTTGGTTCTCATGCACTGCATGGTTCTCAGAAGAAAGCCAGATGAGCGCAGCATAAGCTGCACGGAAGGCGGGTGTTTGCCCGCAGGAAAGGAAGTCAGAAATGGCTAGCAAACTGAGCATCTCTAAAGAGCGTACTGCTGAACTCGTTAAGGAATTCGGCAACAACGAGCACGATACCGGCAATCCGGACGTGCAGGTCGCAATCCTGTCTGAGCGTATCCGCAACCTCACCGAGCACCTGAAGACCCACAAGAAGGATAATCACTCTCGCCGTGGTCTTATGATGCTTATTGGTAAGCGTCGTGGTCTGCTGAGCTACATCAAAGAGCGCGACATCGAGCGTTATCGTACCCTTATCAAGAAGCTTGGTATCCGCGACAATATCTAGTGAATCGAAAGCCCGCCTCATGCGGGCTTTTGTATAGACGGTCGAGTGTGCAGTGGCGCGCTCGCTCGTGGTAAGCGGGAACAAAAGTACCGCTTGCTGAAGAAGCTTGACTGCACAGGGCAGGCAAGGTTAAGAGAAAGAAAGATTATTATGGAAAAGATCGTCGAGTCCTTCGAGCTGTACGGTAAACAGTACCGCTTTGAAACCGGTGAACTTGCAAAACAGGCAACTGGTGCAGTTGTCGTGACACAGGGTGAAACCACTGTGTTGGTTACAGCTGTTATCTCTAAAGAAGAGAAGAACTACGACTTCTTCCCGCTAACCGTTGACTTCATTGAAAAGATGTACTCGGTTGGCCGTATCCCTGGTGGTTACCTGAAGCGTGAAGCAAAGCCCTCCGAAAAGGGTACTCTGACAGCTCGTATGATCGACCGCCCGATCCGTCCTGGCTTTGTGGATGGTTTTAAGCGTGAGGTTCATGTTGTTGCAACCACGCTCGTGTGCGATGGTCAGAATCCGCCTGATTGCATTTGTGTTGGCGGTGCTTCTGCAGCCTTGATGATTGGTTCTGCTCCGTTTGATGGACCGGCTGCATGCGTGCGTATTGCACATAACCCTGAAACTGACGAATTCCTGGTAAACCCCACTTATGCAGAGCAGGAAAATTCTGATCTTGAACTGACCATTGCTGGTACTGCCGATTACATTTCTATGGTTGAAGCTGGCGCTGATCAGGTTTCTGAAGAGCTGATGCTTCGTGCCATGGAATTTGGCCAGGAGGCTATCGCTGAGTTCTGCAAAGCACAGCAGCGCTTCCTTGACCGTTGCAATATCGAGTCTGTTGAGTGGCCGGTTCATGTTGCTGACCCCTCTATTGCCGAGCGTATCGTTCCGTTCTTTGATGAAATGTCTGCTGCTCTCAAAGATGCTGATAAACAGGCTCGTATGGGCAAGGTTGAAGACTTAAAGTCTCGCATTAAGGAAGAAAAATTCAACGAGGAAGAGCTTTCCGCTTGGGGCTCAGACATTGCTGCTGAACTGAAGAAGCTCGAAAAGAAGGCTATGCGTGCGATGGTTATCGCAACTGGCGAACGTGCCGACGGTCGTCGTCCTGATGAAATTCGTCCGTTGCACATCGTTCCTGGTTATCTGCCACGCGTTCATGGCTCGGGTCTTTTCCAGCGTGGTCAGACGCAGGCTCTTTCCATTTGTACGCTTGGCATGCTTAACGAGTGGCAGCGTCTTGATACCATCGATCCGGCTGAGGGCAAGCGCTATATGCACCAGTACAACTTCCCGCCGTATTGCACTGGCGAAACTGGACGTATGGGTGCACCGAAGCGTCGCGAAATCGGTCATGGTGCTCTTGCTGAGCGCGCACTTTTGCCCGTTATCCCTTCCGAGGATGAATTCCCGTATGCAATCCGTGTAGTCTCTGAAGTGCTTGAGTCTAACGGTTCGTCTTCGATGGCTTCTACCTGCGGTTCTACGCTTTCTCTGATGGATGCTGGCGTGCCGATTAAAGCTCCTGTTTCCGGCATTGCCATGGGCCTTATCAAAGAAGGCGACGATGTTGTAATCCTGTCAGACATTCAGGGTATCGAGGACTTCCTCGGCGACATGGACTTCAAGGTTTGTGGCACCTCAAAGGGTATTACTGCACTTCAGATGGACAACAAGGCCCGCGGTCTTTCCACTGAGATTCTTGGCCGTGCATTGAAACAGGCACACGAAGGTCGTGCATTTATTTTGGACGCTATGCTTGCCGAACTTCCGCAGCCGCGTGCAGAACTGCGCGATACTGCTCCGCGCATCGAAACCATTCATATTCCGGTTGACAAAATTCGTGATGTCATCGGTTCGGGTGGCAAAGTTGTTCGTGGCATCCAGGAAGAAACTGGCGCAACCATCGAAATCCTCGAAGATGGCACTATTCATATTGCAGCTGTTGAAGGCCCTGCTGGTGAAGCAGCTAAGGCTGCAATTCTCGGCATTGTTAAAGAGCCCGAGGTTGGTGAAGAATTTGAAGGCGAAGTTGTGGGCATTAAAGACTTCGGCGCTTTCATTAAGCTGACTCCTGCCAAGGACGGTCTGTTGCATATTTCACGTGTTGCTAATGGTCGCGTTGGCAAGGTTGAAGATGTGCTTTCCATGGGTGATACCGTAAAGGTTAAGGTCCTTGAGGTTGATCCGAAATCCGGCAAAATTTCGCTTGATCGTCTTGATAAGCCGGATGCACCTGAAGGCAGTGCTCCTGCTCCTCGAGAGCGTCGTGAGGGCAAGGGTTCAAACGATGCTCGCCCGGGTCGTTCAAACCGTACGCCTCGCCGTCGTCATGACGCCTAGCAGTTTGTTTATTTCTGCAGGCATATGTCGTTGTAGTTAATATGCTATTTACCTCGGGCTGGTTCGTTTTTCGAGCTAGCCCGAAGCTGTATTTAAGGAGAATAACATGATTAATGTTGCTGTTGCTGGCTATCGTGGGCGTATGGGATCTGCTGTAGTGGATGCAGTTACTGCTGCAGATGACATGCAGATTGTTTGCGGTGTTGACCCTCATGCCACCCAAGATAGTTTCGCTACCTATGCATCTTTGGATGAAGCTATTGCCGCTGGTGGAATTGACGTTCTGGTTGATTTCACTCAGCCAAGCGTTGTAGAGGGTAATTTGCGTTTAGCGCTTGCTGCTGGCATTGATTGCGTTGTTGGTACAACTGGCCTTTCAAACGAAACACTTCAAGAGCTTGCCAATATCGCACCAAGTGATACCTGCCTGTTCTATGCACCAAATTTCACAACAGGTGCAGTGCTCATGATGCAGTTTGCAAAAGCTGCCGCTCCGTATTTCCCTGAGGCAGAGGTACTCGAATTTCACCACTGCAATAAAAAGGATGCACCTTCCGGTACAGCTGTCAGAACGGCTCAGATTATCTCGCAGTCTCGTGGCTGTTCCAGTGAAGCACCTGGTAGCGAAACTGAACTTGCAGGATGCGAGGGTGCTCGTGGCGCACTGGTAGAGGGTGTGCCAGTTCACTCCGTTCGTTCTATGGGCTACGTTGCAAGTCAGGAAGTCGTGTTTGGCTCGATGGGTCAAACCCTTACTATTCGTCATGATTCCTGGGATCGTACTTCTTACATGCCTGGTGTTCTTTTGGGAATTCGCAGCGTGCAGGAACGCTCGGGTCTTATCGTTGGACTTGAGGAGTTCATGGCTTAATTGTTGCCGTTCGCGTGACAATGTAGTGAACTTTGCTGTTTTAGCAGTTCGATGTGAGAAAATTACAAACAGTTTATCGTGTGTAGCGCCTCGTTTGAGGCGCTATGTGTAGAAAGGTACCAAGATGTCTGAGCCTCGTTTCGGTCGAATGATCCCTGCAATGGTTACTCCCATGGACGAAAACCTTGAGCTCGATCTTGATCGCGCAGAACAACTTGCTAATCGATTGGTAGAAGGCGGAGCAGACGCCATTATTGTTAATGGCACTACTGGTGAAAGCCCGACTGTCTTTTATCCTGACAAAATCAAGTTGTTTACGTCTGTAGTTTCTGCAGTTAATGGTCGCGTACCTGTTATTGCCAACGTCGGCGACAACTGCACTGCTGATACTGTCAACTTTGCTTCTGATGTTGCTAAGCTTGGCGTTGATGGCTTTATGTGTGTTGTGCCTTACTACAACAAGCCTCCGCAAGAGGGTCTTTATCAGCACTTTAGCACCATCGCTCGCTCTGTCGATCTGCCTGTCGTGCTCTACAACATTCCGGGTCGTTGTTCGATCAATATGACGGCTGAAACCACCTTGCGTCTGGCCCACGATTTTGAAAACATTGTTGCTGTGAAGGAAGCTTCTGGTGACATGGACCAAGTCAAAGCAATTGTTGAAGGTGCTCCTGAGGGTTTTGATGTCTACTCGGGCGACGATTCTGCGACTATGGAAATTATGAAATTAGGTGGTGTTGGCGTTATTTCCACCATTGGTAATGTGGCTCCTGCTCGTATGAAGGAAATCGTTGATTTATGCGCTGCGGGCAAGTGGGAGGAAGCTGCATGTGCCAATGAACGCCTGATGCCCCTTATGGAAGGGCTGTTTAAGACAGCGAACCCAATCCTGGTGAAAGAGGCATTGAAACTTGTAGGTTTCCCTGTTGGCGGTGTGCGTCTTCCGCTTATCAGCGCAACTGCCGAACAGTCTGCTGAACTCGAGCGTACTATGCGCGAGGTCGGCGTTCTCTAACTCCAGGTCTGGCGCAAGTAAGCCATCCACTTTTTGCGCTTGAAGCTGTAGTAAGGAAATTACATATGGATCAAAATGAAAAGCGCCCAAATAATAAGAAGGGTGCACGTTCTGCGCAGGGTGGTAAACCTACGCAGTCAGTTAAGCATGTCAAATTAGATTTAGAACGTCCGAAACTTTCAAAAGACGGTCAATCTGAAGGCAATTCGCGCAATCGTCGTCGTTCGAATCGTAAGACGTCTTTCGATTCGCCTCAAAAAGATAAAAACGCAACGCTTAAGATCATCCCCTTAGGTGGTCTTGATGCAATTGGCAAGAACATGACCGTTTTTGAATGCAAAAACGACATGATTCTTGATGATGCGGGCCTCATGTTCCCTGACGATAATCATCCGGGTGTTGACTTAATTCTGCCTGATTACACGTATGTTTTGCAGCATGCAGACAAACTGCGCGGCATTGTTATCACTCATGGTCACGAAGACCACACGGGTTCTTTGCCTTATCTAATCAAAGACCTTGATCGTCAGGTTCCAATTTATGGTTCAAAAATGACGCTTGGTCTTATTGAAGGTAAGTTTAAAGAGCATCGCATTAAAAATGCTAAACTTTGTGAAGTTAAACCTGGTGATAAAGTAAAACTTGGCTGCATGACTGCTGAGTTTTTTGCTGTAAACCACTCAATTCCGGGTGCACTGGGTGTCTTCTTCCGAAGCCCTGCTGGTAATGTTTTGCATACTGGTGACTTCAAGCTCGACCAAACGCCAATTGACGGAATTCATACCGACTTCGGAGCGCTTGCACGTTTCTCCGAAGAGGGCGTCGATTTGATGATGTCTGACTCAACGAATGCGACAAATCCCAACTTCACACCTTCCGAGGCTGAGGTTGGAAAAGCACTTAAACGTATTATTGCTCAAGCTACTGGTCGCGTTATTATTGCGTCTTTCGCGAGTCATATCCATCGTTTGCAGCAAATTTGCGATGCCGCTGTCGAAAATGGGCGCAAGGTAGTTGTGACTGGTCGTTCGATGGTTCAAAACACTGATATTGCTCGCAAACTTGGGTATTTAAGCATTTCTGATCAAGACATCATTGATGCCTACGAACTCAAGGGTATCCCACCTGAGCAAGTTGTAATTATGTGTACTGGTTCACAGGGTGAGCCGCTTTCGGCTCTTGCGCGTATTGCCAACGGTGAGCATAAGACCATTTCGATGGATGCAGGCGATACCGTCATTATTTCTGCAACGCCTGTTCCGGGTAATGAAAAAGCAGTTACGAAGGTTATTAACTCGCTTGCAAAAATTGGTGCAGATGTGTACGACAAATCTCGCGCACGTGTTCATGTTTCTGGCCATGCAGCTGCAGAAGAACTCAAGATTGTGCTTTCTATTGTGAAGCCAAAGGCATTTATGCCTGTTCATGGCGAGGCAACCCATTTGCGTGCTCATGCAGGTTTAGCTGAAGCGGTCGGTGTGCCGTCCGATAATATCTTCATTTGCGAAAATGGCGAAAGCCTCGAGCTATCCACAAAAGGCGTTCGTCATGGCGAAGTAGTGCAGTCGGGTATTGTATTTGTTGACGGATTGTCTGTTGGTGATACATCCGAAGAAGTGCTTGAGGAACGTACTGCATTAGGAGCACAAGGCTTTGCAGCAATTGCCGCTGCGGTGTCTAGCCGCAAGAAAGCCTTGGTCGGCAATGTTGAAATTGAAATGCGCGGCATCACTGGCGGCGATGATGCATATCTCGTTCGTGAATGCGAAAAGCGTGTCCAGATGACACTGGTAAATCAGCTTGCAAAAGGTGCATCTGCTAAAGAACTTCGCAAAGCTGCTCGCGACAGCCTTCTGCAGCTTTTATGGGAGCGAACGAAGACTCGCCCAATGACTATTGTAAATTTACTCGATGTACAATAAATAAGTAGGGCGCCTGTTTATGCAGGCGCTTCGCTGTTTGATTGCTGTATATGTATCTAAGATAAGGAGGGTATCGTGGCACGAGAGGCTCAAAACAAACCATCAACGAAACAAAAGAGCCAATCGAGGAAGTCTACTGCTACCTCTGCTAAGAAAAATTCTGGTCAAGTTCAAAAAAGACAAGTAGGTAGAAACAAACCAACTGAGGTAATGCCTGAACCTCGAATTTTTGACGACAGAACGAAACGAGATATCACAGGCGTTGCCTTAACGGTGTTAGGTATCGTTTTGTTTGTGGCAGCAGTTGTTCCAACAAATGCTCTTGTTACTTCTTTTGTCTCGCAAGCCCTTCATTTATCGCTTGGTCTCGGTGCTTATCTGCTTCCATTTTTCTTGGTTGCCCTTGGGGCTAGTTGCCTAGTTCGCCTTGATGAAAAGCGTGTTCCTTTACGCGTAGCTGTTGGATTAATCCTTGTGTTTATAGCGCTTCTTTCCCTATTTGCACTGTTTACGCCAAATGTAACTCCTGAATCTACAGACGCACTCTTTACGCCTTCTGAACTAACAAGCCGCGGTGGTTATATTGGTTCTGGCATTGCGTGGGTTGGTTTTAAACTTTTAGGTCAGGTAATTTCTGTAATTGTCCTTATAGGTGTCGTTATTGTTGGCGGCTCTATTATTGGGTTATCTGTCTCGAAGTTTATTGAGAAAGCTCGCCATTACGGTGATGAAGAAGAATTTGAAAACGACACTCGCAATGACGCTTATGGCTTTGCGCGAGTGCGTCGGGGGTCCTCTCGAAATACAGTTGATGCTAAGGCTGCAGCATTTGAGGCTGCACAAACCCAAATGCTGTCAATTGATAAGGTTCAAGCTAAACAGCACAAACCTGCTCGTTCGTTAGTAGGTGCTGGGCAAAAAAGTTCTTCAAGTGCGCTTACTGCTGAGCAGGCACAGGCTGCTGCAGCAGGTGCGCCAGCGGCTATAACACGCAAGCTTGGGCGCCGTAATGCTGATAGTTCGGCGCAAACTCAAGTTTTGCCTAAACGATCGTCTAAGCCTGCAACTCCTGTTGCTACTCCTCGTCCCGAACAAGGGTTTGAACTGCCCTCTATGGATATGCTTGCTGTTTCAGCTTCTTCGGGTAAAAACCCTGCCATGGAGACAGAACTTGCTGAGACGGGTGCTTGTTTGCAGGAGACGCTTGAAGATTTCAATATTATGGCAAAAGTTGTGGGCTGGGTGGCTGGTCCTACCGTCACGCTATTTAAAGTCGATTTACCTGCTGGTGTTCGTGTGAGTCGTGTTACAGCACTTGAAGACGACATTGCATTGGCTCTCGCTGCTCCTGGTGTCCGTATTTTTGCTCCCATTCCTGGCACAAACTATGTTGGTATCGAAGTTCCCAATCGTACGCGTGAAAATGTCCTTCTTGGCGATGTAATTAAAGACGCACCAGCTGGTCCTTTGCAAATCGCAATCGGCAAAGACGTCGAGGGTCATTGCATTGTTTCTGACCTCGCAAAAATGCCGCACTTGCTCATCGGTGGCACAACGGGTTCTGGTAAGTCGGTTTCTATTAACGCTATGATCATGTCTATTCTGATGCGAGCGACGCCTGCTGAGGTTCGCTTCATCATGATCGACCCAAAACGCGTTGAATTTACCCCATACAACGGCATTCCTCATCTGTATGTTCCGGTTGTTACCGAGCCAAAGGAAGCTGCAAGTGCGCTTTCTTGGGGCGTTGCTGAAATGGAGCGCCGCTTAAAGGTGTTCTCAAAGGTCGGCGCACGAAATATTGG
>CAVEUW010000002.1:0-87814 GCA_963619015.1 Senegalimassilia sp. | reverse complement strand
GTTCCCGCAACTTTGACACCATGGATGCGCTGACCGTGTTTTGCCGGGTCATCGTCTGTAGCAACAACGGGAATACCTGGCATAAGCGGATCTTTTGAAGCCATGCGTCCGATTGCAAGCGAGCCAGTTTCGCCAGCACCCACAACAAGTGTGCGCGGTCGATCTTTCAGACGCTGCGCAGATGAAATTGCTCTTCCCTTTTGGCGCATAACACGAAACATAAAGCGAATGCCGCCCATAAAGAAGATATTCAACAAACACGACCCTGCAAAAACCCTAATGGGAAGCCTGGTTCCGATAATCCAAAGAAAAATTGCGCCACCAAGCGTGCCGAGCACAATAGCGAACACGATTTGAATAACTTCATCGATACTGGCGTATTCCCAAAGATTGTTGTACAAGCGGAATGCCGCAAGAACCAAAACGTTAATGATCGCAAGGATGCCCAGAATGAAATAGATTTCGTTATTAACGAAAACTTCGCCCTTAACATTGGTAAGGATAGACGCAAGCCAATACGACACATACGTTGCGACAATATCGAGCAAGAGCAGCATTGCTGTCCTTTTTGTAATGTGTACGTCCAAAATATCTGCCTCGTCTTCGTTTTCAACAAAACGGTATATTTTGTCTGAATGCAATAAAGACATTCGGACAAAAGAGTATTGTATCGAAAGTATCTTATGATTTCATTGATATCACCGGCCAAGGGACTTGTTTCATGAATACTACAGCCACTCAAAACGGTTTCATCAGCAAGCAACCATCCTGCGAACAGCCTATGCGCGACAAAAACATCGCAGCTCTTGTTTCGTTTTTTGAAAGCGGCATCAAGCCCACAAACAGCGAGGGCAAACTTGGCATAGAGCTTGAACAGATTGTAGTCAACGAAGACGGTTCACCTGTTTCATATAGCGAAGAGCACGGTGTGGCTTGGCTACTCAACGAGCTTACCCAAACGTACCCACAAAAAACCACTGACAGCGAAGGCGATTTACTTGGTGTTTCCCGCCCTGGTGAGGCTATAACCATTGAGCCAGCGGCACAGATTGAGCTTTCTGCTGGGCCTTTTAGCGACCTTGCAGCCGCTAGAGAAACTTTTGATAAATACGAAAAGCTTGTATCTGAAAAGCTTGCCCCTTATGGCAAGAAAATCGTCCCGACGGGCTATCATCCAACAACGCCTGCACGCGAACTGGAACTTATACCGAAGCAGCGCTACGCCTTCATGAATAAGTACCTCAGCGAAGCGGATTGCTACGGCCCCTGCATGATGCGAGGCAGCGCCTCGGCTCAAATATCTATCGACTACACAAGCACGCAGGATTGCTTACGCAAAATGCGCATCGCATATGCACTTGTCCCACTTATCAGCCTAATATGCGACAACTCACCCATATTTGAAGGCAAACCTCGCACGAAAAAGCTTGTTCGCACTGACATTTGGAGACATGTTGACAATGACCGATGCGGGCTTGTGCCAGGTGCTTTAAATAAAAATTTTACCCTACAGGATTACGCAGCATTTGTACTGGATACGCCAGCCATCGTCATACCAGATAGCAACGGCGGCTGGGCATACAGCACTAAAACATTCGGAGAAATTTACGCTACACACGCAATGGAGAATTCCGACGTTGAACACGCCGTCTCGATGCAGTTCCCCGACGTGCGTCTAAAAACGTACTTGGAAATCAGACCCGCAGATTCAATGCCCGTACCTTACACGATTGCCTACGCAGCCTTAATAAAGGGGCTTTTCTACAGCGAAAAAAGCCTACTCGCACTTGAGCAGCTATTTACACAGGTTGACGAAGCAGCTTACGAAGAGGCAAAAAATAATCTTATGAAGGACGGGTACAAAGCGCAGGTATATGGCAAGCCTGTTGCTGAGCTTTGCGATTCTATTGTTGCAATTGCGCACGACGCGCTTTCAAATGAAGACAGAGCAATGATGGCGCCGCTTGCAAATCTTATAGCCGAACGAGTTACGCTTGCCGACCTTGCAGAACAAAATTAGCGCCACAGCATGCTTTCCAGTAAAACCAGTGCCGCAAAGCGGTTTATTTGCGGCTAACGTAATGACAAACTATTATGCGCAACTAACGTAACGGCATGTTTTCAAATAGATTTCTAGCCGAAACCGCGACTCAGGTCAGGTAGACTTACAGCCACGCACGTAACCCATGATTGGAGAAACCATGAGCAACAAGGGCAAAAAAGTAAAGGTTCATTACACCGGCACGCTTGATGACGGCACAAAATTCGATTCGTCCTTAGACCGCGGCGAGCCGCTTGAGTTCACCTGCATGGCAGGGCAAATGATTCCCGGCTTTGACGCTGCAGTTGAGAATATGGAAGTCGGCGAAACAAAAACCGTTCACATTCCCGCCGCTGACGCGTATGGCGAGCGTAACGAGGAACTGGTGCAGAAGGTTCCGCTGGATCAAATTCCCAACGGCGACCAGCTGCCCGTCGGCCAGACCATCTACATGCAAGGCCCAGGCGGTCAGCCCTTCCCTGTTTTCGTAAAGTCTATTGAAGACGGCATTGTTACCTTCGATATGAACCATGAACTTGCAGGAAAAGACTTGAATTTTGAAATTAACCTGGTTGAGGTTGAATCGTAACGATATTCAGTTTTCAAGGTTCTTTGAGCTGTATGGCCGCCCGCACAAGGCGGCCATTTTTTATCGCAAAATCAGCTCACAACTCGCGGAGTACCCTTCAACTCGCCAGGTATAGCTCGCACAAAACGTCAATTTTTACTAACTAGGGCTAAGGGCAGAGCAAGAAAGGCCCACCAGTCCGTCAAGCGAAAAGCCTACGTAGCGCACCGACTGAAAAGTTCATGCGGCTCGCCGAGCGAAAGAGACCTGCGAACACATCAAGCAAAAGCCTACGTAGTGCACCGACTGAAAAGCCTACGCAGTACACCAGGCAAAAAGCTTACGCAGCCCGCCGAGCGAAAAAGGCAGCTATTCGGTCTTCTAAACTACGTTGCGCCTGTTCATTTAAACAATCAACCCGCGAAATCAACTTGTCTATATAAGATTCCTCGAGCGCTTCTGCAGCCAAAAGCCCCATATTTGCGGCGCGACTTACCCGAAGTTCAGAAGCAGACGCAACCCGACATACCTTAGAACCACCACTCTGAGATGTATCAACCATCAACTGCGAATTGCGACTTGAATCAACACCTGCGGTTGGCTTTTCTGGCGCTAAGACAGACGTGCGACCTGGTGCCCCCCTAGAAGGCGAGCCATCTACTTGACCGCCACCTAAAGGCCGCAGGCCTAACCTATCACGAGAAGACTCGGACCCACCAAAGCCTTGGTGCGTAAGCTGCCAATACACATTCGCAAGTGCCATATAACGTTCGTGGCAATCCCAAGGCCCTTCAAGCCAAATTCTGTACGACAAAGCAACCGACCAGGGAAGATAGCCAAACACAGAAGAACACGTACTACAAAGCCCTAACCCGATTGAGCTAGCATCATATGCTTCGCCGTGCTGACTTACACCATCAACCAATTCAGCAGCTTCCATATCTACCAAGCGCATACGCACAACGCGCTCAATAAGTGCGCTTGACATGCGCACCTGAACAACAAAATGCTCTTCTGGAAACAGGCCGAAACTCCGCCCGTCTTTTCGTTTTACCGGACATTCTTTCATTGCATCAAAGGAGCGCCTTAAACGCTTACGCGCGACACGACGCTGCTGAGGTGTGGCATCTTGCCAGCCAGGCATACGCGAGGCATACAGTTTTTCAACGCTGCGCATCAGTGTTTCTTCGTCACAACATATAAGGGCATCTTGAACGGTGGGGATTTTCTTTCGCCTGATTACTTGAGCGTCCCACAAAAGATTAGAAGACAACGCTACCAACCCCTTCCATAAGAGCACATGCTTCCCAACAGTTCATAACCGTGGCACACCGAAGCGGCAGCGCACAATCGCATGCTGGAGGGCTTGACTCCTGGTCGTGGGTAGAGTTTTGTTCGTCTGAGCCGCAGACAGGTATTGCCGTTAAAACAACAAGTGCATCGGGAGCCGAACAGTTTTTGGGCATAGAGGTTCCATACATACGCGCACCTACTTTGCAGCGTTCCTGGATGGAAGAGGATCTTGCAGGCGTGGTACGGGCGGCGAGGAACACCGCTGCCAACTATGGACGACCCGAGTTACGGGAGGCGCCTGCACTGGCTCTGTTTGTCTGCGACTAGTATAGCATAAATAAGTACGTTTGTTCGTGTAAATTTTGAAAAAATTAGCGGCGCGCCCGGCCTGCCCAAACGCACCGCTGAAGCCCTAAACTACCAACTAAGAAGTTCGTAGCCAGTCTCGGTAACAACCAACTGCACTTCCCACTGAGCGGAAGGCATACGGTCGGCCGTACGCACCGTCCAACCATTTGGATCGGTCATATCAATATCATGCGCGCCTAAGTTAATCATCGGCTCGATGGTAAAGCAGCAGCCCGGCGCAAGCACCATACCTGTGCCAGCCTCGGAAACATGACTTACGAACGGGTCTTCATGAAACTCCAGGCCAATGCCGTGTCCGCCAAATTCGCGTACTACGGAATATCCCTTCGAATGCGCATATTCTGCAACTGCAGCACCTACATCACCAAGCAAACCCCACGGCTTCACCGCAGCCAAGCCAGCCTCAAGCGCCTTCTTAGTTTCCTCGACTAAAAGGCGTTTTTCGTCGGAGACTTCGCCAATACAAAACATGCGCGACGAATCAGAAAAGTAGCCGTTCAAAATAGTCGAGCAGTCAACGTTAACAATATCGCCGTCGCGCAGAACATCGTCAGCTGAGGGGATGCCGTGGCACACGACTTCGTTAATGGAAGTGCACACGCTTTTTGGATAACCTTCGTAATTCAGGTCAGCCGGAATACCCCCATGCTCAACCGTGTAATCGTAAATCCACTGGTCAATTTCCTCGGTGGTCACGCCGGCAGCAATATGCTCAGCAACATAGTCAAGCACGCCGATGTTAATTTCGGCACTCTTCTTGATGCCCTCGATATCCTCCGCGGTTTTCAGCAAACTGCGTTGCGGAACCTCAAAGCCCTGCTCATAGAACGATTGCAGGCGTTCGTCGGTATTCAGGTGACACTTCTTGTATTTCTTGCCACTGCCGCACCAACATTCGTCGTTGCGGCCAGGAGATGGTAGGTTATCGTACATGCAAATTCCTTTCGTTTTCGCACATTGTACCGCTGTTAGCTTTGGCTAAACACCAAACACGGCGAAATCACGCTTTTACTGGCGCGGTCAGCCCGCTTGGCGTAACATCTTGTGGAACTTAAAAACACACGCGAAAGGATGCATATGGAACGCGAATCAGCGTGGAAGCACTACGACGAAGATCAGCTCGCTGAGCTCGAGCAACTTGCGGCCGGCTACATTGACTTTATTTCGGAAAACAAAACCGAGCGCGAGTTTGCTGCAGCAACCATCCGCAGCGCCGAAGCTGCTGGCTACGAAAGCCTTGAAGACGCTATTTCTGCAGGTCGCAAGCTTACGTGCGGCGATAAAGTCTGGGCAAGCATGCGCGGCAAGGCTGTCATTTTGATGCAGCTTGGGCGCCGCCCGCTTACTGATGGCATGAACATCTTAGGCGCGCACATCGACAGCCCTCGTTTGGATGTCAAGCAGAATCCGCTGTACGAATCCAACGATTTCGCCTTCCTTGACACGCATTATTACGGCGGCATCAAGCATTACCAGTGGGTTACCATTCCGCTGGCGCTGCATGGCGTGGTAGCGAAAAAGGACGGCAGCGTTGTTGATGTCGTGATTGGCGAAGATGCCGATGACCCGGTATTTTGTGTATCTGACCTGCTTATTCACTTAGCCAGCGCCCAGATGGGCAAAGCCGGCAAAGAGGTTGTCGAAGGCGAAGCGCTTGATATTCTAGTTGGCAATCGCCCGCTTGTTGTAAAAGATGGCGAAGGCGAAGCAGACAGCGACTCTTCAAGCGATACCGCTAATGACGCCGCAGACAGCACCGCAAAGACCACCGACGCCGCAGAGGCCGCCGACGCCACAAACGCCACCGACGCCAAAACCGCCGAAAAAGACCCGGTCAAGGCTTTTGCGCTCAAACTTCTCAACGAAAAATACGGCATTGAGGAAGAAGATTTCCTGTCAGCCGAACTTGAGGTTGTTCCCGCAGGCCGTGCACGCGATATGGGCTTCGACCGATCAATGGTAATTGGTTACGGACAAGACGATAGCGTGTGCGCCTACACTTCCCTGCTTGCTCAACTGGCTGTAGCTGGTGAAGAACTTGACCGTGCAGGTGTCTGCGTACTGGTCGACAAGGAAGAAATTGGTAGTGTTGGCGCAACCGGCATGGCTTCGCAATTCTTCGAAAACACTGTCGCTGAAGTTATGGAACTTGCAGGCGAAGGCGGCATGCTGCCACTACGTCGTGCGCTGGCTGCATCTGCCATGCTTTCCTCCGACGTATCGGCCGGCCTCGATCCTGCTTACGCAAGCGTATTCGAGCCGAAAAACAGCGCGTTTCTTGGCCGTGGCCTAGTGTTCAACAAGTACACGGGAGCCCGCGGCAAGTCGGGCAGCAACGATGCTCGCGCTGAATACATGGCACGCATCCGCAAAATCATGGATGATGCGGGCGTACAGTTCCAAACCTGTGAGTTGGGCAAAGTTGATGCAGGCGGCGGCGGAACCATCGCTTACATCCCCGCGAAGTATGGCATGGATGTCATCGATTCCGGCGTGGCCGTGCTTTCAATGCATAGCCCCTGGGAGGTTACCAGCAAGGCCGACATCTATGAGGCAGAGCGCGGCTACGAGGCGTTCCTACGCGCATAAGAGTACGGCTTCCACAATCAAACGCAAAAGCCCAGCCTGTAAAGGTTGGGCTTTTTGCTTAAATAAGTTGTTAGGAACTCTAAATTAACCGGTACCTTAGTTTTCAGCCGGATCGGTTTTTACAATGAAACCAAAATAGACGATATGGCCGACCCAAACGACAGCCAGCACAATTCGCCCTATTGGCACGCGCCCCATCATAGCGAAGGCGATTGCCAGCAAAATAGTTACCGGAACAAGAATAGTTAGCTTGGCCTTTACCGTCATCGAACGCTTTTCTACATAGCTTTCGAATACCATCTTGTAAACCTTTGTGCCCTTGAACCAATTGTCAAGTTTCTCTGAGCTGCGCGCAAAACAAATTGCAGCAAGCAAGATAAACGGTGTCGTCGGTAAAACAGGCAGCACAACACCAACCATACCAAGCGCAAAAAACAGCAAGCCAAAAGCAGCCCACACACCTCGAATAACAGCAGATTTCGAGCGCTTGGCAGCCGCTTGCGTACCGGCAAAGCCACTTGCAGGCACAGACGAAACAGACGGAGAAGCAAGCGCATCAGAAGGCGAAGCGGCAGGCGCAGCCGCTTGCGTATCGACAGGTGTGTCCCCTGCCACCTTGCAAACCAGACGAGAGTCCTTGCTCTCAGCATTTGCACCTATTTTTGTATCTACGATTGTCACAATTCACCTGTTCGCTTTAGAAAAGTGGCATTAGTTTACTATGGCTCACATATAAAGGCAACCAAAGCAAACAATCTGCAAACGCAAAAATAACGCGCCACCGGCGATCATGCCGATGGCGCGTTTCTTAATTCAAGCTTTCGCCGGATGCATTTTAATGCGTTTTATCCCTTTAGCCAGCCTTTACTACCGAATAATCGCCGGCAGAGAAATAGCCAGTCATGCCAGTTTCCTGAACACCTTGGCTTTCATTAATAGCATGGATAATGCTGGTAATATTGCCACTTGAATCAACGCCAGAAACAATAGCAACATGGCCTTCGTTTACAACCAAATCACCAACAGAAGGGTTGGTAGATTGCTCGTAACCCATAAAGGTATTCGTAGTACCAAGGCGGTTACCTTCTTGGCCAGTGATTGCATAGCTGACCAAGCCAGAGCAGTCAAAGCCGCCCCAAGACCCACCGGTGCCACCCCAAACATAGTTGGAACCAATCATGGCACGAGCACGGCTCACGATATCGTTACCCGTAGCAGACGAATAGGCCGAAACAGAAGAGTACGTCTGACCGCTTGAATCGGTAATGGAGCCGTCGGAATTGTACGTAACACCATACTCGGCTGCGGCCTGAGCGTAAGCCTCGTCGTAAGATGCTGTAGCGGCAGCTTGGGTAGCCGCCTGAGTTGCAACATAGGCAGCCTGAGCCTCTGCAGACAGGCTATTGTATACAGCCTGCATATCTGCAATTGTTGCCTGTGCCTGCTCATACTGCTGAGAAGCCTCATTTGCTTTGGCTTGAGCCGCGGCGGCTTGCTCGTCATATTCCTTTTGCTTAGCTGCTGCCTTGTCACGCAAATCCTTCGACTGCTGAACGAGGTCGGCATCGCTGTCATTAATGCGCGTCAGCAAATCCCAGTTGGTAGCAAACTCAGAAAATGACGTAGAGCCAAACAGCAAGTCGATAAACGACGACACGCCAGAGCGATACATGGAACGAGCGCGGTCGCCAAGGCGGTCTTGAATGTTGGAAATTTCGCCATTGATGGAATCAACTTCAGCCTTAGCTGCATCACGACTGCTTGAAGCCGTCTCATAATCGGCCAGTGACTGAATATAGTCGCTGTAATAACCGTTTGCCATTTCCTCCATGGCAACAAGCTCCTGCTGCGCTGCGTCAGCCTGAGCTTGAATTTCAGCAGCGGTGTCTGCATAAGCAGTATCTGCAGCAACAAAACCACAGGACACAGCAGCAGTTACAGCAACCGTAGAAGCTACGGCAAAAATATGATTTGCAATATTAGCATGCAGAGCTTTTTGCATTTGTCCCTCCATTTGCATAGTTCATCTGCAGCGCCAAAACGTACAAGATTGAGTGGTTTATTTAATCTTCGTTTTGTTGTAATCGCTATGCGATTTCGCGTTTTAGCCTATTTAGCGTACCACATAGCGGCGTTTCGCCAACAGCTGTTAGCACTTTGTAAAAAAACTGCAGAACTCAAAGACAACACAACATGCTGTAAATCGCATTTTCAAGCTTGTCAGACGACTATTTTTAAAGACCGAAAAACAGCCAACTACTTTAAGATCGAAACAAAAAAGGGCCGAGCAATCGCCCGACCCTTTAGGGTTACTAACCGCGAATCTCACCCACAAACGTTACCCGCGAGCGCCACCCGCAAACATCGCTTGCAAACAACACCTGTGAACGCCACTCGCGAAAGCCACCAGCAAACGTTACCCGCGAACTTCAGCTCCTGTTGCGCCGGAAACTTTCTTCACCAGCTTGGCGTGAGCCTTATCAACCTCTTCACTGGTCAGCGTGCGATCAGCAGCACGATATGTGAGCGCGTAAGCCATAGACTTCTTACCAGCGCCAATGCGCTTCTCGTCGCGATACACGTCGAACAGGCGAACACTTTCAAGCAGCTTGCCGCCAGCCGAGTTCATGCACTGCTCCAAGCGCTCGTGTGTCACACCCTCGTCAACCACAAATGCCTGGTCAATAGAAACCGCCGGGAACTGCGGTACGTCAACGTAATCACGCGCAGGACGCGTTGCTTTCTCAAGCGCTTCAACGTCAAGTTCGAAAGCAACAACCGGAGCTTCGGCCTCGTATGCGGCAACTGCCAACGGGTGCAGTTCGCCAACCCAACCAAGGGTTGTACCGCCGCAAAGCACCTCGGCGCCGCGGCCAGGCTGCAAATGCGGAGCTTCTTCAGCAGAAAGCGCCTTAAAGCGCACCTTTGCGCAGGCAAGTTCGCGCAGCAGATTTTCAACCACGCCCTTGCCATCGAAGAAATCGAATGCCGCAGGCTTATTGTTCCAGCCAGCATCAGTCATATTGCCAGCCAAAACACCAGCTAGACGGCGGCGTTCCTTCGGCTGCTTCTTGCCTTCATGAGCAAAGAACACCATGCCATGTTCGTACAGCTGGATATTCTTCACACCGCGCGCCTGATTGCGAGCCACCGAACGCAAAAGCCCCGGAATAATGCTTTGACGCATCACGGATTGATCGGCATTCATGGGGTTAATCAGGCTAACCGCCTCACCTAGCCCATCGGTGTTCATACGCAGGCGTTCCAAATCCGTGGGCTCGACCAGCGAATACGTCATGGTTTCGTTCATGCCGCTTGCCGTCATGGTGCGGTTGATGGTATCGATAATATGCTCAGTCGTAGAACGCGTGCCAAAACGACCGCGGCCGCCGGGCAGCGTCGGAGTGATTCGGTCCATGCCGTACAGGCGCAACACTTCCTCGTACAAGTCGATCTCGCGCGGGAGGTCGGGGCGATACGTCGGCGCCGTCACATCAAGCACGTCGGCTTCATCGGAGTCGGCCACCATGCAACCCAAGCGCGTAAGCGTGTCAACAATGAAGTCGCGCGGAATTTCCTCGCCCATCATGCCCTGGAAACGCTTAATGCGGAATTTCAGTTGGGATTCGGGCGTTGGAGCAGGCCAAACGTCAACAATGCCGGTACCTGCACCAATACCACCAGAAACCGTACCACCAGCAACTTCCACAATAAGTGCCGCTGCAGCAGCAGAGCGAACATCAATGTTGTGGTCGTCTACGCCGCGCTCGTAGCGCATTGAGCTTTCGGAGATGAGGCCTAAATTGCGCGAGGTACGCGAAGTACGACCAGCCTCGAAGGTTGCCGTTTCAAGCAGAATGTCGGTGGTTTCTTCTGTCACCTCGGTGTCAAGGCCGCCCATAACACCAGCGAGCGCCACAGCACCTGCTTCAGGTGTGGAAATGACAGTCATGTCGGAAGTGAGTGTACGATCTTCGCCATCAAGCGTTGTCAGCTTTTCGCCATCTTCGGCAGCGCGCACAACCACATGGGCCACACCATCGGCACCCTTGAGTTTATTCAGGTCAAACGCATGCAGCGGCTGACCAAACAGGAACAGAATGTAGTTCGTCACGTCAACAACATTGTTGATGGAGCGCTGACCAATAGCAGCAAGGCGCTCAACCATCCAGTCGGGGCTCGGGCCTACCTTCACACCTCGAATAACGCGCGCAGAATAGCGCGGGCAACGGGAAGCGTCGGCAATTTCAACCGTTGCGTCGTCTTGGCCGTCGGCAGAAAGTTCCAGCTTGGCAGCCATTTCCGGCAGCGGGTCAGTCCAGTCGCGGCCATACATCGCGCCCACCTCGCGCGCCAAACCAGCAATAGAAAGACTATCAGGGCGGTTCGGTGTAATCTCAAGATCAAGCACGGTATCGGTTAGCTTCAAATAGTCGGCAATCGGCTGGCCCACCTGGGCATCTTCGGGAAGCACCCAAATGCCATCGTGGTCGTTGCCGAAACCGAGTTCACGCTGCGAGCAGCACATGCCGCAGCTTGTAACGCCGCGCAGCTTCGACTTCTTGATTTTGAAGTCGCCAGGCAAAACGGCTCCGATGGTTGCCACCGGCACCTTAATACCCTCAGCAATATTCGGCGCACCGCATACGATTTGTACCGGTTCATCGGCACCAACGTTCACCGTGGTCACATGCATATGGTCGCTATCAGGATGCGGCTCGCAGGTAAGTACGTGGCCAACAACCACGCCATCAAGCGAAGCACCAAGGGTTTCGACGCCCTCGACACCAGTACCCGTTAAGTCTAATTTGTCGCAGAACGCTTTAATGTCTGTGGGAACTTCCACATATTCGTTCAGCCATTTCAAAGATGCTTTCATTACGTTCTCTTTCTTAATTTAGAACTGCCTCAGGAAACGCATGTCGCCCTCAAGCAGCATACGCAGGTCAGGGACGTTGTACTTCAAGCACGCGACGCGCTCAACGCCCACGCCGAATGCGAAACCGGAGTATTTCTCCGGATCAACCCCAGACATGCGCAGCACATTCGGGTCAACCATGCCGCAGCCCAAAATCTCAAGCCAACCGGTACCCTTGCACATGCGGCAACGTTCGCCGTCATGCAAATGGCCCGTGCCGCCGCACACGCCGCAGCTAACATCAGCCTCGGCGGAGGGCTCGGTGAACGGGAAGTAATGCGCGCGGAAACGCGTCTTGCGGTCTGGCCCAAACATCTGCTTGCAGAAGTAATCGAGCGTACCCTTCAGGTCGCCGAAGGTGATGCCTTCATCAACAACCAAGCCTTCAATCTGCGTAAACTGCGGCAAATGCGAAGGGTCAGCCACGTCGCGGCGATATACCTTGCCAGGTGCGATTACGTAGATGGGCGGATTCTGCTGTTCCATGACGTGCACCTGCACGCCGGACGTTTGCGTGCGTAGAAGTACGTCAGATTCGCCGCGCACTGCCGACGCTTCGCCGGAAAGGTCGTACACGTAGAAGGTGTCCTGCATGGAACGGGACGGGTGGTCCTTCGGGGCGTTCAAGGCTTCGAAGTTGTACCAGTCGGTTTCAACCTCGGGGCCTTGTGCGACTGAGTAACCAAGCCCCAGGAAGATCTCGGAAATCTCGTCGGTGATAGCGTTAATCAGATGGCGCGTGCCAACCTGTTGGCTGCGCCCTGGCAGCGTCACGTCAACAGCTGCGGCGTCAATAGCAGCCTCAAGTTCTGCCGCCGAAAGTGCTGCTTTGCGCTGCTCAAGGGCGGCTTCAACCACGCCGCGCACTTCATTTACCGTTTTACCAACAGCAGCGCGCTCTTCCTTGGCTACCTGCCCCATACTGCGCAGGTAACCCGTCAGCGTGCCGGCTTTGCCCAGCACCGCCACGCGCACTTCGTCGAGCGCCGACGTATCCGCCGCCTGCTCGATTGCAGCAAGCGTCTTTTCGCGCAATGCCGCAAGTTCGTCCACGATTGCCATGTGTCCGATCCCTTTCAATTCGTCCGTCCGCTTTGCCGCGGCCAATAAAAAAGAGCCTTCCCGCCTATGGCCTGGGAATTCCCAGCCCAAGGACGAGAAGACTCTCGCGGTACCACCTTGGTTGGCTGCCTTGCACGCTCGCGCGAACATGTTGCGCTGCGGCTTGGCTGCCCACTTCGTTTCCCGGTGACGTCGGGTGCGTCGCGGCCTAGTAAACGTCCGCGCCAAGTGGCGCCCCGCTTTCAACCGCGCTGCTCGGAAGGGAATAACACGCTTGCTTCTCGGGGCCTTTCAGCCAACGAACCCCGTCTCTGATTTCCGCAATGGGTGCGTGCTGTGTCTTCGTCATCGCATGTGACAATGGAGTATAACGCATACAGCGCCAGAGTGTGACAATTTCCACAGGGCCGGCACCTTGCAGGCAAAAACCGCCGATTTTGTCGAAATAAAGAGCGAACGACACAACAGAGCAGGCTAAAGTTCACTCCAAGTAGTACCATAAGGCTTCAACATGAAGTAAAAAGGAGCAAGCAACCCCATGAGCAAGCCTACGATTCGCATTGCCACCAGCGCAGACGCTCAGGCTATTCTTGATATTTACGCACCATATGTGCCCACCTTTGTCACACTTGAGGAAACCATTCCCACACCCGAGGCATTTCAGGCACGCGTAGACGACGTACTTGCAACCTACCCATATTTGGTTGCGGAACTTGACGGCAAAGTTGTTGGTTTTGCCTACGCTCACAAGTTGCGTGAGCGTGAGGGGTATCGCTGGAATGCGGAACTAAGTGTGTATCTTTCCCCCGACGTGCGAGGTCACGGGCTTGGAAGCGCGCTCTACGCAACGCTTATCGAGCTATGCCGCGCATGCGGGTATAAAGCCGTCTATGGCATTACGGTCAGCCCAAACAAAGCCAGCCGTCATTTGCACGTATCGCTTGGGTTCGAAGCTATGATGACCTGGCATAATGCAGGTTATACCTGCGGTGAGTGGCGCAATATTACCTGGTACGTGAAGTTTTTAGACCCCACCTACGAGGAAAACCCGGCAGACCCGACGCTGTTCCCCGTATTTTGTGCCGAAAGCCCCGAAACCGTCGCCGAAATTCTTACACAAGGAAATTCGCTCGTAAAAGCAAAAACTAACTAAATCAGCGGCCTAGATCAGCGACCCGAATCAGCGACCTAAATCAGCGGCCTAGATCAACGGCGCTTTTTGAAGATATCGGTTACCACCCAGACCGACAAAACAAAGGCTCCAACATAGCCCAAGAATGAAAGCACCGGCACACCTAAAACGCGCGGCTCCATGGTAGAAAGCGCCACCATCGACGAGCCAATAAACAGGCCAGCAATAATGATTCCCAAGGTCAAGCGGTTCACAATTGCCGAAAGACTTTTCATGGGGGCTTCGGAGCCAAGCATTTCCATGTTCAGCTTCACCTGACCACGCGTCAGCATTTTCAGCACTTCGCCACAGTACTTTGCCGAATCGAGCGCACCTTGCCCTGCCGCACGCGTAGAAAGAGCCAAGTCTTGCAAAGCATTTTTTAGCTCTGTCTGCACGTCTTTTGTTCGCATGATGTGGTCGTTAATGATACTAACCATACTGTCGTTAGGAATAAGCGGCATCACGGTACCCTCAAGGGTAACCAACCCACGCGACACACTGGTAATAGAAGGCGGCAGCGTCACCTTACACTGACGTGTCAAGTTCAAAATGTCGGTAAGCAAGTTGCCAACATCAATATCAGCAACGTCGCACGAACCGTAATCTTTCAACAGTAAGTCAAGGTCAGCAAGAAAACGCGTATGATCGATAGCCGCATTATCGCGCTGAATCGCAAACGCCATCAGCGCATCTTTTAGCTTCGACGCGCTCTGCAGGCCCACCGCTTCAATGATGGCACCAAAGCCTGCGCGATCGCGCGGCGAAAGACGCCCCATCATACCTAAGTCAATGTAGACAACCTTACCGTCGCGAACCAAAACATTGCCCGGATGCGGGTCGGCATGGAAAAATCCGTCGTCAAGAACCTGTGTTGCAAAATTATCCAGAATCTTACGGCCAATTTCTTCTAGGTCGTAGCCTTCAGCGCGCAAAGTATCAAAGTCGTTAATAGGAATACCTTCAACGTATTCCATGACAAGGATGTTTTCGCGACACAACTCTGGATAAACCTTGGGGCAACTGATGAACTGAACTTCGCTGTTGTACTGGGCGAATTCTTGCAAATTGCTTGCTTCGCGCAAGAAGTCGGTTTCCTCTAGGAACGTAGCCCACAGCTCCTCGACAACATCACGCAGGTCAAGCATTTGGTTTTCGGAAATAACCTTTGAAGCTTGACGTGCCACCGTGCGCATGATGTCAATATCCTGCGCCATGATTGCACGCACGCCCGGGCGCTGAATTTTCAGAGCCACAACCTCGCCGTTGGCCAGACGTGCTTTATGCACCTGCGCCAAACTGGCACTACCAAGCGGCTTTGGGTCTATTGCATCAAAAATGTCGCCCTGACGCTCGCCGTAAATATCATCGAGCACAGAAAGAATGGCATCGAAGGGCAGCGGCTGACAATCAGCCTGCAGTTTGCGCAGCTCATCACAGTAGGCCTTCGGCAAAATTTCCGAACGTGTAGAAAGCGTCTGGCCAATTTTGACGAAGCTTGGGCCTAGGTCTTCAAGCATTTCCCTAAACGATTCGGGCGTAAAGCCCTTCAGGAAATGATGCTTGCTCATGATGGCATAAATTTCTTTAAGCCTGCGCGCACGGTTTTTGCGCGTCAGGTTAAATTCCTCTTCAGAATTAAGCGATTGGCCTGAAGAGAAAAAATGCTCTAGAAGTGAGTTTTGTGGCATAAGAAACCCTGCAGACACTAGGCCTTATCAGCGGCGCCTGCGGCATCGGCAACAGCGTCTGCAGCGTCTGCGGCAGCTGCCTGAGCATCAGCAACAGCAGCTTCGGTTACATCAATGACTTCTGCAGCAACGTCATCGGCTTCTGTAGCGTCAGTTTGCTTGCCCTCAACCTCTGCCTTTGCGGTATCAACGATGTCTTTCACGGCGGCAGTTGCGTCGTCAACAGCGCCACGAGCCATGTCAGCTGCAGCGTTTGCGGCTTCGCTAACCTTTTCTACAACCACTTGACCAGGGGTTTTTTCGTCAGCCGGACGAGCAGCAATCTCAGCTGCACGCGCTGCAAAAGCTTCGCGCTCTTCGGGTGACATAGCCGCCATACGAGCCTCAAGGGCATCGTAGCGAGCTTCCTCAACCTTTTCGCCAGCCTTACGCTTTAGCTCAGTATTGATTTCTTTGCCCTGTTCAACCGTTACGGCACCCTTTGAAATAAGAACGTCAGCCAGTTCCTTAGCCTTTTCCCCAGTAATGGCCATGGCGCCAACGCCAGCTAGGAATACATCCTTAAGTCCGTCGGAAATGTTTGCCATGATTGCCCTCCCTTTCGTAATAAAACACACGGCCATACCTACGACCGCCTTTTCTACTACTATGCGACAAAATTGCTCGGAGGGCAACGGTCAAATTTAACCTGAAAGAGAACTGATACTTTAGTGCGCGATTGATGTCGCGCACTTTTACAGAAAACTCCAAGGACGGCACTGGCTCAACCAGATGCCGGCGCCTATTCAGCAGCAGGCTGGAAAAGCGTGGCCGTGGCGAAGGCGCCTATTCAGCAGCAGGCTGGAAAAGCGTGGCGAAAGCGTTTAAGTCGTTGCCCCAACGGTACTGATTGCGACGCGCGAAGCTAAGCACTTCGGTAAGCGTCTCAAGCGAAATATCGCGGCGCTCACCGGTCGAGCGGCGCTTGATTTCAACCTTGCCCTCAGCAAGCCCGCGCTTGCCGACGATAACCTGCAGCGGCCAACCCATCAGATCTGCCTCGGCGAATTTCACGCCAGCACGTTCCTTGCGGTCGTCAATAACGACCTCAAGACCGAGTTCAGCCAGATCAGCGGCAAGTTTTTCCGCAGCAGGCTGCACCAGGTCGTCCTTGATGGTGAGCGGCACAATGCACACATGCGCCGGCGCGATAGACATCGGCCAGCTGATGCCGTTTTCGTCGTTGTGCTGTTCGACCACAGCAGCCAGCGTGCGCGAAACACCCACGCCATAGCAACCCATGAGGAACGGCTTTTCCTTACCATTTTCGTCCATGAACGTGGCGCCCATAGCCTTCGAATACTTGTCGCCAAGCTTGAACACCTGCGACACCTCGATGCCACGAGCACCAAGCAGCGCCTGCCCGCACTTCGGGCAGGCGTCGCCCGGCTTGACAGTAATCAAGTCAGCCCACTGGTCAACCTTGAAGTCTTTGCCCAGTTCAGCACCAATATAGTGATAGCCATCTTCATTCGCGCCGACAACCCACTTCGGTGTGTTCTGCAAGCTAGCATCAGCAATAACATACGCGGCTTCAGGAAGACCAACCGGGCCCATCGAACCCTTATGCAGATCAAACGCAACCATTTCATCGTCGGTCAGAAGCGTGAAACCGCCAGCAGCAAGCGCAGCCTTGCCCTCGTTAACCTCGTGGTCGCCTGGCACAAACAGCACGATAAGCTTGCCTTCGTCATTTTTGCCCGAAAGCGCCTTCACCGTGGAAGTTTCCGGAATATCAAGGAACTCGGCCAGTTCGCCGATGGTGTGCACGCCGGGCGTCTCAATCTTCTTCATTTCGGGCACGTCATACACAGTAGGCGCAGCCTTGCCGCAGCCTACCTCGTCGGATGCGGAATAGCCGCAATCGCAGTACACGAGCGCCGATTCGCCAGCCTCAGCCAACGCATGGAACTCGCAGGTTTCCGCGCCGCCGATCTGGCCCGCATCGGCCTGCACAGGGCGCCATTCCAAACCAACGCGCGTGCAAATGCGGCCATACGCGTCATACATCTGCTGGTAAGTTTCATCAAGCGAAGCCTCGTCGGCGTTGAAGGAATACGCGTCCTTCATGATGAACTCGCGGCTACGCAAAAGACCAAAGCGCGGGCGAATTTCATCGCGGAACTTCACCTGCATTTGATACAGCGAGCAGGGCAAATCCTTATAGGAGCGCAGTTCGTTGCGAACGAGCGCCGTGATAAGCTCCTCATGCGTGGGGCCTAAGCACAGGCCATGATCGTGACGGTCGTTGAAGCGGATGCGCTCGGGGCCGTACGCGTCCGAGCGGCCTGATTCCTCCCACAACTCTTCAGGCTGCAACACGGGCATGAGCACTTCTTGGGCGCCAATGCCGTCCATTTCCTCACGCACAATGTTTTCCACCTTGGCCAAAACGCGCTTGCCCAGCGGCAAGAACGTGTAAATACCCGAGGCAGTCTTGCGAATAAAACCCGCGCGCAGAAGCAGGCGATGGCTTGCGATTTCCGCATCAGCTGGGTCTTCTTTGAGCGTCGGAGCATACAGCTGGGTCATACGCATGATGTTGTTGGTCATTTAGCTTTCCTTTATCTCTTCCATCAAAGCGTCAACGATGGCGCCTTCTTCTACTTTACGAACGGTCTCGCCGTGGCGGAATACAATGCCCACGCCTTTTCCGCAGGCCACACCAATGTCGGCATCAGCCGCCTCGCCTGGGCCATTAACAACACAGCCCATAACGGCGACCTTGAGTGGTTTATCTAGCTTGGCAATTTTGTCTTCCACCTGAGTGGCCAAGTCAATCAGATTAACCTGACAGCGGCCACAAGTGGGGCAGCTGATAAGCTCGGGGTTGCGACGGCGCAAATCGAGCGCGCCAAGTAGTGTCCAACAGGCACGCATTTCCACGACCGGGTCGTCAGTAAGCGAGATGCGCAGCGTGTCGCCAATGCCCTGTTCAAGCAGAATACCCAGACCAGAAGCGCTTTTAATGACGCCTTGAAACGTGGTGCCCGCCTCGGTGATGCCAATATGCAGCGGAATATGCGGAATGTCCTGCGAAAGCTGGCGATAGGTACGCACGGTGGTCATGACGTCGTGCGCCTTCGCGCTTACCACCAAGTCGTGGAAGCCGCGGCCCTCGCAATATTCAACGTACTCGCGCGCGGACGTAGCAAGCTTTTGCGGAAGTGTGAGGTCGGTGCGTTCAGCAAGCGCCTGGTCAAGCGAGCCGGCATTGACACCAATGCGAATAGGAATGCCCGCTTCACCTGCAGCATCAAGCACGGCGTCGGTTTTCGCTAAGCCGCCAATGTTACCCGGGTTGATGCGCAGCTTAGCCGCGCCGCGACGAGCAGCCTCAATGGCGATATTCGCATCAAAGTGCACGTCGGCGACAACCGGCAAGGGCGACGCCTCACATACAGCTTGGAATGTATCCAAGCAGCTCTTGCGCGGAATAGCCATGCGCACCACTTCGCAACCCGCTTCAGCAAGCGCGTTAATTTGTGCGAGGTTTTCCTCCACGCTTTCCGCCGAAGCGTTCAGCATTGATTGCACCACGACAGGGGCCCCGCCGCCAAGCGGCACGTTACCCACCATGACCTGGTGCGTTTTGGTGTTTGGACGCTCAGATACAGGGGCTGTGGAAGCCTGTGCGCCGGTTGCGCCAGCCTGTGCGCCAGCTGCGCGATCGGCCGCCAAGCCCTGTTCTGAAGCGTTTTGAGTGAGTTTGTTCGTATCCATAGCGACCATTCTACCAGCGCATCACGCCGCGTAGCCGAAACGTATAGAAGCAACAGGAGAAACGGAGAAAGTTGTTTGACACCAAGCAGGCCCCGGTATCGGGCAGTACTGTTTTACACCAAGAAGGCACCGGCACCGGGCAGCAGACATCAGACACCTGGCACTAGGTACCCAGCACCAGACACTAGGTATCAGGCACCGGGCGCCAGACACCAGACACCCGGCACCAAGCACCAGGCAACGCTATTGCCCAAAGAAGGTGCCGGATATCAACCGCTGAACGTCTTGGTTAACCATAAACAGGAAGAACACCAAGAACAGTGCCATGCCAACCATACTCATCGTGTTCATAGCGCGAAGCGACACGAGCTTCTTCGTCAGCTTCTGGAAGATTTCAATGACGAAACGGCCGCCGTCAAGGGGCGGAATCGGCAGCAAGTTCATGACGCCGAGCGACACCGAAATCATAGCCGTGAACTCAAAGAATGCGACCAGACCCGCATCGGCGTACTGCTTCGACATAACCGCAATGCCCACCACCGACGACGAATCGGAAACAGTTTGCGCAGCGGTTGCGGGGTTGAACAGGCTTGCCACCGCCTGAAACACCATGCCGATGTAGGTAAAGCCTGCAATGATGGCGCGACCCGCATCGACGGTCATGTGGCGAATTTCGCCCGACTGCAGCTGCACATCAAAACCGATGATGCTGAAAATGATGATGAACGCCAAAATAGCGAACAGCAGGTTCACCGCGATGCCAGCAAGCAAAATAACGCTGCGCTTCCAAAACGGCAGGCTGCGGTACTGCTGCTTGTACTCACTTTCGAAAAGCGCATGCGCATCTTCAACCGGGCGCGCGTCGCCTTCGTTGTAGCGAACAGGTGCGGGTTTACCCGCCGCTTCTGCTTCGCGAATTTCACGCTTGGAAGGGATGACTTCCATCGCACGGTAGGTGTTGTACTGGTCAGTTTTTCTTGGAGCGGTGATGCTTCCCCATTCGACCAGTTCATCGAGCGCTTCAAGAGCTTCATCGTCAGTGATGCCGCAATCGGCGGCGATGTCTTCCATGTTCGCCGTGCCACGACGCCAGATCGCTGCCAGCACCGGTTCTAGGTGCGGGCTCATCTCGCCCGGCTCCATGCCGCACACACGCGCATAACCGCCCAACAAAATAGGTGTGATACCGAATTTGGTGCCCCACTTCTTGAAACCGATGTTGGGACCAGGCATACCGAGCATGAATTCGGTCACGCGAACGCCGAACGCGCGCGAAGCCAAATAATGGCCGCCCTCGTGGATAACCACAAGGAAGCCCAGCACAATGGTGCAATACAAGATCATCAAAATGACGTCCACGGAGGTGACTCTCTTTCGGTAAGGTATGGCGCGATGTGTAGCGTACTTGCAATACTGCAACCAAGCTTGCGGCCCAAGTGCGACTAATTTCGACTCATTAATTTCGACTCATTATAAAGTGAGGGGCACGTTCGCTACCGACCCGTAACCCGAAACACACGTCGAATACGAATGCTCGTAGGTTAACGCTTAATGAACGCGCCACCGAGTGCGCTACCACCCGTTGAACGCGCCACCGAGTGCGCTACCACCTATTGCAACAAAGGAAGAATGTGTTGCACTTCGCACTATCTAATAAGGTTCGAGCTTTCGCTTAAACTCACGAATAATTCTCTAACGAATGTTTTCTTTTGCTGTAGCGCGGGCCCAAGCGTCAAGTTCCTGAAGCTGCTCGATGCTTTCAACCTTCTGCACGCCGGCTGCCTCGTGGGCTTCCATAACTGCTTCCACACATTCGGCGATGCCCAGGTAGCTACCCTGCTCAGCCAAAAACGCCGCCACGGCAACTTCGTTCGCTGCATTCATAACGCACGGCAAGGTGCCGCCAATGCTTCCCGCATGTCGCGCGAGTGCTAAGCAGCGGAAGGTGTCGGTATCGGCAGGTGCGAATTCCAGCGAGCCAAGCTTAGTGAAATCAAGCGGCTCAACAGGGGCTTCCCAACGCTTCGGATATGACAGCGCGAACTGAATGGGAATGCGCATGTCAGTGGTACCCAGGTGCGCTTTTACCGAGCCGTCGGTGAACTCAACCATGGAATGAATAGCACTTTGCGGCTGCACCACCACCGAAATTTTGTCGTAGGGCATATTGAACAAATGGTGCGCCTCGATAACCTCAAGGCCTTTGTTCATAAGCGTGGAAGAGTCAATCGAAATTTTTGCGCCCATATTCCACGTGGGGTGCGCAAGCGCTTGAGCAGGAGTAATGTTCGCCAAATCGTCACGTGTACGCCCGCGGAAAGGACCACCAGAAGCGGTTACCCATAAACGCGAAACCTCGCGCTCAGATTCACCCAGCAAGCACTGATAAATGGCGCCGTGTTCAGAATCGATAGGCATAAGCGCACCAGCCGGGCCTGTCGCAGGAGCAACCCCAGCCGCCAGGCGCGCTTCGTCAACCTGAGCAGCCAACGGCATAATAAGGTCGCCGCCAACCACCAGGCTTTCCTTGTTCGCCAGAGCAAGCACCTTGCCAGCACGCAGTGTTTCGTAGCTTGCGCGCAAGCCAGCAGCACCCACAAGCGAGTTCACCACCACATCAACCTCGGGCATACGCACCAGGTCAACCACGGCATCCATGCCAAAGCCACAACTGCCCGCAGCACCCGCTTGCGCACGCGCTTCGTCGGCGATTGGGTCGTTCACCAGGCGCTCATCGCCGACAGCCAAATGACGCACATCGTGCGCACGCGCCTGTTGCAGCATTTCAGACACGCGCGAATTTACCGCCAAGCCAACAATTTCCAGTTCGTCAGAATGCTGGCGAACAACATCGACCGTTTGCGTACCAATAGAGCCTGTAGAGCCCAAAATAACGATGCGCTTCATAGTTTCCTCCGAATTACACCCACGTAAAGGGAATAGCCCCACTGACAATCAGCAGAATTGCCGAAGTGACAGCAACCAGAAACAGGCTGTCACAGCGATCAAGCAGACCACCATGGCCAGGCAGCAACGTGCCCGAATCTTTAAAGCCAACATTGCGCTTAATGCGGCTTTCGGCCAAGTCGCCCAGCACGCCAGCAAGACCGCTAATCACGCCGAACAGTGCAGCAAGCGGCAGCGGCAAATTAACGCCTGGGATAAGCGTAAACAAGCACCAGAACAGGGCTGATCCGGCAAGTCCGGCGTAAAACCCTTCCCAGCTTTTCTTTGGCGAAATACGAGGCGCCAGCTTATGTTTGCCGAACTTACTTCCAGCAAGGTAAGCGAAAGAGTCATTCGCCCATACGCTCAAGTAAATGCCAAGCACCAGCACCCCACCCCACGGATCGGGCAACGCCTGGCGCACAACAACTAAACCCGAAAGCAGCATGCCGCAATATGCAGCGCCAAAGAAACTGACGCCAACATCAGGCACACGAGAACGCATCCAGAACACGTACCAGACCAAAAGCGCTAAAAGAAGTGCAAGACTTACAACAAAAGCACCTGATAGACCAAAGAAAAACGCGCTTGCCGGATACAAAACAGCAGCAATAATTCCCAGCATTTCATTGGGAAGTTTTGCGTCGGCGCGCAGCATGTAGTAAAACTCGCCCGCGCAAATGCCGGCAGTCGCGCACAAAAGTGCAAGCGTGGTCCACTTGCTCGCAAGGATAAGCACAACCGACAATGCAACATAAACGAAGCCTGTGCGGAAGCGAATCTGCAGGTCGGAAGCATTCTTGAACTTCTGAGGCGTTTTGGCGTAAGCGAAGTCTTTGATGCGCTCGCCGCGGCTGCGGTCGTTATCGACAGTCTCTTCAGCTTTAACTTGTTCGCCTTTCACCTGCGACAAAACCTATTTCACCGCCCCAAACCTGCGGTCGCGCTTCTGAAATTCCAGCACACAACGCAACAGTTCATAACGGTCAAAATCGGGCCATAAAACATCGGTGACCACAAACTCAGAATAAGCAACTTGCCACAACAAGAAGTTAGAGAGACGTATTTCACCAGATGTACGAATAACCATTTCAGGGTCCGGAATATCGGCTGTATATAACCCTAGTTCAAACTCTTCTTCAGTCAATTCGACACTTGGATTTTCGCCAGCAGCAGCACGTGCAACCGCGCGATTAGCTGCCGCTTCAGCTGCATGTAAGATTTCCTGGCGCGAGCCGTAATTCACCGCTACCACCAAGGTCATGCCCGTATTATTGCGCGTCTTGTTCCACGCTTCTTCAAAGGCCGCACGCGTTTCTTCTGGCAGCGCAGACAAATCGCCAATGGTGCGCACGACCACGTTTTCCTCGTGCAGGCCATCTACCTCAGCCAGCATGGTTTTAGCGAACAGATCCATGAGCCCCACAACTTCATCTTGCGGGCGCTTCCAATTTTCCGTCGAAAAAGAGTAGATAGTCAGGTATTTCACGCCCATGTCAGATGCGCAGCGAATGGTTTCACGAACCGCTTCAATACCAGCGCGGTGCCCCTTCAAGCGATTCAGTGCGCGCTTCTTTGCCCAACGACCATTGCCGTCCATAATGACCGCAATATGTTGCGGAATGCCCTCTTGATTCAAAGTAGTTGGATCAAGCCCCTCGGGCGGGTTCGGGAATATGTAGTCAAGCGTCCTATTCATCAACATCCCCCGTCAATTACGAGAAGTCGAAACCAACCCCTCAAACAACACTGCGAAGTAGTTAAAAACCTAGCAGGTCAGCCTAAAATGGAACCTTAAATTTCCATTACCTCGGCTTCCTTCTTTTTGAAGGCAGCGTCGACTTCGGCAATGTACTTATCGGTAAGCTTCTGAATATCGGCCTCGGCACGACGCTGGTCGTCTTCGGGCAGGCTTTCGTCCTTCACCAGCTTTGCCACATGAGTGTTGCCATCGCGGCGAGCGTTACGCACGGCCACGCGAGCTTCCTCAGCGTATTCCTTGCACTGCTTCACCAGTTCACGGCGACGATCTTCAGTCAGCGACGGGAACGGCAGGCGAATGATAGAGCCGTCGTTGTTCGGGGTGACGCCTAGGTCACTTTCAAGAATGGCATGTTCGATAGCCGAAAGCACGCCCTTGTCCCACGGCTCGATAACCAGCATGTGAGCGTCGGGGGTTTTGATGCCGGCCATCTGATTGATGGGGGTCGGCACGCCGTAGTAGTCGACCTTGATGCGGTCAAGCACCATAGCGTTTGCGCGGCCAGTGCGCACAGTAGAGAAAGCGTTGTGCAGGTTATCCAGCGAACGCTGCATCTTCTCCTCGGTTTCAAGCATGATCTCGTCGATCATTTGGTTTCCTTTCTATCTGCGCATGTGGCGCTTGTGCACCCGCGCAACAAATTCTTATTCAGCGACAGTGAGTTATTCGACAAACACTGGGCTGCTCAACGACACCGGGTATTTAACGACCCGCTATTCGACAACACCGGGTTATTCAACAACCCGCTATTCGACGGTAGTGAGCTATTCAGCGACCGCTATTCGACGGTAGTGAGCTATTCAGCGACCGCTATTCGACGGTAGTGCCGACGCTTTCACCCTTCAAAGCACGAGCAATGTTGCCCTGCTCGGTTAGGTTAAACACAATCATGGGCACCTTGTTATCCATGCAAAGGCTGGTAGCCGTAGAGTCCATAACGTTGAGGCCCTGCGAGAGCACATCCATGTAGCTGATGCGGTCGTAACGCTTGGCGTCAGGGTTCTTCTTCGGGTCAGAATCGTACACGCCGTCAACCTTGGTGGCCTTCATCAGTACGTCAACGTCAAGTTCGCAGGCGCGCAGCGCGGCGGTGGTGTCGGTAGTGAAGTACGGATTGCCTGTACCAGCAGCCAAAATAACCACGCGACCCTTTTCCATATGGCGAAGAGCACGACGGCGAATGTAGGGCTCGGAAACTTCCTGCATATTAATAGCGCTTTGCACGCGGCTGAAAATACCATGGCGCTCGAAAGCGTCCTGCAGTGCGAGCGCGTTCATAACCGTTGCCAACATGCCGATGTAGTCAGCCTGTGCGCGATCCATGCCTTCGGTAGCACCCGAAACGCCGCGGAAAATGTTGCCGCCGCCGATAACAACGGCAAGCTGCACACCATCATGCACAACCTCGGCAATTTCGTCGGCCAGCGCATCAACGACTTTCGGGTCGATGCCATAACCTAAATCTCCAGCGAGCGCCTCGCCCGAAAGTTTCAGCAGCACGCGCTTATAACGGTATTCTTCGGCCATTGGACAACCTCCCGTGTCGTTTTTGATTAGCTGTCTTATTCTACCTGAAAATAGCAACGGCCGCCCAATTTGGCGGCCGTTCGTTACTATTTCCACGTAACCACATTGGCGTTACGTGGTTATTGCATACGTTTACGCAGTTGCAGCGCCCATTCTTCGGAGGGCGACGTTACGCAGTTGCGGTGCCCATTCTGCGAAGGGCGACGTTACGCGCGCTTGCGCTCGTAAGCAAAGGGACGCTACTGAGCCGCAGCACCCGTTCTACGAAAAGCGACATTACGCAGCTTTCTCGGCCGCATCCCCTGCGATGCGCGCCTCGGGGTCGTTGAGTATCTCGCGATTTAACCCGCCAGTAAAGTTCGACGACGTCACACCCGCAACCATAGAGTCGCTCACGTTAAGTGCGGTACGACCCATATCAATCAGCGGTTCAACCGAAGCCATAAGACCAACAATTTCAATAGGAAGACCCATGGTGCCCAGCACGATTAAGCTGGCGAAGGTAGCGCCACCGCCCACACCGGCCACGCCAAACGAACTGATGACGATGATAGCAATCAGGCCAACAACCCACGTCGGGTCAAATACATTAATGCCAACGGTCGGCGCGATAAGCGTTGCCATCATGGCTGGATAAATGCCCGCGCAGCCATTCTGGCCGATGGACATGCCGAAGCTTGCCGCAAAATTCGCCGTCGCAGGGTCAACGCCAAGCGCCTTCGACTGCGTTTCAATATTCATAGGAAGTGCGCCAGCAGAGGTGCGCGACACAAAAGCAAACGACAATACTGGGAAGGCTTTACGCAGGTAAATAAGCGGGTTCACACGGTTCGCCGCAAGAATCAGCAGATGTACGCAGAACATAGCAATGATAGCCACATAGCTGAAGATAATAAACTTGCCTAAGTCTAAAATAGAGGCGAAATCCGATGTGGCCATAACGTTCGCAATAAGCGCGAGCACACCATAAGGAGTCAGGCCTACAACCATCTTCACGATACACATAACAATGCCGTACAGCGTGTCGATAAGCTTGCGGAAGAATTCAGCCTGTTCAGAATCGCGATTACGCAGCTTCAGGTAAGCCAAACCCACAATAGCCGAGAACACCACAACAGCAATGGTTGAGGTAGAACGCGTACCAGCCAAGTCTGAGAACACGTTAGTAGGAATCATCGACAGAATAGTCTGCGGGATGGTGGTGTCTGCCACCTTGTCTTGGCGCGTCTGCAGTGTTTCAAGCTTGGTTGCATCAACAGTACCTTGCGTGAAGTCGGCGCCCGCCAAACCAGAAAGCGCGATGGTTGCCCAGCCAAACAGCGCAGCAATTGCCACGGTGCCCAGCAGTACCACCAGCACACTTACGCCAATCTTGCCGAGGTTTTCCGTTGCATTCGTGCGTGTAAAAGCGCCAACGATTGCCACAAACACCAGCGGCATTACAAGCATTTTCAACAGGTCGATATAACCTGTGCCGACAAGGCTCATCCAGTCGAGCGCGGTGGTGGCAGCATCAGAGCCACGGCCGAGCGCAAGTTGAATACCCACACCAAGTACAACGCCCAAACCAAGTGCGGTAAACACGCGCACCATAAAGCTTTTGTCCTTCACCTTCAAGAAGCGAAGGAAGCCGAGCAGCGCGGCGAAAACAACCAACACCGCAAGCACCGGCAGCAATACATCGATAGCCATTATGTTCCTCTCGTCTTTTGTATTGGAGGCCGCGCTTGGTGCAAATCGAGCAAGCACAGCCTTACCCATTTAGTACGAGACGGAATTATACCCTCTAAACCTAGTAGTTCAATAGGCGAAGAGTATTTTTATTTCAGAATAGCCGTTTCAGAATAGCCGATAGGCACGACACGGGCATAAAAGGGTGGAGGCGACCCAAAGGAATAGGGCCGCCTCCGGCGGAAAAAAGGGAAAAGAAAGGAACCGGGACTTGTGTCCCGCCGATACTGCGTTGCTTTTTGTTCTGTACTTAGTTGGCACTCAGACCAGTACAGGCGCTTGACTTGGTGTTTGCTAGCAATGTAGCCAGCCTTACGCCTAATCAGCACACTCGACGCAACATCGGCGGAACCGCTCGTTAGGAGCGCAGGTATTAACCTTTGTGCTAATACCTCGCGCACACCCCACAAGCGGAAATCCCGCAATTACACCTTAGCTCGACTGGCCGCTATTTGACGACCTGTTGTTATTAAACAAACGGTTCAGCAGCGATTCATTCGACGAGCTTGAATTGGACCCAGAATTCGAGCTTGAAGAATTCTGCTGTGTTGTTGACGAGGTGGAAGTTTCGTCAGAGCCAAGCGTTACTTCAAGCGTCTTAGTTTCGCCATTGCGGTTAATCTCAATAGAAACCTTGTCGCCTGGGTTCTTAGAACGAACCTGCAGCATCAGATCACTTGACGACTCGATGGTAGTACCTTCGAACTTCGTCACAATGTCACCAACCTGGAAGCCTGCAGACTCAGCGCCCGATCCGGTATACACACCTGTTACGTATGCACCAGAGTCAACAGACAAGCCATAACGCTTTGCCGTCTGCGAATTAATGGTAGAAAGCGTCACGCCAAGCTGAGCATGTGTTGGAGTTTTGCCTTCGATAATCTGCTGAGCAATATTTACAGCATAGTTAACCGGGATAGCAAAACCAACACCAGAATAGTTGCCAGAGTAAGACTCAATCAGCGTGTTGATGCCAATAAGCTTGCCGTTTTTGTCAACAAGCGCACCGCCAGAGTTACCCGGGTTAATGGCTGCGTCAGTCTGAATAAGATTCGGGTAGATGGAATAGCCCGACGAAGAGCTGGAGCTTGAGCTGTTGTCACCATAACCATAGCCATACCCGTAGCCATTGCCGCTATCGCTGCTTGAGGAATTGCTCACAATCTGAGAGCGGCTGGTCGCAGAAACAATGCCGGTTGCAACGGACTGCTCAAGACCAAAGGGACTACCAATAGACATAACCCACTGGCCGATGGTCAAGTCGTCAGAGTCGGCAAGCTCGATAGGAGTAAGGCCACTTGCATTACGCAGCTTCACCACTGCGATATCGCTACTGGCATCGGTGCCAACAATATCGGCGTCGTATTCGTCACCATTTACCGTAACCTTCAGCGCATCGGCGCCTTCGACCACGTGGTTATTCGTAATGACGTAGCCATCTTCGGAAAGCACAACGCCGCTACCAAGCGAACTTTCGCTTAAGGTGCTGGAGTCGGAACTAGAACCAGAGCCATAGCCGTAACCGTAGCCATACATGCTGCTGGAAGAAGAACTTGCCGTATATACGTCAATGGCAGCAACCGAAGGAAGTGCCTTAGCTGCCACTGCCTCGGCCAAACTATCGTCAGAATCTTGCGTGGTAATTTCCGTATTGGTTGATGCACCAAGCGTAACGTTTGTGCCATTGCTGGTTGATTTCGAAGTTGAACCGCTATTAATCAGCGAAAAGCCGCCGAGGGCCAAGACGCACGCAACCGCAGCGCCAGCAAATGCGATGCCGAAGGTTTTCAGCGCGCCGCCAGATTTCTTCTGCCCCTGGCTGGCAGTTTGCACAGGGTTAACCGGCGCTTGGAAGTTTGCCTGCTGATAGGCTTGCTGCTGCGTGGCCTGTTGCGCCTGATACTGCGCGCCCTGATGTGCTTGGTGCGCTTGATGCGTCGCATGAACAGCGGGCTGTGGCTGCGTTGCTTGATACGCGGTTGCCGGCATGTCGGCCATTGCTTGCACCTCAGCCTGCTGAGCAGGAATCGGCTGAGTGGATGCAGCCTGTGGCGCTTGTGGTGTTTGTGGTGTTTGTGGCGCTTGTGGTGTTTGTGGTGCCGCATCCTGCGGTGCTTGTGGAGCTGCCGGCTGGTTTGCCGCATCACCTAAATTGTTGTTCTGATCAGTCATGTCGATGCTCCTTAGCTTGTCGACGATTCTTGCGAAACACCCTGTTGGCTTCGCTATATTCTTTGACCACAATGACAGTACCACGCGTCCGGCGCGCAAAGTTGCGCAAAACAACTTCGTCACCTGCGCGTCACGGAATTACACTTTTTGGTGTACATCACCGAACGCATGCCATATATGCACATCACCGAACGCATGCCATATAGTCAGTTCGTCTATGCGCTATTCTGTCACATTGAACGTGCAAGTATTACCACACGAGGTATTTCAACATCGAAGAAACTGAGGAACCATGAGCCAACTTGACCAGCTACTTAAAGATCTTGCGAACCTTATCAACTGGCTTAACGAAGAACGTCGCATCAGTGGCGGGCGCGTGCAACCAGCTGCCACGCCGCAGGAGTTCATGGAGCAGTGGGACCGGTTCCGCGGGTTGGTAAACACGCGCGAGCCAATGCTTGCCTCGCCCGAGTTTTTAGCTGCGCAAGACCGAGTGCTGAAATTGATGGTTGCCGAAAAGGGCATTGTTTCAGCTGATGAACTACCGCGCTTAGCAAGCGATAACCGCTTAAGTATTTGGCAGGGAGACATTTGCGCGCTTGATTGCGACGCCATCGTGAACGCTGCGAACTCGGCGCTTTTAGGCTGCTGGATTCCCGGGCACGAATGCATCGACAACGCCATTCACACATTCGCAGGCGTACAACTTCGTTTGGAATGCGCTCGTATCATGCAGGAGCAAGGCTACGAAGAACCTGTTGGTAAGGCGAAGGTGACAGCTGCATACAATCTGCCGGCGAAACATGTCATCCACACGGTTGGCCCCATGTGTAAGGAAGCACCTACTGTTGAGCAGCGCAAACAGTTGGCGGAATGCTACGTAAGTTGCCTGGACGCCGCGGCCGCTACAGGCGCAAAGTCGGTTGCGTTCTGTTGTATTTCAACTGGTGTGTTCGGGTTCCCGCAGGCAGAAGGCGCGCGCATTGCCGTGCAGGCCGTGCAAGCATGGCTTGATGCCCACGAAGCGGCAACAGACGCAGCTGCAGCTGACGGCGCGACAGCGGCAGACGAGGCGACGGCCGGCGAGCCCATGCATGTAATTTTCGACGTCTTCACCAACGATGACCTGCGCTATTACCGCGAACTCCTTGGGGAAGATGACCCCGCAACCGGCAACCCGGAAAAGCTTAGGGAAATATAAGGAGCTCTTGTTAGATGCGGCGGCGGGATGTGAGGGCTGCGGCTGCAAATACTGCAGTTACGAAGGCCACCAAAGCAAGGGTAGCTGCGGTAACTGTTACCGCAGAAAGCGAATCAGACGTGGTGGCAAGCTTTGCGGAGCCGGAGGCAGAATTCGAGCCAGAGCCATTGCTATAGCCGCCACCATTGCCTGACTCGTCGCTATTACCCGAACCGTCGCCAGAGCCAGAACCGTCGCCACTGCCAGAGTCATTACCAGATCCGTCACCATTACCCGAACCATCGCTCTTACCAGAGCCGCTGCCATTGCCGGACTCGTCGCCGGTAAGGTCGCCTTGCTCGAACTTCGGCTCGACAGCCACGTGGTAATTCCACATTCCGTTTGTTGACGTTTCTCCAGGTAGAGAAACCAAAAATGCAGCGTTAGTGTAGGGTGCGTCGCCAACATAGCCCACAGCACGGGTCGCCAAATACAGCCCCGGTTCGAGCCCCGAGAACGAGGCCACACCAGCAGACGACGTTGTTGCCTGGGCGCGCGGCGCCAGATTACCCTTACGCGCAAATGAATCTAATTTAGTGGCTACATCGGCCCATTCGCTAGCCTTTGTAATACCGGTCACTTCCACACCACTTGATGCGAAGTCGCTGGTCAAAGTAAAGCTAGCGTCATCGTTAAACGTTGCAACGCGATACAGCGAAAGCTGCAAGCCGCTAACCGACTTACCAGAAACCAAACACTCGGCGGAAAGCGAGCAGGTTTTCGTCAGGTCGGGCGCGCCAACAGAAGTGCCACCAGCAACCCCTTCAGCAGGGCTTTCGGCATACGCACGCGCAGGCGAAGCAGCACCCGCCACAATAACAAGCAAGCACGAAAGGGCAAGCGCGAAGATTACCACCAGGAAGGATTGGGTGGCATCACGCACGTCTCTCGATACGTTCAACTTCATCTTCGCGCCTCCTTTCGTAAGCTCGTTTTCTTCTTCTTGCAACCACAGCGACAATCAATGCCGCCACGGCAATAGCCGCCAGCGCCAGCTCGCGCCACCAGCCAAATGCACGCTCGACCTGGCCAAGCGTTGTAACGCTGCCGGCGTCACCCATCGAATCAACTCGATGCGCGCGCACCAGCAAACGCTGCGTGTTCACGCCATACGGCGTACAGGTAACCAGCGTCACATAGTCGCCGTTCACCTGAGGAACCAAGCTCGACACGTCGGTTGGGTCAACTACCAGAATTTGGTCAACCTCGTAAGCCAACGTATCTCCGAGCACATGCAGGCCAAAGCGGTCGCCTTCTACCAACTGATCCAAGTCAGTAAACAGCAAAGCTGACGGCAGCCCGCGATGCCCCGAAAGCACACAGTGCGTGCCAACGCCACCAACCGGTAGCGACGTTCCGTACAAATGCCCGATGCCGTGCTCCAATTCAGTTTCACCCGTGCCATGGTAAATAGGCAGGCGAACCTGAATTTTGGGAATCTCGATGTAACCCATCACGCCGTTACCAGCAACGTTTAGCAGCTGCCAGTATTCGTCGGTGGAAGGCAACGTCTCACCCGAAAACGCGTCGGAAAACGCTGGGCTTAACGCGGCGTTATACGCACGCGCAGCCTCTTTCGCAGCCGAGTTGTCCTCGGTGCTCATTTGCTGCACCGCAGTGTCGTACTCGCTCACCAGTTGGTCTTGACGCCACTGGTTGTACAAGTTCGACACCGACGGATAGAGCAGAATGCCTAGCCCAAGCAAAAACACCAGCGCAATAACAACGGTGGGAAGTACGCTGCGCTTAGGCTTGGCACCCTGCTTAGACATCTCGGCGTCCGACACGCTTAAAAGCCTTTAGTGCTGACGACGACGCATGAACACAAAGGCACCAGCTGCAGCAAGCATCAACGCGATACCTGCAACCGTGAAGATGACGGTGCCCATACCGCCCGTGGTGGGCAGCGCATGGGTGTTGGCGTTGTTCAGCTGAACATCGAGCTGCCACTGGTTGTCAGCATCAACGGAAGTGCTCTTTACCAGCGGCGTGTCGGCGGCCTGCTGCGCAGTAAAGGAAGACGTGTTGGACAGCTTGCCATTGTGCTCGCCGTCTACAGCATTCTTATCGGAAACAAGCGTTGCTGCAAATCGGCCAGAAGGAACCTTGTAACCCGCAGGTGCTACGGTTTCCTGAATGTAGAGCGGCTTGTTGCTCGCAGCATCGATGCCTCGAATTTGGAAGGTGCCGTCACCGCCGGTCTCAATCTCGGTTACCGCACCGGCAGCGTTAGCGTCGGTGGTGTACTGATAGTAGATGATGTCGCCAGCAATATCCTTCACCGGGATAAAGCTCATCGCGTCCGTAGATGTGGCATCGGCAAAGACCTGGAACTTAGCGCCTGCCAGTGCTTCATCGGAAAGCGACCCGAACTTGGTTAGCTTGAGGCCGTAAGTGTACACGGTGGTGTTAGAGGCAGTAGTGGTGTAGCTGGTGCCTGCAGCGCTGGTGTTATAGGAAAGCGTTGCGGAGTTGGTGCCCTTCATAGCACCGGTAGAAACCATATCGGAAGTGGGAAGTGCCCAGTAGGAAATCATGAGGGTCTTCTCGCCGCCAGTAAGCTTAGTGTAATCGATGCTGAACGTAAGCTTCTGGGTATGGGTGGTGGCATCGTAGGCGTCGGCCTTCACCGTAACACCATCAAATGCCGTGCCAGCTGCTTGGCTGGTACCAGCGAAAGCCTTCACAGGATGAGCGGTATCGCCTTCGACGAACTGCAGGTTCGTAAGCGTATCGTTCACGGTTACGTCAAGATTAAAGGCAATACCAGCGTAGTCAGGCAACGTGATCTGCAGACCATACTGCACATACTCGCCCATAGCAACGGTCTTTGTTTTGGCCCAGGTGCCGTCAGCACGTGCGATGCTCTTAGAAAGCGTGGCGCCCTTTGCGCTCTTGACGTCGATCGCGTACGTGTTGTTCGTAGGATTCACAACGCTACCGTTACTGTAGACAAGCAGGGCATCGTTGCCGTTGTAGCGGACGAACAGCGAAGAGGCGCTGTAGACAGTGGTGTGACCCTCGGCCGTAGTTACAGAAATAACGTAGTAACCCGGCGTAAAGGCCTGAGTTGCAGTGTTGTCAGAGCCAGCCGTGACGGTATATGCCGGAGTCACGCTACCAATGCCGTCATAGTCAAGGAAACCATTAATAAGGGTCCTAAGCTTTTCGGCGTCATAGCTCATATTCTCGAAGCTATCAACAGTTACGCCCTTCGTGTCTAGGTAAGAGGTAAACGTGGTGTCGTACTTATACACGTTGTTGTTCTTATCGGCATCAAAGCTCACCACGCGGTAAGCCTTCATGGTGTCGCCAGCTTCGATACCGTTATAGGTAACGTTAGCCGTCGGCTCTGCTGCGTAAGCCGTGCTTACGGCGGAGGTGGAAATGGCGGCGAAGCCCATGATTAGGGCGATTGCCAGTGCCAGCCACACCCCCAACCGCTTCATTGTTGTACTCATATTTCATCCTTCCTTTTACATTACTGCTTGTAGGTTTCCCTACTATCGGACCAGCGCGTAAAGCGCTGGATACGAACTGGTTTCGCCCAAAGCATCGGGCGGGTGCGAATACACGCTAGCCGAAGCGTCGGACGGGTGCGAATGCAAGTCGCATGTCTTCGCGTGGCATCCGTGCGGGCGACCTGCAGCCCAGAATCTAGGCATGGCGACCACCACCCTTGCAACAACCATGCGCGCAACTATGCGAAGTAGCCAACCCTGCATATTCACGACGTCTACGGGTGCGGACGTAATAGGCAGCAAACGCAACGCCTATAAGCGCAGCGCCCACCGCAGTGAAACCCCACGTCCCAACGCCGCCCGTGGTGGGCAGGCTGGCAAGCGGCGTGTTGCGCACCGTCAAGGTGTAGGCGATGTTGGAATCGGTGGAAACATCCTCCCAAGCAGCAAGGGTGCCGTTCGCGTCGATGACCGTGCCATCGGCGTAGGTGAACGTAGTTGCGCCCTCTTCGTCGGTTTCCACGGTAAAGGTAAGTGTCACCGCGCCGGCATCCTCATAGCCTGCGGGGCTCGTGATTTCGGTTAGTGTGTAGGTGCCCTGGTCAACACCCGTGAAGCTTAAGTAGCCATTGGTGCCAGTGGTGCGCGTTTGCGGCGTGGCCCATGTACCCGTGCCGTCCTGCTTGGTCAGCGTAAACGTAGCACCGGAAACGCCCGTGGCAGTTGCTAGGTCGCCTTCGCCGATCTTCTTCACGTTGAAGCCTGCGCCGAAGGTGTTGTAAATAGAAGTGACAGCGGTTTGCGTCGCGTCGCCGAGCTTGGTAATGGTAGGCGTGCCATTGGACACAACCGCCTGATAAATACCCGAAGCGTCGAAGGAGTAGCCCGCAGGCGCCTTCGTTTCCTTGAAGTAGTAGGTGCCGGCCGGTTGCTTGGCAAAAGCGACCACGCCGTTCGCGCCGGTGGTGATGCTCTCGATTTCCTGCGTGCATTCGGCATCGGAATACAATGTGAAGGTGGCGCCCGCAAGCGGCTTACCATCCAAGCCTGCGCGGTCCTTTTTCGTAAACGAGATAACGCCCTTGACCTCGGCATTGTCCACCATCAACAATGCGTGCTTGGCGTAGGTTGTGGCGCCATCGCCCGCCTGCCACGTGGGGTCTTCATGCGGATAGAGCGTGCGCGGGTCGGTGCCATCGGTCCAAGTAGGCACAGCGTCACCATCCACATAGATAGCATTTTCGGTAGTGACAGCGTAATCAGCGTAGCCGTCCTCGGGGTCGGCCGAGGCGTCGTAGGCCACCGAATCGCTTGCTGTGGGGCTACCGATCCAGGTTTCGCGCAGCGAATAGGTAACTTGCTGATTGTTGATAAACAGCGGCAGGTTTCCCCAGCTGAACGTCCAGTTGTTATCGGCCGAAAGCACCTGTTCGTTGCTCACGGGGTTTCCGTTCACATCTTGCAGAATCTGCGTGCCACCGGCGCCGGTATCGGGCACCTTTTCCTTCACGTTGCCATACGAACGCCACAGCTCCACTGTCACCTGTTTGGCGTTCGTGGTGCCCGTGGCCCATTCCTTACAGGCCGTGATGGACGTGTATTCGCTTGAACGGTTGTAGATGTTCAAAATGAACTGGTTGTCGCCGGTTTTCGCCCAGGTGACATCAGACGAGCCACCTTCCCACGAAAGGTTGCCGTCGGCGATACCATTTTGATACGTCATGGTGAAGGTGATGGAATCGGGGCCCTCGTAGCCCTCGACCGTATCTTTCACCTCGGAAAGCTTGTAGGTTGCCGTGACGTCGGACGTTTCGTCGGGCGCGGCCAGGGCCAGGTAGAACACGCCATTGGAGTTGGTGAGCGCCTGCCCGTCGGCCACGGCCTCGTAATCGCCGGGGTGCTGGCTGAGCACCGTGGTGTCGGTGGTGTATTCGTTGGTGAGCTCGCCGGTTTCGGCATCCTTCTTGCGGTAAAGCGCCGTGGCGCCGTCCGAACCCTGCTGCTCCACTGTGAAAGCCACGTTGCCCATGGCGGCACCCGTGGTCTTATCGTTCTTGTACACGGCCAGTGTGCCCTTATGCACGTAGGCGTTGCGGAAGCCTACCGTCTGCCACGACGTCGAGGGTACGTCGGTCGGATATGCCGCAGCCAGCACCTTCACGCTGGCGCCGGTGTTCACGTCGTATTCAGTCCAGCCGTCGGTGTTGTAGGTTGAATTCGAGTTGTGCACCTCGTACCAGGTAAGGTTGTTCCAATTGCTGGTGTCCAGGTAATAGTTATTTTCCTTCACCGTGTACTCGCGACCTTGGCGTGTCTCTATCTCCCAGGTATAAGTATCGGTTGAGGCATCGTAGCTCGTGTAGCCATAGCGCCGGTCAGTTGAATCGGTGTGGGTAAGGTCGGCGTCTGGCACCAGCAGCAACTGATAGTCGGTGACATCGGCAGCGGCGCCGTCGACCGTGGTCTCATGCGTCACGTCAATGTGAAAATCGTCCGTGGCATCGTAGTCATCAATCGAGCTGTAGCCATGCGCTTTCGTGAATGCCGCCTTCGCGTCGGTTTCGCCCTCGAAGGTTTTTGTAACTACTAGGCGCGCCCTCTTCGCCACCAGCACGCCATCGATGTGCCAGCCGTCGGTTTCGTCGTATTTCACCACGTACCAGCGCACCGTGAAGTTCGCTGAAGTGATGTTTTCCTTAGCGATAGTTTCGCCATCAATCTTGATATCACTCGAACTTGCACGGGCTGCGGCAAGAACCTCTTCGTCTGAAGGGAAGTTCTCAAGGCGCACGCCATCGGGATCGGTATAGTTCGTCCAGCTTGAAGGCGGGAAAATGCCGCCGCCAACGCTGGCGGAGTTACGGATTTTGGCATCGACTTCGTAGGCGTTATCGGAGCTATCGGACGCAAGCAGCGTAAAGCCGCCCCCGCCGAAGGTGTCGGTGCCGGAAACGCGTGTGGCGTAAATGGATTCGGTGAAGTTGTCACTGGACTGCGAACCCGAGCTACCGGTGACGTCCAGAATCTCGCAGTTAAGGTTGAGGTAGAAGTTCACCGAGCGGATGTGTGGGTTTGAGGTGTTGTTATCCACGCCCTGCCACACCGATTTGAAGGTGACAGTGCCGCTTGCATCGGCCAGAGAATCAAGGTCGGCCAAGCTCAGCTGGTCGCCCGCGGTATACACCCTGTCGGAGCCCGAAACCTTCCAACCCATGAAGCTATAGATGAACTTGCGATGGGTGCGCTGCGTCCAGTAGGTGACAGCGATGTCGGAATCGGGCGAGAGCACCGTGTGGCCGCTGGCGCTTTCGGAAGGCTTCACGTTAATAACCTTCGTGGCCGCATCTTCGATGGTGGTGTTTTCGCAGATGACCTGGTTGCCGGCGGCGATATTGCCAAGCTGCGCACGGTCGTCGTTGGTCATTTCGGCCTGATACACGATGGTGACCGCGCCTTCTTCGCGCGAGGCGGCGGCGAAGGTGACGGGGCCTGTGATGTTGGTAAGCGTGTAGGTGACGGTGCCATCGCCGTTATCGGCAACGCTGGTATCGGCGCCCGAAACCACCCATTTCGCCGTGGTGGCGGGCTTTTTCACCGTAACCTGACGCCGATCGGCGGTGGTGGTGCCGATGACATATTGGGTGCTGGGCAGCTCGCCGGCGGAGTAAATAAGCTGTTCGTCGTCGGAGAATGTCACCGTGTGGAAGGTATTGTCGGCAAGTAGCTGCGCATCGGAAGTCGATTTGCTGCTTTCGCCAAAAAACGAGCTGGGTCTATCGAAGGCGCCGTCGTTGCGGTTGGCAGGCATGTAATACAAATCGAGGCTTTTACCAGACGTGGAAATCCACTGGTAACCCTTGGTAAAAGCGTACCAGCCGTAATCGGTTTTCTGCGGGGTGACATCGTTGTAGATGCTAGAGCCGCCAGCGTCGGTGTAGCCAAAAATCCAGTTACCCCAGTCAGCGCTATCGGACTGATCGGCGCGTTTGAATTCGTTGGCAGTGAAACCCACGGTGGAAAGCGCCTTTTCCAGCGGGCCCTGACCGATGATCACGCGATCGCCACCTGCGCGGTTAGCTTCATGTGTGGAGGTGAGCGGCGTATAACCTTCTGCATCGGCGGAATCATAAAGTGCGCCATCGGCGCCGGCGTATTTCCACACACCATCAACCGCCACGCGCACATGAATGGTCGCCTTGCCGCCGTCGGCAATTTCGGTGCCGTATTCGTCGGACGTATCGTCGGAAACAAGAGCAATCGCGCCAGCCGAGGTGGCCGCAGCTGCTTCGTCTGCAGCCTGGCTTGCAGACTGCGAAGCAGTCTGATCAAAACCAGATACAGAATCAGACGATTGGTCAGCTATGGACGCGACATTATTATCGGATGCCAAAGCAGATGCAGCCGAAGACCCAGACGTAGCCGAACCAGAGCTTGTTTCGTAAGTCGAACTTGCGGCGGTATTGTCCGTCAGTGAATTTACGGCATCAGATGCGAAATTTGCAGCATTTGAAGCGGTTTTTGCAATTGCCGCTACAGCAGCGGAAAGAGATAGCTCGTCAGCTGTTGAACTGGAGTTTTGTGAAGCATAAACAGAACTGGTGGGCAGCGCGAGACACAGCGCAAGCAACACACACGTGAGCTTTCGCATGCGACTCATAGCTACCCCCTTCCGCCCTTAAGGCAAATTTTTGCGAGGTTTATACGCTTCACAACGGGTTGCGCAAGGCATTTTTTAATAGCGACCTGCGCACATAAAGGTTTGTAACTTTTCAGTTTAACTGTATTCGTCACCTTGTCAAACTTTTATCGGCCGAGGTCACGCATGGAATCAACCGACGCTTGAACAACAGGCACGACAGACTTCTACAGAATGGCAAGTGCCACGGCTGCAACAAGCACGACTATCGCAACCGCCATCGCTGCGCCATCGATAACGCTGAAGGGGTATTCCTTAAAGCCGCTTTCACGCGTGCGCAAGTTAAAGCCGCGCACCTCGGCAGCAATGGCAGCGCTGTTAGTCTTGCGAACCGAACTTACCAGCAGCGGCACGCACAGGGGCACCATCAGGCGAACTTTCTTCACTAGCCCGCCGTCGAATTCCACACCACGCGCGGTTTGCGCCTCCATGATGCCCGCCATATCGTTCATGAACACAGGAATGAAATGAACGGTAGACATAAACGTGAACGCATATTTATACGGAACATGCAGTACTTTGACCAGGGAATTTGCCATATCAGTCATCTTGGTTACGTAGAACACCAAAAATAGCGGCACAGCGCAGGCTACCAAACGCACGATAACAAGCACCGCAGCAAGCACGCTGCCGGTTCCAATGTAGCCCCACGGCAGCGCAACCAAAACGTCACCCTGCGGAGTGAACAACAGCGCGATAACAGCCAGCAAGATAGAGAAAATAGCGACCGCGCGGGCCAGACCGATTGTCTGCTTCACCATGTTGCATTGCACGGCTAGAAAGATATCGATTGCTAGCACGACAGCCAGAAGCACGAAGTTACTGGTGGCGAAGCAAGCGATGACCAGTAGAAACGCTGCAATCAACTTGGCAATCGGGTTCATCTTGTGCAGGAAGCTATTACCGGGAACATATTCCAGAAAGCCCTTCATTTAAGCACCTGTCTTTCCATTTGCAGCCACTGCAGGCGGCAGGGAATCGGATAAGGAAACTGTTGCTCCGGCCACGCCAGTTGCACCAACCGAGCCAATGGTGGCTGCAGCTATGGCCGCTTCCATTTCGTCAAGCGTATTCGCCTGCGCAACTGGTGAATTAGCCGCAACCGCGCCGGACGCAGCCAAACGCATCGATACATCCACGATTTGCGGTGGCAGCAAGTGGGTCTTTTCCAGCACGTCGCGGTTACGCAACACCTCAAACGTCGGACCGTCAGCAACCACACGACCTGCAGTCATGGCAATTACACGCGTCGCATAATCAGCCACTACTTCCATGTCGTGGCATACCATAATCACTGTCGTACCTGCTGCATTAAGCTCAGACACGATGTCCATCACCTTGGAGCATTCGCGGAAATCAAGTCCGGTCGTTGGCTCGTCAAGCACTACTACCGGCGGCGCCAGCACAATGATGGACGCCAGTGCCAGCAGCTGACGCGTGCCTCGATTTAGCAAAAACGGCTCAGCTGCACCGTCGAACCCGAAGCGCTCAATCATCGCATCGGCGGCTGCCTCGGCTTCCGCACCCGCGCGGCCTTGCGCCGCGAAGCCGAACAACAGCTCCTCGCGCACCGTGTTGCAGCAAATTTGCCTGTCCGGGTTTTGAAACAGAAAGCCCACCTTCGCCGCAAGTTCGCTTGTGCGTAGACTTGTTGTGGGTACGCCATCGATAAGCACTTGCCCGGCCGTGGGTTTCAGTAGCCCGTTGACCAGGCGCATTGTGGTTGACTTACCTGCGCCATTCGTGCCAACAAACGCTACAAAATCGCCGTCGTTCACCGTGAACGAAAGATCATGCAGGATGGCCAGCTCGCCGTTGTAAGAGGCGGAAACATTCTTGAATTCAATCATGATTTAGGCCTCCTTACCTGCGAAGCTCAAATCGTCCGCGCCGCTCGCAAGCACACGTTCGCAAACTTCAACGGCGCCAGCAACATTGCGCACAGCCGTGCATTCAGCCAGGCCACGAACACGCAACCTGTTCACCAACGATGTCGAACGCGGGCAATTCACTCCAATTTTCAGCAGCTCGTCGGAGTGTTCCAACACCTCGGATGGCGTGCCGCTAAAGCTGATCTGCCCGTCGTCTACAATCAACAGCATGTCAGCAAACTCAGAAAGCAGCGCGATTTTCTGTTCCACAACAATCACCGTCGTGCCGTTTTCGCGGGCGTAGCGCCTAAGCAGTTCGAATACCGCAAGCGAAGACGCCGGGTCAAGTTCGGCTGTTGGCTCATCAAGCACCAAAACGCGCGGTTTCAGCGCAATAACGGATGCAACCGCCACCTTCTGCTTCTGCCCACCGGAAAGTTCATCGATGCCACGATGGCGTAAGTCGGATATACCCATTGCTTCAAGAGCTTCGTCAACACGGGCTTCAACCTGGTCTTTTGGCACCCCGAAGTTTTCTAAGCCATACAAAATTTCGTCTTCAACAACCGATGAAACCATCTGCGAATCAATGTCTTGGCACACACTTCCCACCAGGCGGCTGATGTCTGTAAGCGATGCCTCGCAGGTATCCGTGCCATCGATTTTCACACTGCCGTAAAAATCGCCCGGGTAACAATGCGGAATAATGCCGTTGAACGCATAGGTTAGGGTCGATTTGCCAGACCCAGCAGCTCCTGTGATGCCAACAAAGCATCCATCGGGAATTTGCAGGTCAACCCCACGAAGTATCGGGGCAGCCCCTTCCCTATACCGAAACGACAACTGAGAAACTTCAATCATGGAAAACCTTTCGAAAGGTTGGCGGACGATGCGAGAGCGGTTCGCTGCAAACCCAAGCAGATCGAACTAAACACAACCAGGTCGAACTAAAAGTCAGCGAGGGCGTCTGTGGCACGCCGCAGCGTCGAGCGGTTCGCTGACCGTCAGGCCGACGGAACAAACTAGCGCTTGAGTACCGCGCGCAAAATCGGGGTGAGCACAGCCACAATCACGGTATTGAACACCGCAGTGCCAAGCACCATCACGGCATACACGCCGAATACGGCCAGCGGATCAAGATGGCTTACAGTCACGCCAACAATCATGGCGAACGTGTAACCAGAAACAACGGTGGAAATGAAGGTAATTACGCCAGGGAACACGATGTTCTGGCAAGCTTTGTTTTCAGCAGCAACTTTCACGAACACGGCTACCAAAATGCCGCAAACCAGCGCTCCAAGCGTTTCAGATGCAATGTTGACCAGCGGCGTTGCGTTCAGCATGGGAATTTGACTTACCAGGCCAACAAGCAAGCCAATAATGGCCGACTGATATACCTTCGGACGCGTCAAAACAATAGCCAGGCAATACATGGCAATCATGAAGTTCGGTTTCATACCTGCGAAATTCAGGAAGCTAGAAACAGTCAGCTTCAGCACGGCGCCGGCCGCAATAAGCACGGCCACCAAAATCAAATCTTGTACGGAAAGGCCGCCCTTTGTCTCGGCTACGGCCACGGTGCGCTTCTGACCCATAATCTGCTCTGCCATTTCAATCACTCCTTCTGGCGGTTTCCCGCCGGTTGCGCCCTTACGGGCTGTTTTACTGCCGGCGGTCGAGCAGAGTCTGAGTGCCAGATTCCAGCAAAGTTTTCGCCTTACCGCGCTTGTTGCGACTTACTGCGTGACCTCAAGACAATTAAAAAAGCCTGTCCTTCGAACCCTTTCGGATTCCAAAGGACAGGCTTTGAATACCTGCGGTGCCACCTTTGCTTGGTTCTGGTCAAGAACCCTCTCACGAACAGCCAACACTGTCCTGCCTCTAACGCGGGCTCACGGTCCGGATACTCAGCCTTGCGGCCTTTCCCCTTTCCCTCGGCGAACCATTTACCAACCAGCATTTCTACGGGATTCCCAGCAACACCCGCTCTCTGTGAGCGCTTATGATGGCTTGACTTTCGCCTCAACGGTTTCAACTATTAAGTTGTGCCCGCCACTTTAAAACAACCTCTGAGTGTGCGCAAGCCTCAACTTTCACGAATTTACAAACGTGAAATATTCGACCTACAGGTAGCCGGCTGATTTCAGCACATCAAGGATATTGCGGCCTTCGGCGGTGCCTTCAATGATACGGCGAGCACGCACAGCATCGCCCACGTTAACCACCGGCACATCAGGCCGCAGCGCCGATTCGATCGCACCCAGCTTCGGGCTTGTCGACTTCATACCAATGCATACGAAGCCGTAATCAAACGGCAACTCTTCAAGTTCGCCCTCAGGTGTTTTCACCACAAAGGAGTGCTCATTTACGCAGGTAAGTGCCGTATTCGGACTCAGCTTCACGTCGCAAGTGGCGAAGATCTGGGCCATGCGAGCCTTCGTAACCAAGTCGATGCCTGCGCCGATAGTCGGCGACATTTCCACAACCTGTACGGTTGCGCCGCGCTCGGCCAAAAATTCCACAACGTCAAGGCCAACCGCACCGCCGCCGATAACAACACAGCGCTGGCCAGTCATATCCTCAGGATAATCACCCACATGGTCCATCACCCAAGCAATGGAATGCACGCGACCGTAAGGGCGGTCAATCCATGTACGCAGGCCTTCAATTGGCGGCAGCAGCGGCACCGATCCGGTGGCATTCACCAGCACATCGGGTTTCAAGCTGCCAACCAGCTCAGGCGTTGCCTCTACCCCGCCAAGCAAGAACACGTTCTGTAATTGCTCGGCGCGTTGCACCTGGTAATCAACAAAATCTTGGATGCGGAACTTATCGGGCAGAAGCGCAATGCGCCGCGCCAAGCCGCCAAAATCCTGCTGCTTTTCCAGCACATGCACCGTACAACCAACCTCAGCCGCCGTGCACGCCGCCTCAAGGCCGGCTGTGCCGCCGCCAATGACAACCACGTTGCAGGGCTTGCTCACATGCTGCTCGCGGTATGTTTCCCAAGTATCAACCTGCGGGTTTACGGTACAGCGGATTGGACGATTCAACTGGATGCGATGGCTTGTGCAGCCAACGTTGCAGCTAATGCATTTGCGCAGTTCACCCTCGCGCCCCTGCGCAACCTTGTTCGCCCAGCACGGCTCGGCGATAAGCCCACGGCCCATACCAACAAAGTCGGCGTCGCCCTTCGCCAAAATACGCTCGGCCACTTCAGGGTTGCGAATGTTTCCGGTCGTGATTGTCGGCTTGCCAAAACGGTCACGCACCGCGCGCGACAAGAACGCACGCCAGCCATCGGGCAGCTGGCAGGCGTCAATCTGGTAGTCGATGGTGTCGTTAAGACCACACGACACATCCACGATGTCAATTTGATCGATCAGGTATTCCAACAGCACCAGCGATTCATCAAGCGAGTTGCCGCCAGGCACGCGTTCTTCCGCTGAAAGGCGGAAAATAATCGGGAAGTTGTCGCCGACCTGCGCGCGCACCGCGTCAAGCACCATGCGCGGGAAACGTGCGCGGTTTTCAGCACTGCCGCCGAACTCGTCGGTGCGGTCGTTCATTGTTGGGGAAAGAAATTGGCACAGCAGGTAGCTATGACCGCCGTGTACTTCCACAGCATCAAACCCAGCAACCTTTGCGCGACGTGCCGCTTCCCCATACTGAGCTGCGATAACCTCAAGCTCTTCACGCGTGAGCGGACGCGGGGTGGCACCGCCAGTCTTCGACGGCAGGTTAGATGCAGAAACAGGTTGTACGCCCGTGCGACTTTCCATAGCAGAAGCACCAGCATGATTGATTTGAATGGCCACGCAAGCCCCGTGACGATGCAGCGTTTCGGTCAACTGATACAAACGCGGAATATAGCTGTCGTGATCGATGCGCAACTGCGTTGTGCCATTCGAGCCAGCAGGCCAGCTAACATTCGCGTTTTCGACGATAATCAGGCCTGTTCCGCCGGCTGCACGCTGTTCGTAGTAGCCGATGTGACGCAGGCTCATTTCGCCATTCTGACACGCGTAATTGGTGCCCATCGGCGCCATTGACACGCGGTTTCGCACCGTCATGCCCTTCACGGTGATCGGTTCGAAAATGTGCTCGTACTTCTTCTCGCTCATATGCGCCCCCTACCTTCTACAGGCAAAACTACAAGGCAGCCCGCCAACCGCGCAAGCCAAGCAAAACGTAACTTTCGCCCAGCGCAACAGAACACCTATGCCCCAGCGCAACAGCGAGCCAAACCTCTCGATGGGTTCACTATAGCAGCCTTACTGCGTCATAAGTAAAGGGAAGAAGAAGGAAAAGGAAGATTTTATCGCCCTTGCCCGTCCCAAATTTGAAAGCGACAAAGGCACTCACCAAAAGTCGATCTAAGAAAAAGAAAACCCGCCCTTGATGACCATTTCCGGCCTCAAGAGCGGGCTTAAAGAACTGCGCTACGTAGCCAGACAAAAAGGACACTCTTAACGTCTAGCTAATGCTGCGCAACGCAAACTATTTATCAGCAGCGAAGCTAATGGTGTACACGAACGTCGTGGGGTCATAGTAATCAACGGCGGCGCCATCTACTTCAGCGTACGGATAGCCAAAGTTGTTCAGCTTACCATCGCTCTGAGCAGGCGAAAGCGTCAAATCGCGGCCCTCGGACAGCTCGACGCGCTCGCAGTCCCAGCCACACCAGTAGTAGTCAGCCTTCTCCTTGGTTTCAGCCTGGTCCTTCGTCCAGCCGCCCTTCAGCACAGCCTTCAGAACGTCGGCCGGGTCAGCGGGCACCCAACCGGTGCCAGCAACGTAGAACTCACACCAGCAGTGCTGATTCTTCGTGATGTCCTCAGCGTTCATGCGCACGCCGAACATTTCTCGAGCAGGAATGCCGGCAGCACGGCACAGGCCAACAAACACGGAGTTAATATCGGTGCACTTACCGGACTTGGTGCTCAACAGCGCACACACATCACCGGTGCCGCAACCCTTCACGCTCTCGTCGCGGTTCATGTTCTCGATAATCCAGTCATAGATGGCACGCGCCTTTTCAACCGAACCAGTCTTGCCGGAAGTAATTTCGTCAGCAGCAGCCTTCACCTGGTCGTTTACCGGAACAAGCGAAGAGCCTTCCAGATACTGCTTTACGTCGTCAGGAATAGCAGAGCCATCGTCAGTGGGGTCGCTCACCTTAACTTCCTGGCGCTCAGCATGGAAAGACAGCGTTGCTGTGCGGTCAGCAGGAGCAACATTCGCATCCCACTCCAGGTAGAGCATCTTGTTACCCTCGGAGTCGGTAGTGATCTCGGACTTGGTTGCCTTCGGGGCATCAAACGTCACATCGGTGACCTTCTGATAGTCGCCATCCTGCGCAACAGGCAGCCACACGCGCACGACTTTACCCTGCTCGTACTGAGACATATCAACAGCGGTGGTCACCGTGCCTTTGGTTTCCTTGCCAGTGACGTTATCGGAAGCGGCGCGCACGTTCGAAGTCTGCGTGGTTGCAGCAGTCTGTGAGCTGTCAGAAGACTTGTTGGCGTCAGAGTTGGTTGAGGTCGAGGTGCCGGAGCATGCGGTGCAGGCCAGCGCCACCATTGCAGACAGGCCAGCGACGGCAACTGTCTTGCCCAAATTCTTTGCTACATGTTTCATTGGGATTCTTTTCCTTCTTTCTTCCCGATTGATACAACTATTTCCAGCGTCTGGCCAACCAAACAAATAGGCGGACGACGCGAGAAACCATTACCTATATGGCTTTAAAAGTTGATTTTATATTGCAGAAATAGGTAGCGAATACCTGATAAAAACGCTGCTCAAGCTTATGTTTTGCAGAAACGCCCAAGCAACGTCGTATGAAAATAGCACCTTCGCAATCGCAAATCAAATCGATTTGCAAACAGGCGCCGTAAACGGCAGGTTTTTCCTACAAAAGGCGTAGGACTAAATGAAAGGGTTTTGCTTGCGCGTCAAGCTCTTGCTTGCGCATCGCGCCTTTGCTTGCGCATCGCACTTTTGCTTGCGCATCGCGCCTTTACATACGCATCGCGCGCCTAGTTCAATTCGCTAAGCAGACTTTCCAAATCATCGCGGCTGATTGCACCTAAGCGGATCTTCGCAATTTCGCCTTCGCTATTCACAAACACTGAGGTAGGGAACGCAGAAACGTTCAGATGTGTCGCGAGCGAACAGTTCGTGTCCATCCATACCGGAACTTCCACATTGTTCTCGCGCGCCCACGCGACGAAGTCGTCAACTTCACGTTCGCCGTAGAAACCAGGGGTAACCACCGAGACCACCGTCACATCGCCGGCAGCGCTGTGTGAAGCGTAAACTTCCTGCAATTGCCCCAGGTCAGCAACGCAAGAATCGCACCAGCTTCCCCAAAATTCGAAGTAAACAGGCTTACCCTTAAGTTCACTTAGGCGGTGCTTGTTGCCATCAAGATCGGTAAGCACCACGTTCTTCCACGCACCCGATACGCCTTCGGTGCTCGCGTCGCCAGCCGATGTGCCACGAGCGTCGTTCACGGAAGCTTCCGAGGTTGCTGTGGCATTATCCAGCTGCGAAGCCTCGTTCGCCTGCTGCTGTACGCCAAGGGTACTCACCTGGGAAAATATTAACCAAAGGCCCATAATAGCTATAAGAATACCGCCCACGCGCTGTACGATTGGCAAGTATTTATGCAACGCGCGAAGCTTCGCAAGCAGCAAGTTTGCCGCAAGCGTGATAACAACGAACGGCACGCAAAGCCCCAGTGAGTACACCAGCAAAAGCCCTGCACCAACGGCAGCACTACCCTGCTCGGCAGCCAACGCAAGAATGGTTCCGAGAATCGGGCCCACGCACGGCGTCCAACCGAACGAGAACGCAAGACCAAGCACGAAGGCGCTCGCAATGCCGCGCACCTGAATCTTGCCCAGGTTTGCACGCTTTTCGGTGTTCAGGAACGGGATACGGATGATGCCGGCCAAATACAGGCCGAAAATGAACACAAGAATGCCCAGAGCAATGGCCACATACGCATTGTTGAAAGTTGAACCGATTGCGCCAGCGCCCGCACCTAGTGTCACAAACACACAGCAGATACCCAGAACAAATGCGATGGTATTTGCGCAGCGACGGCCAAGGCCAAGCGTGTCTGACCCAGCATCGGTCGTAAGCACGCCAACATACACCGGCAACAGCGGCAGAATGCACGGGGAGAAAAATGACAGCAATCCAGCACCCGCGGCGGATGCGATAAGGCTCAAATCCACAAGCTAACCCTTCAACGAAATCGAAACCTTATTGTAGCGTCGCCCAACGGAGAACTCACAACGCGCAGGCAGCCGGCTTACTAGGCACCGCGACCAGCTTCCTCAGCCTCGCGCAACGCGGCGCGGCGGGCGGCTTGCTCTTCCTCAATTTGGCGTGCGAACTCGTCCATCTTGCGTTCGCCTTCACTCTGGATGCCAAAAAGGGTTCGCCCACTAGAAAAACGCGGCTGCACGTCTCCGGTAGCCTGAATACGCAGCTGTTCTTGGATGCGCTCCCAGCGCTTCTCGAATTCATTCGCCATATTCAACCCACCCTATTCAACAGGCAGCTTTAGCGCCATTCTTCCCGTTTGGCCGAGCTGGGTAAAACCAAAGTGATTATAAAACGATGCGGCCTCTTCGCCCGTAGAGTCCACCACCAAGGCGCGAGCTCCCGCCAATTGCGCGATTTTGGTTGCATTCAAAATCGCGTCCTGCAGAAGCGAAGAACCCAAGCCGCAACCCTTATATCGTTCGTCGACGCCCATCATTCCCAACAGTACCGCCGGCACCTGATCAAGCGCGTTTCGCGACATCCAGCCGCCAACGTCAGCTCGCGCAACCGAATGGGCGCTCAACGTGTAGAAACCGGCTACCTTCCCATCGCAATACGACGCGTAAATGACGGCCGTCCCCCGTTTGCGTGCTGTTGCAGAATGCCGGGCAACCCACCCATCAACAACACTATCGCCACAGGAGAAGCCTTCGATTCCGACGCCAACCGGCAACTGTTCAGGGCGGCTAAAGCCGCTCATTCCCAAACCGCCTTGCGATTCATCAGGTCTTTCGCCGCCTGTGGTGAAGGTTGCTCAAGCATTTCGCAAAATGTTTCGAACGCCTCGGGCGAAAGAAGCGTTCGCGTCGCATCGTCAATATCGCGCTTCGCACTTTCATCGAGGTGTGCCGTCGCCCACTGCGTCAGGTTCTGCCCGCGCAGCGACGCTGCCCGCTCGTAATTAGCCCGCTGCGGCTGTGTCAAGCGGATATCAATACGGTAAGTTTTGTCCTTCTTCTCGGCAACGGTTGGCATAAGGGCCTTCTTTCGACGATTGAATTTCCTTACCTGGAATTGTACGGAGATTTTCCGTACAAATCAAGCTACCGATACTTTTTCCTTTGCTCTTCTTTTTCCTTTGTTCTTCTTTGCTCTTTCGAGTTTCAACCGGTCGCAACACAGGCGTAAGCACAAAAAGGCGCCCTTCGGAAGGGGCGCCTTGTTGCAAACTCTGTCTATTACCGCGATTTAGCAGTAGAACAGCATGTCGTTGTAGGTGGGCACCGGCCACAGGTCGTGAGCCACGATGCATTCCATGTCGTCAACACCAGCACGCAAGCGCTCCATCATCGGGATAATCTCGTTTGCGTACTTGTTAGCTTTCTCCTGCTCATCGGCAATTTCGCAAGCAGCCAGATGCGCCTCATGCAACTCAGCGAGCGCTGCGTTGATTTCCTTGATGCCGGCCGTAACCTTCTGCAGCACTTCCTCCTGCACCGAGGTGTCAATGCCTGCGCAAGCGGACTTCATCTCGTTGATCTCGTTAGCAACAAGCGTCGCGTACTTGTTGATGGCTGGCAGGTAGGTGCGGCGCGTCATACGCTTCATGGTGCGCACTTCAATGTTGAGCAGCTTAGTGTACTTCTCCAGCTTCACCTCGTAACGGCTGCGCACCTCGGGCTCAGTCAGAATGCCGAACTCGGTGAACAAGTCGATGCTCTTCTGAGCGACGAAGCACGGCAGTGCGTCGGCGGTAGTGCGGTTGTTAGCAAGGCCACGGCGCTCAGCCTCAGCGGGCCACTCGTCGGAGTAACCGTTGCCATTGAAGATAATGCGCTGGTGAGCCTTCAGCGTTTCCTTAATGTAAGCAATCGCAGCAGCCTCAAAGTCATCACCGGACTTGCCCTCCATGGCGTCAGCGAAATCCTTCAGCGACTTAGCCATGGCAGTGTTCAGCACCATATTGCAGTCGGACAGGTTCACGGCCGAACCAGGCATACGGAATTCAAACTTGTTGCCCGTGAAGGCGAAGGGGCTTGTACGATTGCGGTCAGTGTTGTCCTTCAGGAAGTTCGGCAGCACCGAAACGCCCAGGTCCATGGCCACCTTTTCGGCGGACGTGTACTCGTGCTCGTCAATAAGCGCGTCAACAATAGCTCCCAGTTCGTCGCCCAAGAAAATAGACACGATGGCCGGCGGAGCTTCGTTAGCACCCAGGCGATGGTCGTTACCAGCGGAAGCAACCGTCATACGCAGCAGTTCCTGATAATCGTCAACAGCCTGAATAACACCAGTTAGGAAGACGAGGAAACGCAGGTTGTCCATCGGGGTCTCGCCGGGGTCAAGGAAGTTTGTCTTGCCAGCGGAAATAGACCAGTTATTGTGCTTGCCCGAGCCATTGATTCCCTCAAAGGGCTTTTCGTGCTGCAGGCAAACCAAGCCATAGTGCGAAGCGAGCAAGCGCATCTTTTCCATGGTCAGCAGGTTCTCGTCAATAGCGCGGTTTGCGTTGGTGAACAGCGGAGCCAACTCGTGCTGAGCCGGGGCTACCTCGTTGTGCTTCGTCTTCGCTGAAACGCCAAGCCTCCACAGCTCGTCGTCGAGTTCCTTCATGAACTCGTTAACGCTCGGACGGATTGCGCCGAAGTAATGCTCTTCAAGTTCCTGGCCCTTAAGCGGAGCATAACCAAACAGTGTGCGACCGGTCATGATCAAGTCGGTGCGCTTTGCGTAGTCCTTTTCGCTGATCAGGAAGTATTCCTGCTCGGCGCCGACGGTGGTAATCACGCGTTCGGGCTTGTCGCCAAACAGTGCGAGCACACGTTTTGCCTGCTCGTCGATAGCGCTCATAGAACGCAACAGCGGCGTCTTTTTGTCAAGCGCCTCGCCGGTGTAGGAGCAGAAAGCCGTCGGAATGCACAGCACCTCGTCCTTGATGAACGCGTAGCTGGTCGGATCCCAAGCGGTGTAGCCGCGAGCCTCGAAGGTTGCGCGCAGGCCACCAGAGGGGAAGCTCGATGCGTCGGGTTCGCCCTGGATAAGCTCCTTGCCGCTGAACGACATGATGGCGCGGCCGTCTCCGGTCGGATCAAGGAAGCTGTCGTGCTTTTCGGACGTAATACCGGAAAGGGGCTGGAACCAATGCGTGTAGTGCGTGGCGCCCTGCTCGATAGCCCATTCCTTCATGGCATGAGCAACGACGTTGGCCACCTCAAGGTTCAAAGGCGCACCGTTTTTGATGGTTTTCATCAGCTCTTTAAACGTAGCAGATGGCAGGCGCTCCTGCATCGTGTGCTCGTTGAAAACCTTCGAGCCGTAAATCTCTGGGATCTTGGACATACGCGTGAGCTCCTTCGTTGTTGTCGCCTAAAGACGATGACCGACGCGCCCGACATACAAACGGGCATTTTGCCTATTCGCATACCTTATCATCTTGAGCGTCGGTTGTTTTCGTCAACTTATCGAAACACACGGTACCGGTCAAATGTTTCGGGTTGTTTACATGGAATGAAACGTTCTGTTTCGCCAATGTTGCGAATAAAAGCGCGCGACGCGCAGCAACATACGCACGCCTGTACAGTAACTTCCCCCACCCGCGCAACGGCTTCTCCGCCCGGCACCCTTCCCGCCCGCGCAACGACTTCCTCGCACACAAAAAAAGAACCCGCCCCTTGCGGGACGGGTTCTTCGGATTGCATATCCAAGCAAATTGCTCGGCGGTTTGCAAACCTTAGCGCTTGCTGAACTGCGGGCGCTTGCGAGCCTTCTTCAGGCCGTACTTCTTGCGCTCAACCATACGAGCGTCGCGCGTGAGGTAGCCAGCCTTCTTCAGCTCGGCGCGATAATCGCCAGCCTCAAGCAGGGCGCGGGCAATGCCGTGACGCAGAGCGCCGGCCTGGCCCGAAATGCCGCCACCATTGATGTTGGCCAACACGTCGAAGTGATCCTGCGTGTCCGTAACCTTGAACGGGGTGACAGCGTAGTCGAGCAGAGCCTCGCGGCCGAAATACTCTTTGCCTTCACGACCGTTGATGGTCACCTTGCCGGTGCCGGGAACAAGACGCACGCGTGCGACAGCGTTCTTGCGGCGACCAGTGCCGTAATACAGTGCTTCATTCGCCATGGTTTAGCCCTCCATCTTAATTTCGGTCGGCTTCTGAGCCATATGCGGATGCTCAGCGCCGGCGTACACCTTCAGCTTCATGCCCTGAGCACGACCCAGCGTGTTCTTCGGCAGCATGCCCTTAACAGCGTGCTCGATGACGCGCTCCGGGTGCTTGGCAATAGCCTCGGTGAAGGTTTCGGACTTCAAACCACCGGGATGACCGGTGTGATGGCGGTACACCTTGTCGGTGGCCTTCGCACCAGTAACGCGGATTTTCTCAGCGTTGATGATGATGACGAAGTCGCCCGTGTCGACATGGGGCGTGTACTGCGGCTTGTGCTTGCCCTTCAGGATGGTTGCAGCTTTGGTAGCAACACGACCGAGGACCTGATCCTCTGCGTCGATGATGTACCATTTGCGCTCGACCTCGTTGGGCTTGGCGTGATACGTCTTCACTTTGTTTCCTCCAGTTCTTCCTGCATGCTGTGCGGCCACAGCGCACAGGTTTCGTTTTTCAAAAGTGCAAGTCTGTCAGCTGCCGGTTTCCTACGCCAGCACGCCCGCCCAGGTCTGGACACCCTTCTTGGCGCTGCTTCCACCCTGCGTTTACGGGGCTTTTGAAAGCGAACTTTTGCAGTCTACTTCGCGCGAGGCGTGCGCGTCAACGGAAATGTCGATTTGAGTGGGCGCGCGGCGCAAGATTCCACACGGACTGCACGAATTTTAACCCGTATCCCGAACGGCGATAACTTGCGTTCTGCTTTGCATATATCCCGGTGTTCTGACATTTTGATATGATGCGGGGGTCGAAAGGAAACATCATGCCTATCAGGATTCCAGATCAACTGCCCGCAACCGAGCAGCTTGAAAGCGAAAATATCTTCGTTATGACGGAGAATCGCGCCATGCACCAGGACATTCGTCCGCTGCGCGTTCTGCTTTTGAACCTGATGCCGAAGAAAATCGAAACCGAAACGCAGATCATGCGCAAGCTTTCCAACACCCCGCTGCAAATTGAGGTGGACCTGCTGCGCACCGTTAGCCACAACTCGAAAAACGTTTCACGCGAACATTTGGAAACGTTCTATCGCTCATTCGGCGAAATCAAAGACACGCGTTACGACGGCATGATTATCACTGGAGCGCCTGTTGAACTGCATGATTTCGAAGATGTCGATTACTGGCCAGAACTGTGCCGCATCATGGAATGGTCGCGCACCAATGTGCATTCAACGCTGCATATTTGCTGGGGCGCGCAAGCTGGCATTTACTACCACTACGGCGTTAACAAGCACGAGCTTGACCGCAAGCTATCAGGCGTTTTCTTACACGATGTAGTGAAGCCGTCGAGCCCGCTCGTACGCGGTTTCGACGACAAATTCTGGGCGCCGCATTCGCGTCACACCACCGTATACGCCGAAGATATTGAAGCGAACCCGCTGCTCGAGATTATCGCGTCGTCTGATGAAGCAGGCGTCTATATTGCAAAAAGCACCGACAGCAGGCATTTCTTCGTGTTCGGCCACCCGGAATACGACCGCAACACGCTGCGCACTGAATACGAACGCGACGTGGCAAAAGGCCTTGATGTGCCCGTGCCGGCTCACTACTTCCCGGACGACGACCCCGCAAAGCAGCCGCTGAGCTGCTGGCGTTCACATGCGCAGTTGCTGTACACGAACTGGCTGAACTATTATGTGTACCAGACAACTCCGTATGACTTAAATACTTTGGAAGAAGCCGAAAACTAGTGCCGAAGCCCACCTACACACTAAAACCCCAGGTAACACCCTTACCGAGCCAAGTGGCGAAGGAAAAGCGTGTGGGTGGGGTTGATACTGTCGCGGGTGCGGCAGGCGCGGGTGCGGCAAGCGCAGGCCCAAGCAACGCAACAGGCACTGGCGGCACAAATGGCACCAATCCCGCAAACGAGCAGCCGAAATACGACCCGTTTATTCGCGCAGAAGCCGAAGACGACGATGGATACGACCCGTATTCGGATCGGCCCCCTACCCCAGAGCCAACCTTCCAAGAAGACCCGTGGCGGTAACGACAGACCCCCTACAGATACCAGGCGCAATAGCCTATTTATTCCATTCGATAAATTCTTCGACCGAAAGGTCTTCAAACGACATAACCGCGTGGTCGGCCTTCGCGGTTAACACCTCAATCGGCCCAGCGTCGTCGTTGTCGTGCACGCCGATGGTGCGATACCCTGCGTTGCGCAGCGTATCTAGCGCATAAGCGGAATCTTCAACACCCCAGGTAAATTCCAAGGACGTCCCCATAATCTCACGCGCGCGGTCCCAAACCACAGGCTCGCGCTTGGTTGAATTCACGTCTTCAACCGACAAGATTTCTTCCATATAAGGGGCGAATCCGCAGTGCTCAAGCCCTGCAATTAAATACTGTTTTGGCGAAGACGAAGCAACTGTCATATGCACGCCCGCCGCGGCCAGCCCTTCAACAAAGGCCAAAGCGCCCGGTCGTGCAACCGAGCGCTGGCCATAAAACTCAATCATATAATCGTCGATGATTCCGACAACCTCTTCAGCGGATGCACCAAGGCCATACTTCTCATGCACGTAGGCGCCGCATTCGGGAATACTCATGGGCGCAAGCGCTTCAACATCAGCCTTAGTAATAGTTCCGCCAGCGCGTCGCACCAGTTCAGCCTGCATGTCGTACCACACACCCATGGTGTCTAGCAGCGTACCGTCGCAGTCAAAAATCACGCCAATTTGACGAGCGTCCATGCGTTGTCCTGCCTATTTCACGCCGTATTGCTCGTAATACTCGTCGATAGCGGCCTTAATCTTGTCGTCGATAACAACTTCGCCTTCGACTTCTTTGTTGTACAGGCATTCGGTGACTTCAGCCATGCTCACAATGCTGGCAACCGGGAAGCCATACTTTTCCTGAACTTCCTGCTGCGCGGTAACCACGCCACCTTTGCCAACTTCCATACGATTCAGACTAACAATCAGGCCTTTTACTTCCACGTCGGCTGCGGCCTTCAGAATGGGGTATGTCTCATCAATAGACTTACCAGACGTAGTAACATCCTCAACCATAATCACGCGATCGCCATCGTGCAGGTCGCTGCCAAGCAGATTACCTGCATCAGCACCATGGTCTTTAACCTCTTTGCGGTTAGAGCAATAGCGAACTTCTTTGCCATACAGCTCTTGCAGCGCGATGGCAGTCACAACAGCCAGCGGAATACCCTTGTAGGCCGGGCCGAATACGACGTCGAAATCGAGCCCGAAATTGTCGTGAATGGCCTGCGCGTAGTATTTGCCCAAGCGATGCAGCTGTTCGCCGGTCACATAAGCGCCCGCATTCATAAAGAATGGAGACTGGCGCCCACTTTTAAGCGTGAAGCTGCCGAATTTCAAAACATGGCTTTCCACCATGAAGTGGATGAATTCTTCCTTGTACTGTTCCATGTTCTTCCTTTCAGTATGACCGGCACAAAATGCGATGTTTATTGTAAACGATTAGCCCGCGGATGCGGATGCGAGCATAATTGCAAGCGCGAGCGCGGATGCAGATGCGAGCATAATTGCAAGCGCGAGCGCGGATGCAGGCACGCGAACGCAAGTACAAAAGCGCAAACCTAGCCCTCAACTCGAATAACACTCGGCTCGGCGCGCAGCACATCAGGTAGCTGCTTAATTTCGTCAAGCACGCGACGAACGGCTGCCTCGCTTGCAGTATGCGTGACATAGCTCAGGTTTACCGTTTCGTGTTCGGCACTACCACGCTGTACAACACTGCGCACGCTAACCTCGTATTTCGCGAACACGCCAGCCATTGCCGCAAGTACGCCGGAACGGTCGGCCACAGCAAAGCGGATGTAGTACTTGGTCTGCAAATCTTCCATAGGCATAATGGGCAGCTCATCGGTGCAGGTGCAACCCACAACAGGCGGCACACCAAGCGTCATGCGGCGCGCAACCTCCAGCACGTCACCCATAACTGCACTTGCAGCTGGGCCGGCGCCGGCACCTTCACCAAAGAACATAGTTTCGCCCACGGCATCGCCCGTGACATAGATTGCGTTGTACACACCATTGACGGTTGCCAGCTGGTGTGTCTTAGGGATCATCGTGGGATGCACACGTACATCAATGCCTTCAGGACGGCGATGCGCAATAGCCAGCAGCTTGATAACGTAACCCATGTCATCGGCGGTTTCCAAATCAAGCGTTGTGATGTTACGAATGCCCTCACAGCTTACATCGTCCATGGTCACGCGGCTATTGAAGGCAATGGAAGCCAAAATGGCAATTTTCGCAGCAGCATCAAAACCATCAACGTCAGCAGTTGGGTCTGCCTCGGCGAAACCCTTCTCTTGCGCCTCGGCCAGCGCATCGTCGTAGGACATATTGTCTTCCACCATGCGAGTAAGCATGTAGTTGGTCGTGCCATTGACAATACCCATGACCGACGAAACCTCGTTGGCAATCAGCGAGTGCTTCAGCGGGCTGATAATCGGGATGCCACCGCCAACAGAAGCCTCAAATGCCACTTCGCGACCAGCCGCAGCTGCAGCGGACATAACTTCTTCGCCATAGGTAGCCATGACAGCCTTGTTCGCCGTAACTACGTTTTTACCAGCAGCAAGCGCGCCCAAGATAACCTCGCGCGCCACTGTAGTGCCGCCGATCAGCTCGATGACCAAGTCGACATTGGGGTCTGCAACCACGTCGTGCCAGTCGGTGGTGAAAATATCAGCGAGCCCGCGCGCAGCTGCCTGCTCGGGGTTGCGTGAACACACGCGCACAATTTCCAGGTCAACACCTAAATGGCTGGCAAAGTCTTCGCGATGCTTCTGCAGAATATCAATACAGCCACCGCCGACGGTGCCGGTTCCAACAAGTCCAAGTTTGATGGTCATAGGTTGCCTCTTTCGCTTACAGATCGCGCTGGTGCGGTTTACGAATCACACTTGTTTCGCTTACAAGTCGCGCTTGTTTGGTTTACAGATCGCGCTGGTACAGGTCGGCGTAGGTTTCACGGCGCGTAGTCACGCGGGCCTGGCCGTCCTTGACAAACACAATGCCCGGGCGCGGCTGACCATTGTAGTTGCTAGCCATGGTGTAGCAGTACGCGCCGGTACCAAACACAGCCACGATATCGCCAAGCTCGGGCGTTTGAAGTGGCATGTCAATGACCACCGCGTCGCCCGACTCGCAGTGCTTGCCACACAGGGTGACAATCTCGGTACGCGGCTGACCAGCCTTATTGGCGATGGTCGGCTCGTAATCAGCATGGTAAAGCGCCGTGCGAATGTTATCGGACATGCCACCGTCAATAGCCACGTACTTGCGAATGTTCGGCAGGGTTTTCAAAATGCCAACGGTATACAGTGTCACGCCGGCGGTTGCCACCAGGCTACGACCCGGCTCAACAGACAGGCGTGGCAGCGGCACGCCAAGGCGTTCGCAGTTTTCGCGCAAAGCATTCACAGTGCACTCGGCGAATTCGTCGATAGTAGACGGCGCATCTTCGGCCGTGTAGGCAATGCCCAGGCCACCGCCCATATCAAGCTCTTCGATAGTGTAGCCGTACGTGTCGGACACGCGCTTCATGAACTCGACCATAACCTGAACAGCCTCGGCAAACGAATGCAACGCAAAAATCTGCGAGCCAATATGGCAATGCAAACCAGCAAGACGCACATTCGGAGCTTCAATCGCATCCTTTACGCAGGTGAACGCGAAGTCGTCAAGCATGGTGAAGCCAAACTTGCTGTCTTCACAGCCCGTGCGAATGTACTCGTGCGTGTCAGCTTCTACACCGGGGGTAATGCGCATGTAAATGTCTTGGGTGACGCCCAGTTCACCAGCAATTTCGCTGACGCGCGCAAGTTCAATACGGCTGTCAACCACAATGCGACCAACGCCAGCAGAAATAGCTTCGCGCAGCTCATCGGGAGTTTTATTGTTGCCATGCACGAACACGCGATCAGTGGGGAAACCAGCCTGCTGCGCGCAGTACAGCTCGCCGCCGCCAGAGACGTCCAAGCACAGGCCTTCCTCGTTTGCAATGCGAGCGATTTCCTTATTCAAAAACGCCTTGCTGGCATAAATGATGTCGGAATTCTCGTAGCGGCTGCGGAACGAATCGCGATAAGCAGCCATGCGCTCACGAATATCAGCTTCGTCAAAAACATACAGCGCAGTGCCCTGTTCATGGGCGAGTTCTACCATATCAACACCACCGATAAACAGGTGGTCATTGCGCACTTCGGCGGTTTTCGGCAGAACCGCACCTAAGTCCATAGTGGTGCGATTGTCGGGCTGCTTGGAACGATCGGATGGGGCTAGGGACATGGGCGTAAAACCTTTCCTTGTAGGCGGTGCGCAGGTGCTAGCAAAGAAGCACATTCGCGCGCGTTACTAATATGTAGTCCGAACCATAGTACCAGCCCTTTTGTTACGAATAAGGCAGCCAAAGTAAATTCCTCATGAGAATCAGGCAAAAGGAACCGCGGAGCTCATAATGCGGTAGGATATGCAAACAGCAAAACATTTACGAATGCAAAACCAACCGAAAGGAACCAACCATGGCAAAGCCAGAACCCTCAATGGATCAGTGGCTCAAGGAAGCCAAGCAAGACCCGCAGGCTGCACAGTGCGGCATGTTCCTAGCACACAATGGTGTCGTGCGTGTAACCCCAAAAGCCCAGGTACGCGAAGGTGTTGAAGGCTTGGGCGAAGTTGCACAGGTTGACTTCAGCTATGACGCAGAAGGCCTTGAAGCCGCCATAGCTGATGCAAAAACCTGGCCGGGTGTTTACTATGTGCGCGTATGGCTCAACGAAGGCGCACTTAACGTGGGTGATTCGATCATGTATGTGCTTATTGGCGCCGATATTCGCCCGCGCTGCATCGACGCGCTGCAAAAGCTTGTTGGCAAAATCAAAAATGACCTTGTTGTCGAAAAGGAAATTTACGCGTAAAGCTACACGCCACCTCACGCCAGCAACTTATTCGTAGTCAGCCTTCAAAGCCGCCAGAGCCGGCATGCTGTTCTCGATAGTTTCTTTCGCGATGCAGTAGCTCATGCGCACCCAGCCGCCAACGCCGAAGCTGTCGGAAGGTACCAACAAAAGCTCATGCTTTTTCGCCTGTTCACTAAAGGCCTTTGCGTCGGGCTCAAGCGCGCGCACCCACAGGTAGAACGCGCCATCGGGCTGCACATATTCGTAACCCAGCTTATCAAGACCGTCGGTCAAAATGCTACGGTTTGTCGCATATGCTTCCACATCGGAAGGCTCGTCGACGCAATCGGCCGCGACGCGCTGGAACATCACCGGCGCACAAATGTAGCCATGCGCACGGCCCGCACCCGACACAGCGTTGAACACGCGGTCGGCCTCTTCGGCATCCATAGTGTCAGACACGTACACATAGCCAACGCGCTCGCCCGGCAAGCTGAGCGACTTTGAGTACGAATAGCACACCAGCGTGCGCGGGTAAATGCAGGGCACATAGGGAACTTCGCAGCCGTAGGTGATTTCGCGGTACGGTTCGTCGCTGATTAGGTAAATCGGATGGCCGAATTCTTCGCTCTTCTTGGTGAGCATCGCCGCGAGCGCCTCAAGGTTTTCGCGCGTGTACACAGCACCAACAGGGTTGTTCGGCGAATTGATAATGACGGCAGCAGTCTTTTCGGTTATGGCAGCACCCATAGCCTCAACATCAAGCTGGAAGCTTGGTACCTGAGCGGGCACTTCAACAATCTTGCAGCCCATGGTTTCGATCCACACCTTATATTCGGGGAAATACGGCGTAGGAACAATAACCTCGTCGCCTTTGTTGGTGATAGCGCCCAAGCAAATAGTGATGGAGGCGGCGGCACCAACGGTCATATACACGTGGCTACCCTTAGCCGGAATGCCGAAACGACGAGAAATGCTTTCAGCAATAGCGTTACGAACCTCGGCGATGCCTGCGGACTGCGAGTACGCATGCGCTTCAACTGGCGACATCTTCATCTGGTTGTTGATGGAGTCGGCCACGCGCTGCGGAGCAGGGATGCTGGGGTTGCCGATGCTGTAATCGAACACCTTGTCGTCGCCGATTTCGGCCTTGCGCTTGACGCCGTACGCGAACAGTTCGCGAATAGCTGACGGTGCGCTGCCCAGTTCATATGCACGTTCGTTGATCATTGGTACTCCTTGCGACTTAGTACGGGCGCATCCGCCGATACGGGCGAAGGCGCAGGCACATGCTTGCTTTTTTGGATAATGCAGCAACATTACCACTTTGCAAGCACGTTGTATGAGCCGAACAAGCAACCGAACAAACTCTTCGGAGAAAAGCCTGTAACGAAATAAACCCCGGCGCCGCTCATTGGGGTACAATATCGCTGAAAGCGAGCGACCCTGCTGGGTATCGCTACGCACCCGAACACAACCGCGCAGGCTCAAACCCGCGCATGACGAAAGGGGTTTCCCATGGCATTCGGTTACAAGCGTATCTTCGCTGCTTTGGATGGCGCATCTACACAGCGTGCTGTTATGGAACGCGCTATTTCACTGGCAGCCGCAGATGGCGCTGAGCTTATCCTGGGCAACGTTATCGATTCTGTACCTTACGAGGCTTCCGGTGTTGACTTCGAAATTCTGTGTGACGAAGGTAAAACCCGCATTGAAACCGACTTGGCCGACCTGTTTGAGGCTGCCCGCAGCAACCCCAACATCCCCTCGGTCACGCTGTCTGTGCGCGCCGGCCGCATTACCGACACGCTGTCCCAGCAGCTCATCGAGCCAGCCGACCCCGATTTGGTTATCTGCGGCGAGCGCGGTCTGTCCAACATCAAGTATGTCTTTGTTGGCAGCGTTTCCACCTACCTGATCCGCAACATCCGCTGCGACGTCTTGGTAGTCAAGCAAGACTAAGCGCAACACCTTAAACAACGAAAAAGCGCCTCGTCTTCTGCACGACGAGGCGCTTTCTTTATGCGTATGTTTTGCGCACTAATTTTTGGTCTGTAGCCAAATTTTGGCCTGGAAGACAAATTTTCGGGCGACACTTCAGGGAATGCCGCCCGAAAACGTTTCCTTTACGGCAGTAAGTTCAGGCCCTGCAGTTCGGCCTTCACATCAGGCATGTCGTAGTAGTCCAAGCAGTCCGCCGTCGGGCAGCCCTTCTCAGAATCCCAACCAAACTTCTCGTACAGCATAGTCAAAGCAGTCTGGAAGTCGTTCTTCTCCATCTTGACGGTGCCCTTAGTAAACGGCTGCATGTCAGGGTCGCGCGTGAACGGCCACTCGGTCATCACATCATGGACGTTGCGGCAATCGTTGCAACCCATCTTGCCGTCGGTGCCAACCATGCCACGCACAGTGTTCGCGCGCTGCAGGGTCATAATCTTGGCAGCCCTCTTGTACAGTTCATCAGTCGTAATGTCTTCACCGGTCACTGCCTTGTAGAACTTCGCCTCAAGGTCAAGGTCGCCACGGTAGTTGCGCGACTTCGACGGGCTTTGAGCCATCGGCCACACCCAGTTGCACAGCGTCAGTGAGTCATGCAGCACATCGGTAACAATAGACCACCAGCAGAAGTTGGCCTTATGCTCGTTCATGGGCGTGTAGTTCTTTTCCTCGTCCATGGCATCTGCGCCGCCCCACAACTCTTCAGCAATCTGCTGCTTGAGCTCATGCGGAAGACCGCACTGCAGCATATTCTGATGCGAATGGATCATTGCGTCACGGTTGAATACCATATTCAGCGCGCCACCAACCTGGCCATACGACTCGATAGAATGGTGAACCGGCCAACCGCGATAGTTGATCAGGCAGGAAGCTGTCGTGTCAAACCACTCCATGTCATCCCAACGCGGGCACCACACAATCGGGCCATGAGCAACGTAGGACATTTCGTTATCGTTCTTCGCAATGTGCCTGAGCAGCTCAACCATAATAGTGGGGTCGTTGTTCTGGAACTTTGTCCAGTCGAACAGGTTGTATTCTTCTGCAGGAAGCACACGCTCAAAGGTGCCCTTAGCAATACAACGTGCAATATCGCGGTAAATCTGCGCGTAATTGCACCACATGCCCAAGTCGTCCATCGTTGCGCCAACGACCTGGTCCCAGATCAGACCATCTTCAGTAGAGGCCTTAATGGTGGTCTTGTCTCCCAGGATTTTGAGCATATACACAGTGAACGGGAAGTTCGGCACACAAGTGTTACCGGTAATCTCGTAACCACCCTTCTTGCGAGCATCAGGCACACGCATATCTGAGTAGCAGTGAATCGGGCAGCTGTGGCAGCCGTTCATCTTGATGGTGTACTTTTCAGCCTCAGGGCCTTCGTCCTTGGTGGTCTTCATGCAGCGGTAGCCGACAGTATTGATCTCGCCAGGCTTCGGCTCGCCGGTTTCAATCGGCTCACCTTCTGCATCTGCCCAATACAAACCCTTCTTGGCAGTCCAACGCGATCCCTTGTCGTAGTATTCAGCCCACTCTTGCTGCGTTGAAGGAACAACGTGGTTGTTGTTCGAGCCAACAATCTCGCGCAGCATGTAGTCAGACAGGTCTGCCAAAGCCTGCGGGTCGGCCACGTTCACAGAACCGTTGCCTTCAACAACCAAAGCCTTCAGCTTCTTGGAACCCATGACAGCACCCAGGCCTGCACCTGCAGAGTGATTGCGGGAGTTAATCATGCAGGCATACGGCAGCTGGTTTTCACCAGCAGGACCAATGGTTGCCACGCAAGCACGCGTACCTTCGGTACGATTAAGAGCCTCGGTTGCAGCGCGGGTGCCCAGACCCCACACAAACGATGCGTCCTTGATTTGAACATTGTCGTCAACAATATTCAGGTATACAGGCGTATCAGATTTACCCTCAACAATAATGGCGTCATAGCCAGCAAGCTTAATGCGGGAACCAATCATGCCGCCGCAGTGAGCATCAACAACCAGATGGTCTTTGCTGAAGGTAGAAAGGAAGCTTACCGTCGTGCGGCCAGCCAGCGGTACGCCCGATGCAGTCAGCGGTCCAACTGCGTATACAATCTTTGCTTCCTCGGATAGCGGATCGGTGCCTGCGGGAACCTCGTCATAGATAATCTTGTTCGCCAGGCCCATGCCGCCGATATATTCTTTATAAGGCTTGGTCGACTCAGTAGTGATGGAGCGCGTCGTCAAATTCACGCGCAGCATCTTGCCGGTCCAGCCATATGACTTCTCGTCAGCCATGTTGCATCTCCAAATCTCTTCTCGATACATGCGTTGCGTGACATGCCCCTAGGCGATTTGGGTGCAGACGACTATTCGTCATGCGGAAGTATGCACGACCTCCTGACCTGCGCTATACCCTCTTTTAGGGTAATTGCGAAATTCCAAAAAATTCGGCGAAATGAAAAAAGTTAGCCAAGGAATCACCCCGAAAGAGGGTAATCCCCTACCCCTGGTACCCGGCATACTAACCAGCGTTGCGTGACCCCAAAGGGCGAATAGTGCGCGCCGGAAATCAAAGGGGGCAGGGCGAAGACGAAACGAGGGCCCTGTTCGAGGAGGAACCGGCGCATTACAAGACTCATCGATATTTTCGAGGGGGAGAAAAACAAATGTCAGATACAAATCTTAGCGGCAACGCCACCGAGACGACGGATGCCAAAGAGCCAGTTGTCGAGGCAGCGGGTAAACCCGCAAAGACCATCACTCGCCGACATGTCCTGGCAATGGCAGGATGCGGCGTGGCTGGCTTGGTTGCCGGCGGTGTGCTTGCAAGCTGGGGCGTGACTTCGCAGTCAATCGCCTCTGGCCGCATCGAACTGCGCACAACGCCGACGAAGATGATCGTCACCGACCGCGCCCGCTGCTCGGGCTGCCAGCGCTGCGAAATGATGTGCACACTGAAGAACGACGGCCGCGTATGCCAGCACATCGCACGTGTTCGCGTGTGGGACAACTATTTCTGGGGTTCTAGCCCCGATACCGGCGAGGGTTGCTTCGGCCAGGGCGAAAAGGGCGCTTGCGAATTTACTGTTGAACACTGCAAGCAGTGCGCCGACCCCGCATGCATGAAGTACTGCCCGGTCCACGCTATCTATGCCGACGAGAACTCCGGCGCCCGCACTGTTGACCCGAAGAAGTGCATTGGCTGCGGTATGTGCGCACAGGCTTGCCCGTGGAACATGCCTCGCGTTGATGCCGAGACCGGCGTTTCAACCAAGTGCATCAGCTGCGGCCGCTGCGCAGAGCAGTGCCCCAACGGCGCCATTAAATTCATCGACTGGGAAGACATCGCCCAGAAGATCATCGACGAGGGGATCGTTCGCACGACCACCATCGTTTCCCAGTAGGAGGCATGGCTTATGTCTAAGAACACGATTACCAGGCGCGGGTTCGTCGCCGGTACAGCAGGGGTAGCAGCCCTTGCAGGATGTGCCGGTGCTGCGGGCGTAAGCGCTTGGGACGAAGCGTTCGCCAAGCCGCCCGCGTCCCCTGAAACCAAGCAGGTTCACACTCTGTGCGACGGCTGCGGCAACAAATGCGGCATGGTTGCGTGGGTGCGCGATGGCAAGGTGTGGCGCGTATCCGGCGAGGCCGGACATCCCTGTTCAGGCGGCCGTTTGTGCGGCCGTGGTCAGGGCCTTATCTCCGTTGCATACTCCGAAGATCGCCTGACTAAGCCTATGAAGCGCAATGGCGAAAAGTTCGAGGAAATTTCCTGGGACGACGCTTTCAACCAAATTGGAAGCGCACTAAAAACTGCTGGCGAAAAGACTGCAGTGCTGCAGGCACGCGGCAATTTCACGCCTTACACCAAGCGCCTTGTGCAGAGCTTAGGAAGCGCACACTATTACGACGATTCCGCAGTGCATGATACCGATATCTCCGCTGCTATCGAATGCGTCGCTGGCGCTTACGCCGCTCCCGACGTCAAGAATACCAAGTACGCACTCATGCTGAACAAGTCTACCTACGACGGAACGCGCCCGGCAGAAATGGCCGAGTTCGCCGCCAAGGCAGAAGACTCTGCATCAAAGGTAGTACTTGTTGACCCGCGTATGACCGCATTTGGTCGCGTCGTCGATGAATGGGTACCTATTACCCCTGGTACCGAGCTTGCTTTCCTTATTGGCATTGCGTCGCAGATGGTGAACAACAACCTCTACGACAAGGAATTCGTCACTGCAAACGCAAACGGCTTTGAGGCCTTCGCCGCAGAAATGCGCCAGTACGACCTGACTTGGGCCGCCGAAAAGACCGGCATCGCTGCAAGCAAGATTGCAAACATCGCGGCTGAGTTGGCCGAAAACGCCCCGGCAAGCTTTGTTGATATGCCGTGGGCTGGTACGTTTGGTGCTGGCTACAAAAACAGCTTCGACACCTGCCGCATGGTGTACCTGATTAACGCTATGCTGGGCAACTTCAACCGCAAGGGCGGTTGGATTTGCGGCAGCACGCCTTATGTTGCTGACGACGCGCTTGAGGCCGCCGGCATCAAGAAGCTTGCGGAAGTCTCCGGCAAGCCGGCAGGTGGCAGCGCAAGCTTCGCCGCATCAAGCTGTGTCGCTGCTATTGACGCTATGAAGTCCGGCGATATCACCGCTGCTATCGTTGTGGAAAGCAACCCAGTGCTCGACTACCCGGGTGGCTCGGCGGTTGTCGATGCGCTCGACAAACTGGACTGCCTGGTTGTATGCGACCAGTTCATGACCGAAACCGCCCAAAAGGCCGATTACGTGCTTCCGCTTGACAGCTACTTGGAAAGCAACGGCACGCCGGTAACGGTTGGCGCCGAAACATCGGTTGTGGCTTGTCGTCATGCTGCCGTTGACCGCATCAACGAAAACACACGTTCCATCGACGAGGTCGTTTGCGGCCTGGCCGAAGCTGCAGGACACGGCGACGACTTTAACTTCAGCCTGGACGACTACAACAAAGCTTGGCTTACCGCTGCTGGCCTAAAAGAAGACCTTCTTGATGGATTGGCCTTCTCCGCTATTGCTGGTTCGGCCGTATCCGAGGGTGCGATGCCATACCTGCGCACTGCATCCGGCAAGATTGACTTCTCCTCCGACGCTGCCGCATCTGCTGGCGCAACCGCGGTTCCGACCTGGACCGACCCACAAGAGACAGCCAGCGCCGAGATGCCGCACCTGATTATCGGCGAGCAGATTATCCATTCGGCAACTTCCACAACACAAGCCGCAAAGCTGATGGAAATCTCGAAGAAGTACAACTTGGATGCAGCCTGGATTAACTCCAGCACCGCAGCCAAGAAGGGCATTGCCGAAGGCGACAACGTAAAGCTTTCCACTGCCGAAGGCTCCGTCACCGTCCGCGCGCATGTCACAAACCTCATCTGCCCCGCAGCTGTCTGGGTGCCCGCACATTACGGCGCCACGTCTGACAAGCTCACCGAGGCCAAGGGCTTCGGCGCAGCCGTCAAACAGCTGGTTTCCACAACGACCGACCCCGTTACAGGTGCAGCCATGATGGGCGAGGCTGTTGTTACGATCGAGAAGGCAGGTGCATAGGCATGACACGTTACGGAATGCTCATTAACACAAAGAAATGCATCGGTTGCTATGCCTGCCGCGCCGCATGCCAAAACCAGAATGACCTGCTGCCGACAGAAGACTTCATTCGCTTCGAGCAGAAGGAAACAGGCACCTACCCGGCTGTTTCGGTAGAAACGGTGCCGCTGCAGTGCATGCATTGCGAAGATGCACCCTGCGCAAGCGTCTGCCCGACTGGCGCCGCTCACATTGGTGCCGACGGCATCGTGTCTGTTGATCACGGCCGCTGCATCGGCTGCCTCTATTGCATGGCGGCTTGCCCTTACCAGGTCCGCGTACGCAACGAGCAAACTGGCGCTGTTGATAAGTGCCGTCTGTGCGCTGCAACTGCTGCTGGTGGGGCTACCAACTGCGTAACCGCCTGCACATCAGGCGTACGCATCGTCGGCGACCTGGACGACCCGGAGTCCGAAATCTCCCGCGAGATTGCGCGTACCGGCGCCCAACCCATCGCAGGCAGCCTGACCAAGTCCAAGATCTACTACGTGAGGTGATGCTGAGATGGAATATTCACCGATTTGGAGCGGCATCATCGCCTGCTACCTGTTCTTAGGCGGCCTCGGAGGCGGCGCGTTCGCAACGTCAGCTTTCCTGGCCTGGAAGCACCCTGAAGCCACCACAATGCGCAAGATTGGCCACATTGTTGCACCGATTGTTGTCATTGTTGGTCTGGTGCTGCTAATGTTCGACGCAAAGGCTGGCCTGTTTAACCCGCTGCGCTTTGCCTTGCTGCTAACAAACTTCGGGTCTGTAATGACCTGGGGTGTTGTCATCCTGGCACTGTTCGTTATCTTGGCACTCATTGCGCTTTTGCTTGAGTTCCTGAAGCGCCCCGTGCCCTGGCAGCTTGAACTTGCCGGCAGCATCTTTGGTATTTGCGTTGCTATCTATACCGGCTGCTTGCTGGGCGTTTGCAAGACATTCCCACTGTGGAATAACGCGCTTCTGCCTATCTTGTTCCTCGTATCAGCAATGTCGACCGGCATGGCAGTCGTACTTCTGATTGCCGCGTTCAAGTGCCCCAACGAATTCAACAACGTGGGTGTATTCAAGCGCTTCCACTTCATCTTCCCCTGTGTGGAAATGCTGCTGGTCTTAAGCTTGATGTTCATCACGGCCACAAATTCCGAAGCTGGTTACAACTCCGTAATGGCGCTTCTGTGTGGCAAGTATGCCGTGGCGTTCTGGGTGCTGTTTGTGGCAATTGGCCTGGTACTTCCCACTATTGTTGAGACCAAAATGCTGTTCTTTAGCTCCGAGGAATTCGAAGAGTCGAAGAAGGCTCGCATGATTTCTGCCGCGTCTAGCACCGGCGTGCTCATCGGCGGTTTCGTCCTGCGCCTGCTTATCCTTCTGGCAGCGCTGCCGATTACCATGACCGTTGCTTGGACCTTGTAAGAGGTTGTGAGTTGCCCTTCTGCCGGCAACTCACAATCCACTTGGAATCCTGCGCTTCTAGTTTTATCTAGCTTTGCAAAAGGAATCCAAGTAGGCCCCTCCTCCCCCTCTAAAAGGGGCCAAAAAAATCCGTCGCCCTTTCCCGAGCGGCGGATTTTTTGTTGCGCGGAAACAGAATGATTCGCCGTTAAACGCCTTATTCCGTGTATTGCTCCATATAGTCCAAAATTTCCTGACGTGAATGTAGGTCTGTTTTTGCATAAATACGCTTAATGTGCGCATGTGCGGTATCAGGGCTAATGAACAACTCCTCAGCTACGCGTTTCTGCGTCCAACCCATGGCATATAGCGAAAGCACCTCAACCTCGCGGTCAGACAGCATGAACTGTTCGCCAACTTGTTGCGCCCTACGTTTCATCTGTTCTTGCGGGGAAACTTCTACTGACACTGCAACGCCAGCGCCACCGACAGACGAACCACCATTACCTGGCTGATCGTCCAAACCCATGATTCGTTGCAGCCTACTCGCGTACGGATGAGCCGAAGCGCCATTACGCACATCGGCCTCACGTGGCAAAATATCCGCCAACGAAGGCCCAATATCAGTCACCTCAACGCAACCGGTTTCGCATGTTGCACAGCCGCCCTCTTCCCCAGCCACACCGGTGCCAACCATCACAACGTTAGCGCTTTGCGCCTGCGCGAGTTGCTGCTCTAATTCTGCAATGCGAGCCGTGTTTTCCTGCTCTCTTCTCCCTGATGCAGAATTTGCAATACTCAAAAACTGACCGAACGAAAGCAGAATCGAAACAATCAGAAGCATACTCATAATGGAGTTAACCAACACATCATCGGCCTGAAGAATCGGCGTCGTAATAAATGCCACGCGAGCGATGCAACGACACCCCATACATGCAATCCAGCCACCCAAGCCGTAGTAATACGGGTCACGCCACCCTGAACCCATAAATGAAATGGTGATATACCACATGAACGCACACATCAACGCGTTCAACGTTGTAGTGAACACTGCGCCAATATCAAGCGAACTTGGGAACGCCGCATACAGCACTAACGCAGTTGCTGCCAACAGCTCAAAGAGCATAAACATACCAACCGTGGTAACGTTTTTATGGCGGCGAGAAACCAACAAGATGATGCCAAGGCAAATAACAATGGTCAGCAAGCCATAAGCAATACGCGTCACCGGACTAAATGAGATAGAAGCGCCATCAGGGTAGCCGCGCAAAAAGCCAACTACCAAGAACAGCATGCCAAGACTAGTACCTGTTGCAACAAGTAAGTGACTGCTCTGCAGCCGGTCTTTCGCAAATCCGAAGTAGTCAACACTGGGCGAATAGTTGTCCAAGCTATCAGGGTGAGCCTGCTTTCGAGCAGACAGCATAAAGAAGAATTGCAGCAAAACAAGTACAGCCGCCAGGTAGTAACCAATCTCGCCAAGAATGGCGCAAATATAAATTTCAACCTCACTGATTGCCAACGCCAAGAAGGCATACACTGCTGCAGTCAAACTACTGCAACCGCGCACACGACGCATCCAATAAAACTGGCATGCGGAAGAAGAAAGCGTGGCCACCGCGCAAAGAGCTAGGCGAGCCTCATCAGGTAGCAATGCTTTTTCGCCAAGTGCCGCAAGCAAAACAAGCGAAACAACCTGCACCACAATGCAGATTCGCATAAGCAGATTTACAATCGGCTTCCTTAGACGAATTTTTGAAACGTACAGCCCTGCAGCCAAAATAGCCATAATAACGATGGTTATCATCATGGCGCCGTCAGTGAAAATGCCTTCATCGCTTCGAACATAGCTGCCATAACCGGCGACAATTAAGCCTGCACGAGTAAAAGCCATGCCTAAAACGACAGGCCACAGCGGCGCAAACTTTTCAATCAAAGTTGCGCTTTCTTCTGACACGCGCGCACGTCCCACTACGCGCCCACTATTTGCGTCCCCCAAACGAACCTCCCCCGAAGTCGTTCTTTCATCAGGCAAAACGTATTTAAAGCTTCTGCCGAATAGAAGCAATTTTACCAAATGCACCTTAAAGAGGGTACATCATGCCTAAGCAAGGCTTCACCCTAACATTAGAACCTGAGAAAGTGTACTGTTTTTCTCGAATTTAACCGAGGGGTAAAGTATGACGAATTACGAAGATATTGATTTCGAAGAGTTTGACGACAGTCGCAACGTTTATATCGAACCGGACGATCGAGCGCTCATCCGCACAAAAGACGTATATCAAACCGAGCTTGACAACGGTGTCGATGGGTATTCCGAAACGCTTTTGGCTATTGTGGCGAACTTCAAAAACGGCGGCAAACCCAAAGGATTCAACGTACAGTCGATGGTTGGCCGCAGTAAGCGTGGCGAAGTTGCCTTGCGCTTGTTCGCCGTCGTGGATGACTCGGTGGCAGACCCGATTTTTGTGAAGGTTGGCTTCAAGACACGCGGCTGCCTTGCCATGACAGGCTGCGCGAGCGCTATCTGCTCGCTGATTGAGGGGAAAACGTTTAGCCAGGCACTCGCGGTTACCACCAAAGATGTTGAGCGCGCAGTTGATGGCGTGCCAAGCGGAAAACGCCACACACTGATGTTCGCCGTTGAAGCAGTTCGCGCGCTTGTTGGCGACTGGATGTATCGCGCCGGCATGACACTTGATCAGATGGACGCACAGCTCCCTTGCGATAATCTATCGGTGGAATGCCTTATGTGCGAGCACTGCTCACTGCGTGATACGCGCATTGACATGATGATGGCCGAGTCGCAAGCGAAGCAAGAGACAGCCGACACGGTCGAAGCCACCCCGCAACCCGACAGCGACACCAACGTCGATGCCGAAGCTGAAACCACCCCGCAACCCGACGCCGACACCAACGTCGATGCCGAAGCTGCTGCACGCGAACTCGCCGAGCACAACGCCTTAGCTGACGTATTCGATGATGTGACCCGCCAATCAGCAAATAGCAAACTTGTAACCCCTGACCGCTGGGCCGATTTGGGTCTTATACCCGACCACTTTTCCGCCGAAGAATTCGAAATGTTCGTCTACGAATGGCTAGAAAACTATCGAGTCGAGCATGCAGAAGAAATCGCCGCTGAAATTGCCGCTGAAAAGGCAAAAGCTGCAGCTATCCATTCGGCAACGCGTGCTGTTGGCGTGCCGCCAAAAATTCCCAACCGCCGCTTAGCACAGATAGAAGCAGACAAAAAGGCTGCCGAACAGACAGAAAGCATCCCACAATCCAAGGTAACCGCGCAGCCCGAAAGTATCCCACAACCCAAGTCAACCGCGCAGCCCGAACCGCTGCCCACGCCGCAACCCAAGTCAACCGCGCAGCCCGAATCGCTGCCCACGCCGCAACCTGAGGCAACCTCCACCGCCAGCAAGTCCGCCGCAGAGGCCGACGATCCTTTCGCAAACCTGAACATTCCAGCTGGATACCGTCTTGAAGAAATCGAAGGCGAATGGGTACTGGTGCAAGACGAAAACGCCGAGCCTGTTCGCAAGGAAATCCACTGCAACCGCATCAAGGCACTCGTAGGGCTGCACAGCTACTATCTATATGACGAAACGAAAATGACCGACAGTTATGCGCGCTGGGCATTTTTGGCAGCCGAAGACAATCCGCAGGTGACCTTTGTTGAATGCGTACGCGAAGATTCACGCGTCTACCCGCGCCCATACGCTGCCGAATGCCTTAAAAACCCACCTTTCAAAATGACCGATGAACAAATTGAGCAAACCTGGCAGGCAGTGCGAGATTCAGGGAACTTCCCCGACATTCAACGCACCGAGGCCTCCAATGGAGATATCTACTACTACTCAACCGACTACCTAGAGCCAACCTACGCAACTTCCCTGGCCGAATATGACGCAGTCGAGCGCCCAGCCAACGTATAGAAAGGTGTCGCTCGCTTCGCGAGTTGCCTAATGCTGTGCGAGCTTTCGCTCAACCCCACGAAATCATTGCAGAGAAGATAAGCCATACAGCAAGATTCGTAGAGTTGAGCGAAAGCTCAACCCATACCGGGGAGCGCCGACAGGCGTGACACCGCCCTAAGCGACACCGCCCTAAGCGGCGCAGGGCGACGGTTTTTAGCTTGTCACCAGCAGAACTGCACCAATGACAAGCAGCAACACATACGTCAACTTTAAGAAGCGCTCTTGGCTTAGATGTTTACCCAACTTGCCGCCAAGAAAAGTTGCCAGCGCAATCAGCGGAATGCAGCAAGCCACGGTGATCATCACATCGCCAGTGAAATGCCCTTGTTGCACCTGAAAGGCAGCGTACAGGAAGTTCAAAATCATCCACACGGCCGAAAGCGTCGCGCGGAATTGCTCTTTGTCGCGCAGCTTCTGCACCGCATAAATCACCAACAAGGCGCCGCCGGAAACAAACATGCCCTGAATTAAACCCGCTGCCACAATTACCAGGTAGAGCGCCCATTCTGGCAGGAAGTGCTGCTTTTTTTGCACCAGGTTTTTAATGCCAACAGCCAGGATAACAAGTCCGTATATCTTCAGCAAAAAATGCAGCGGAATGATGGTGTCAAGCCATGCACCTAACGCCACAAACGGCAGCATAATGCCGACAATTTTGGCCAACTCGCGCCAGTTGATAGCCTTGCGCCCAAGCACCGCCAGAAGCCCGCAACCCAAAAAGCCCGTTGCATTTAGGATGGAAACCGAGTTCTGCAAACCAAGTAGATATGTGCCAGGCGGCATGCAGAATATGTTGCCGGCAAACCCGGTGATAGCCTGAACCGTATATCCAAACAGGAACACGGCCAGAAAGATGGCTCTTTCCATACCCTTTTACTTTCCGCCCAAAAACCGAATAAACGTCCCGCCGACAGGACAAACAACCATATAAGCAGTTACTATTCAACAAATAAGTTGCAAGTATATTACTAAAACGGCTTTTTTGACTCTTTTGCTTTAGCATACCGAGTAACAAACCAAAAGCAGATAGGCACTACCGTGGCAGGTTTCAAAATCACCGTCGCTGGCGACTCGGCTATTAACCTCGAATTCGCCAAAACCATATCGCCGCAGACAAGCGGCATGATTCGCGTTGCAGCGCAAACGCTTACTGACGACCCAATTTTGGGTGTCCGCGAACTTGTGCCCACGTTCTGCTCGCTGATGGTCACCTACGACCCGTGCGTAATCGGCTACGACGAACTGTGCCAGCGCGTACAGGGCAAGCTGCGCAACATCACAGCTGCCGAAAGCACCGTCAAACGCATTGTTGTTATCCCGGTGTGCTACGAAGACGACTTCGCCCCCGACCTGCCAACTGTCGCTAAACACGCAGGCATGTCTGCCGAGGAAGTTATCAAGCTACACTCTGGTCACGATTACCTTATTGATATGCTGGGCTTTCTGCCCGGTTTTGCTTACTTGGGCGGCCTTGACGAGCGCCTGCACACCCCGCGTCTGGCCATTCCGCGTACCGAAATTCCTGCTGGCAGCGTTGGCATCGGCGGCGCACAAACCGGTATCTATCCACTGGCAAGCCCCGGCGGCTGGCAGATTATCGGTCGCAGCCCAGTGCGCCCTTACGACCCCGATCGCACGCCACCTATTCTGTATCAAGCTGGCGAATACCTGCGCTTTTCGCCTATCAGCCGCACTCAATACGACGCTATCGAGGCAAAAATTGCCGCGGGCAACTACGAGTGCGAAGTGATTGTGGAAGGGGCCTAGGCATGGGAGTAACCGCTATTAAACCCGGCATTTGCACCACCGTGCAAGACCGTGGCCGCATTGGCTACCTCGGCAGCGGCTTTAGTCCCTCGGGTGTTATGGACGAACGCGCCTTCCGTATTGCAAACCTTTTGGTGGACAACGCGCCCGACGCACCTGTGCTTGAGTTTTGCCTAGCCGGGCCAACGCTTCGTTTCACCACCAACACATTCGTTGCTATTACGGGCGGCAATTTTCAACCCAAGCTAGATGGCAAACCGGTGCCCATGTATGCTGCGGTGCTCGTGCGTCGCGGCAGCGTGCTTTCGTTCAGCGCGCCAAAATGCGGCATGTATGGCTACCTGGCCATTGCTGGCGGATCAGTTAACGTACCTGAGGTTATGGGAAGCCGCTCTACCAATCTGAAATGCGGCATTGGCGGATGGAAAGGCCGCGCGCTTACCTGCGGCGATTACCTGCCGTTCGTCACGCGCAACATCGATTTTCTGCCGAATATGGGCTCGCATGTAGTTGATAGTGACAACGCCTTTTACGGCTACGACGACGAATCAATCACGCTGCGCGTCGTGCCTGGCCCACAGGAAGACATGTTCACTAAAGAAGGTATCGAAACCTTCTACAACAAGCCATATACCACCACGAGCCGCTGTGACCGTATGGGCTTTCGCCTTGACGGGCCTGAAGTTGAAACCTACGACGGCAGTGACATTATTTCTGACGGCATTGCGTATGGCGCCGTTCAGATTCCCGCCGACGGGCGGCCCATCATCATGCTTTCCGACCGTCAAACCACTGGCGGCTACGCGAAAATTGGTACTGTTTGCTCGGTTGACGTGCCCAAACTTGTGCAATGCACACCCGGGCGCACCATTCGCTTCACCCCTATTACGGTACAAGAAGCGCAAGATTTATACCGTGAAGAAATTCGTCGCATGAAGGCGCTCGCAAAAATGGTAAAGCGCCCATGCTATGGCGGCATTTCCCCACGTCGTACAGCAAGACGTCTCACGCCAATCTTAGAAGCGCAAGCAAAAACTTCAGCTCAGAATAACCAAACACTTTGGATTCAGTTAGATAAGTCAGGACAGGAGTAACAAATGAGCCAGAACAACGAAGCAACTACCCCCGCCGCCGAAGGCAACGACGCCATGACCGAGCGTCGCAACAACATCAAAGACCTGCTTGCCATCATGGACGAAGGCGAGCTTTCTGCCATTCGCTACAAGGATGCTACCTGCGAAATCGAACTTGAGCGCAAGGTCGTCAGCGGTGCGTCGCTGCCCATGATGGCTGAACGCGTTGGCCAGCTGCTGAATGCCCGCGCCGACGCTGCCGGCATCACCACTGGCGGCGAGCCCGCACCCGCCGAAGACGAAGACCAGATCGTACGCGCACCAATGATTGGCACGTTCTACGTTGCACCGAGCCCCGACGAAGATCCGTTTGTGCAGGTCGGCCAAGAAGTCTTAAGCGGCCAGACGCTCGCAATCGTTGAAGCTATGAAGATGATGAACGAAATCACGGCACCGGTGCCGGGCGTCATCACCGAGGTTCTTGCCGCTAACGGCTCGCAGGTTGAATACGACCAGCCGCTGTTCCGTATTTCCACCAGCCTTGACGCGTAATTTTCACCAGTCTTAACGCTTATAGAACAAAGGAAGCACGACGCATGTTCAACAAGATTCTCATAGCGAACCGTGGCGAAATTGCCGTGCGCATTATCCGCGCGTGCCGCGCCATGGGTATCAAGACGGTGGCGGTGTATTCCACAGCCGACCGTCACGCGCTGCATACCTATTTGGCAGACGAAGCCGTGTGCATCGGGCCTGCTCCAGCGCGCGATTCGTACTTAAACACCACGGCAATTTTAACGGCAGCTAAGGGCACCGGTGCCGACGCCATTCACCCCGGCTACGGCTTTTTGTCAGAGAATTCCACCTTCGCTAAGCTGTGCCGCGACAACGATATCGTGTTCATTGGCCCAACGCCCGAGGTTATCGACCGCATGGGTAACAAAAGCCAAGCTCGCCGCACCATGATGGATGCAGGCGTGCCGGTAGTTCCTGGCACCAAGAAGGGCTTGCATGACGTTGATGAAGCCTTTGAACAGGCAAAACTTATTGGCTGGCCCATCATGATTAAGGCGTCGTCGGGCGGCGGCGGCAAGGGCATGCGCGTGTCGGAGTCAGAAGAAGACTTCGCCGACATGTTCAACATCGCCCAGCGTGAATCCGTCAACGGCTTTGGTGACAACACCATGTATTTGGAACGCGCCGTGCAAAACCCACGCCATGTGGAAGTGCAGATCATCGCCGACAACCATGGCAACGTAGTGGCACTTGGCGAACGCGACTGCTCGGTACAGCGCAACCATCAGAAGATGATTGAAGAAAGCCCAAGTCCGCTGCTTGATGCCGACGAAGGCCTTCGCCAGCAAATGATGGAAGACGCAGTAAAGGCCGCACGTGCTGTTGGGTATACGTCGGCAGGCACCATCGAGTTTTTGATGGATACCGACCGCAACTACTACTTCATGGAAATGAACACGCGTATTCAGGTTGAGCACTGCGTAACCGAAATGGTGACGCACATTGACCTGATGGGCGAGATGATTCGTGTGGCGGCTGGCGAGCCGCTGTCGTTCACACAAGATGACGTACAGCTGCGCGGGCACGCCATCGAGTGCCGCATTAATGCGGAAACACCCGAGAAGAATTTCATGCCCTCACCTGGCACAATCTCGCAAATGCACCTGCCTGGCGGCAACGGCGTGCGCGTCGATACCGCAGCGTACGACGGGTTTGAAATCTCCCCCTTCTATGATTCTATGATTGCAAAGGTCATTGTTTTGGGACGCGACCGCACTGAAGCCATTGCCAAGATGCGCACCGCACTTGAGGAAATGGTCGTCGTCGGCGTTGACACCAATCTTGACTTCCAATTCGCAATCTTGGGCAACGACACATTCTGCGCCGGCGAGGCCGACACCAGCTTTATTGAGCGCTTCTTAGCTGGCGAAGTGTAAAAAGCAACAGGCGCCCGACCAGGCAAAACATATTCGGAAAGGAAACCCAATGGCTATTGAAACCCCCACTCCGGCAAAACCCGAAGGCGTCGACGACGCTGTTTGGAATCAGATGCTCACCGCTACCCCGGCCCAGGCGCGCCATTTGATTCGCACAGGCGAATTCACCGCTCCCACAAGCGGCCTTTGCCCTGGTTATGCGCAAGCCAATCTGATTATTTTGCCGAAGGAACAAGCCTGGGACTTTCTGCTATTCGCACAACGCAACCCCAAGCCTTGCCCTATTTTGGAAGTCACAGAAATTGGCGATCGCATGACGCGCATCTGCGCCACTGACTGCGACGTTGCCACCGATTTCCCCCGCTACCGCATTTACAAAGACGGCGTAATGACCGAAGAGGTCACCGATATTTCCAGCTACTGGCGCGACGACCTGGTAGCTTTCATCATCGGCTGCTCGTTCAGCTTTGAAAGCGAGCTCATTGAGGCAGGCATTGAAATGCGTCACAACACTATGGGCCGCAATGTTTCGATGTACCTAACCAACAAGGCCTGCACACCTGCTGGTTCTATGAGTGGCAACACCGTCGTCAGCATGCGCCCCATCCCCTATGACCAGGTGGTGAAGGCGGTGCAAATCTCCGGCGCCATTCCGAAGGTACACGGTGCGCCCATCCACATTGGTGATCCGGCAGCCATCGGCATCGCTGACATCAACAAGCCTGACTTTGGCGACCCGGTTGAAATCAAAGACGGCGAAGTGCCTGTTTTCTGGGCATGCGGCGTAACGCCCCAGTCAATCGTGATGAACAGCAAGCCGCCGTTCGCCATCACGCATGCGCCCGGCCACATGCTTATCACCGACACCAAGAATGTAGACTTGAAGGGGTAAAGCTTGCAGGCTCCAACATGGGGCGCAAGCAGCTATTCCAAACGATAAAGTCCCGCATGAGACGCAAGCAGCTATTCCAAATGAAAAAGTCCCGCATGAGACGCAGGCGGCTATTCCAAATGAAAGGGTAAACCATGGCGCGCATCGACCTAAATTCCGACCTTGGTGAAAGCTTCGGCCGCTACACCATCGGCCTTGACGACCAGGTAATTCCCCTGGTTTCTAGCGTGAATGTGGCCTGCGGCATGCACGCGGGCGACCCGGCAGTCATGCGCCGCACGGTAAAACTAGCTGCAGAGGCGGGCACCTCTATCGGCGCACACCCCGGCTACCCCGACCTGCAAGGTTTCGGACGCCGAGACATGGCACTTTCGCCTGATGAAGCGTACGCGTACGTGCTATACCAGGTAGGTGCCCTTCAGGCGTTTTGCCATGCAGAAGGCGTGCGCGTAAACCACGTGAAGCCGCACGGGCAGCTGTACAATCGCGCCGCTGTCGATGTCGACCTTGCGCAGGCCATCGCTGCCGCCGTGCACGACGCCGACGACAGCCTTGTGTTGGTGGGTCTTGCAAATGGCGAACTTATTCGCGCTGGTCAAGCGGCAGGTATTCGTACCGCACAGGAATTCTTCGCTGATCGAAATTACACTGATGAAGGATTATTGGTTTCGCGCAAGTTACCTGACGCCGTTATCACCGATGAAAGTTTCGCCGTCGCTCGCGTCGTTCGCGCTGTTCAGGAAGGCACTATCGAGGCCGCTTCAGGCAAAACCATCAACGTGCAAGCAGACACCATCTGCGTCCACGGCGACAACGCCCACGCGCTAGCCTTCGCCCAGAAAATTCGCAATGCCCTAACGGCGGCCGGAGTAGAAATCAAACCCGTCTGCGCATAGCTACCATAGCTACAGGCGTCGCACCTTTAACTCTTGAAGTATCTTCGCCAGCTAGGGTGTATCTTCGCCATATTAGCTAAAATGGCGAAGATACAACCCTATAAAAACCATGGATTGACCTGCTGTAACAGTTCGTAGGCGTTTGGTCTTATCAAACGCAATGGCAAAGGCAATAGACTGCCTCTATCATACTGAGCTTCTGCCTCATGCCCTTACTTTCTGCATCATATGATGCTATTATGATGCAGAAAACAAAAGGATGGGGCAGAAATGCGACAGTTCGACTATTCCACAACACCTAACTCGCTACGGCAAGACAACGTCACTTCTCTACTGCTTGAAGCAAGAGAGTGTAAAGGGCGTCAGATTGTGCTGAAAAACGTCAAACCTGACATTCTCGAATCGATGGCTGAACAGGCAAAATTTGCTAGCACAGAAGCATCAAACCGCATAGAAGGAATCGTAACTACTCAGGCTCGACTGAAGGGCCTTATGCAAGAATCAGCTACTCCAAAAAATCGCAGCGAAGCGGAGATTGCCGGTTATCGTGACGTGCTCGGACTTATTCACGAACAGCATAATCATATCGACGTAAAACCATCAGTCATTCTGCAGCTTCATCGAGATTTGATGAAGCATACGAGGCTTTCTTTCGGAGGGTCATGGAAGACTACAGACAACCAAATAATCTCCCGCGCTGCGGATGGAACCGCGCACGTTCGGTTTCAACCCACTTCAGCCTTTGAAACACCAGCGGCCGTTGAACAGCTTTGCAAAACCTATCAACACACAATTAGCCAGGGCGAAGTAGACCCCCTGCTGGCATCGATGCGTTTCATTTTCGATTTCGTCAGCATACATCCATTTAATGACGGAAACGGTCGAATGAGCAGGCTTCTTACTGTATTATTGCTCGAACGCTGCGGCTACCTCGTCCCACGATACATAAGCATCGAAAAGCTTATCGAAAACAATAAAGAACTGTATTACGATGCGCTCGGGGATAGTTCTATCGGATGGCAAGACAATACCAACGACGAGGCGCCATTCGTTCGGTATATGCTAGGAACGGTGCTTGCAGCCTATAGCGAGCTGTTTGATCGAGCAGAACAGGCCAGCAGCAACATAAGCAAAGCGGATCGCGTCGACGCTCTGTTTGCAAGAAGTATTGGTAAAGTAACAAAGGCCGATATCCGTGAAGCGTGTCCCGATATCAGTATAAGCACCATCGAGCGAGAACTAAAAAGGTTGCTGGACGCAGGAGTTATATACAAAGTCGGCGCAGGCAGAAAAACCGGCTACGTGGCAAACGAAGCGCAAGACTTAGGGCAGTAACTCCCCCTTGCCATCTCGCATACCCTGTCCCTACCTCGCGCGCTCCGCTCCCCGCCTAGCGCGCTCCGCTCCCCGCCTAGCGCACCCTTCCCTACCTCGCGCTCCTAGCCTCAAACACAAAGAAAGGGCGCCAACCTCTCGGCCAGCGCCCTTTCTCAATCGTTCAATCGTTCGCCTTTAAGACAAACAGCAACTCACGCAAGGCAGCCTTAGCAAACGTGACAGGGCCGCCTTAACGAACGTGCAATTATTCTTCAACTGCCTTCTTGGTGCCCTTTGCCTGAGCCATCAAGGTCTTTACACCCTTAACAGCCAACACAATGGCCAGCACAAACAGCAGGACTGCAAGCAGTGCCTGCAGGCACGGAGAGAAGATGTCGCCGCCCTTCATGATCAGCAGCACCTTCGCGTAGAAGGTCTGACCAAGCGAGGTCAGCGTAGCAGCCAGCATGAACACCATCGGGATGAAGAACATCTTGTTGTTCTTGCCAGCGTTGCCCAACCATGCGCACACAGCCAGCAGAGCCAGAGCAGCCAGCAACTGGTTAGCAGCACCGAACAGCGGCCAGATGATGGAGTAGCCGGTCATACCAAGGACGATACCAATCACCACAGTGATGATGGTGGCAACGTAGGGGTTAGCCATGACCTTGCGAACACCCTCAAGTTCGTCCATAGACTTACCAGCCGGGGTCCACAGCTCCTGGAACATGTAGCGAGCCAGACGCGTAGCCGTGTCGAGCGAAGTCAGGCAGAAGGCCGAAACCGCAAGAATAAGCAGTGCGTAAGCCAAGCCCTGAACATCGGCCAAGCCAGGGATGCAAGCAAGCATCTGAGACAGACCATCAGCAAAAACGGCGGTCGGGGAAGCATATCCACCAGCAGCGTACTTGGTCCACACGAAACCAACAGCGCACAGCGAAATCACAGCAAGCAAGCACTCGATGAGCATGCCGCCATAACCAATCGGCTGAGCCTGGCCTTCCTTGTCAATCTGCTTAGAGGTGGTACCAGAAGCAACCAAGCTATGGAAGCCGGAGATAGCACCGCAAGCGATGGTGATGAACAGCGCGGGGAACAGGAAGCCGGAAGCAGCGGCCTTGTTAGTAATAGCCTTGCCAGCTTCATCAACAAGCGCCTGGCCAGTGGAAGCGTCATAAGCTGCGCTGGAAGCAACAAAGCCAGTGAACGCCGGAATCTGCAGGTTGGAAGCAGCACCCATGACAGATGCGCCAACGATACCAATGATAGCCAGGATGATCATGCCGTACAGCAGATAGCTGGACAGGTAGTCACGCGGCTGCAGCAGAATCCACACAGGAGCAACGGAAGCAATCAGGATGTACACACCCAGGATAATCATCCAGGTGTTGTAGTCCAGCGAAATTGCAATGCCCATGAGCGGCAGGTTGTAGCCGATAGCAACCATGATAACAATCAGCACAATGGCGGACACAATGTTGACAGCCGTAGGAATGTTGCGGCCGCGGGTGACCAGGCCATACACAACAGCAACGCCGATGAAGATCACAGAAATCATAGCGGTCTGCTGGTTAGCCAGGTTTGTAGCAGCGGTAGCGGTTGCGGTAACAACGAAGGTGTTAGCCACGATAGATGCGAATGCAGCAACAACGAGCAGCAGCGTCAGATAAGCGAAGACGCAGAACAGCTTCTTAGCGGTGTCGTCGATGTTTTCGGCAACAACCGTTGCAAGCGTCTGACCCTTATGACGGATAGACGCAAACAGCGAACCGAAGTCGTGCATAGCGCCGAAGAAGATGCCGCCGATGAGCACCCACAAAAGCACAGGCACCCAGCCAAAGACTGCTGCCTGGATGGGGCCGTTGATAGGACCGGCACCCGCAATGGATGAAAAGTGGTGACCCAAAACAACATACGGCGGTGCAGGCACGTAGTCGACGCCGTCCTCCAGCTCGTGAGCCGGGGTCGGGCGCTTCGGATCGACGCCCCACTGCTTAGCCAGCCAGCCACCATAGCAAACATAGCCGATGACCAGGATGACCGCAGTAATGGCGAAAATGAGAAGTGCGTTCATTTCAATTCCCTACTATTGGTCGGATTCTTCGCGGTTGGGCAGTTCCAAGTTGCGTTGAAGCGTTTCTTTTAACTGCTTAGCCGCACTATTTGCATACACGCTTTTCGTTGAAATACAGGCAACAGCCAGGCGTAAATCGGCCCAGCCGCGCATTCCGAAGGCGAAGTTCTTCCGGAAACGCGTCTTCTTCACGCACTTCGCCACTTCCTCGTCGCAACAGTCCGCGACAATCGCCAAGGTAATAGCCGACGACATGTGATCTTGTTCCGGATCTACTTTCGCCAGCCCTTCTGTTTTCATAAACGACACCCAGTCATTCAACTGCGCTTCATCCAGATGATCAGTCAACACGAAGAACACGTATTCATGGGTGTTCGCACCCCATAGCTTTGCCCGTTTGACCAGGACATATTTTTCGCCATAGGAATGGAATTCGGCATACCCTGGGAAGGTGCGGCCAGCGTACTCGTATCCCCGTTGCACATCAAACCAACGCTCGTGTGCAGCGAGAATACGTTTCAGGAACAGCTGCTTTTCGTCCTTTGCCTCGGATGTTTGCTCATCCGTCGACCGAAGGTCTGGCGACTCCTCGTGCGCTGCGACCTGTTTCTCCGCTGCGCCTTCGGCCTTTTCCACCGCACTTACCGGTTGGGCTGGTGCGGCAGCGCCTTTGTCATCTGCCTGAACTGCCGTTGAGCTTGCCAACTGACTGCATTCTCCTTCGTTTGCCTACATTTCACGCAAAACGTGAAGTCATCATTTTAGGTGAATGGTTACGAAATGGTTACAGGAATATTTCACGCCTGCCGCAAGCGGTATATATCGCCTGCAAACGGGATAAAAACGCCCCGCAGCCAAAGCCACGGGGCGCTTCGAAAGCAATAGAGCAGGTGTCAAGCCGGCACGCTACTTTAGTCCTGCCAGGAGAAATCCTTCTCGCCGTTGAACACAGCCAGGGCATCAGCCACGCTGTAGTCGTCAAGCGTGATAGCGCTGATTGCCTTGGTCAGGCGCACTGCCTCGTCAAGGCTACGCTGGTGAATGTTGCGGCCAGTTGCGTTACCGCAAGCACCGCCAACATGAATCTGGTCGTGCAGCTGAGTAAGGAAGGTCTCGGCGTCAACGGTAGAACCGCCAGCGCAAACAAGGCCGGTGCGGCCAGCAGCCATGGAAGCAATCTTCAGGGCCTCAGCAGGAGTGCGGCCATCTTCGGGCTTCGGCGGGTTAACCTTCACGAAGTCAGCGCCCAGGCACAGAGCAACGCCAGCAGCGCCAGCGATCAGATCCGGGTCCTTCTCGGCGGTAACAGCCTTGCCGCGCGGATAAATCCACAGGACAACCAGCAGGCCGTTTGCATGAGCAGCAGCAATCAGCTCGCCAGCTTCTGCCATCATGGATGACTCATATTCGCTACCCAAGTAAATGGTGTAGCCCAGGCCAACAATGTTCACGCCGTTGTCGCGCATAGCCAGCACTGCTTCCAAATCGTACAGCTGCGGGCTGTACGGATCTTCCTGAGAAGTGCCAACCAGGTTGGTCTTGGAATTCATCTTCACCAGGTAGTTGATCTCCGGGTAATCGGCTGCATACTGAGCAACCAGACCACGCTGGCCAGCCAAAACACCGCAAACGCCCTGGCTACCAATCTTGAACAAGTGCTCAGGCTCAGCGTCGGCAATGTCAATGCCCTCGCCGTAGAAGTCCTTGTTCATGTGCTCGATTTTCTGGTCGCATGCAAACAGCATCAGACGACCGGAGCCACGGGTGGCCTTCATGTAGTTGTCAACGTAGGTCTCGCGAGCGTCCGCCAGAACGTCGGCGGGCACCTTTACCTGATCACGAGTGATCTTAGGCATGTTGTTCCTCCTTATAGGATGCATGGTTTGCGGCGGTCGAACATACACTTGCGCTTAACGACCGCCTGGCTTGCTTCTCGGCATTCGCCGCACAGCAAAACCGACGGCTTCGCCGCCTCATTTCGTTCATTCTACCTAAGCTGACCGTAACCGTCAGCCTCATACACGGAAAAACCGGCTAGTTGTCGAATTCCAAGCCCTCTAGACGCTTGAACACTTCGTCTTTGCGCGTCAAGAAATCCCACGGGTCAAAAATTTCGTCGAGCGTCTCAGCTGAAAGCTTGGCCTCAGGGTCGGCCTCAAGGCGTTCACGATACGTCGGACCGTCAACCGCGTTTTGAATATCTTCCCAAACAGCCATTGCATTGCGCTGCACAATAACGTAGGCATCTTCACGCGTAATACCAGTGTTGACCAGGGCAAGCAGCACTTTCGAAGAGAAAATAAGGCCCTTAGTCCGCCACATGTTGTGCTCCATCTTGGCCGGGTAGGTTTGCAGCCCGTCAAGCATCCACTGCATCTTAGAGAACATGTAATCAAGCGCAGTGAAGCTGTCTGCCAGCGCCACACGCTCGGTGCCGGAATGGCTGATATCGCGCTCGTACCACAGAGCAACATTGTCAAGTGCCACCTGGGCATTCGCTTTCACGCAGCGAGCCAAGCCACACACACGCTCAGCCGTAATAGGGTTACGCTTGTGAGGCATTGCCGAAGAGCCCTTCTGGCCCTTCTTAAACGGCTCTTCCGCTTCAATAACGTCGGACTGCTGCAGCAGACGCACCTGCATAGCGATCGACTCAAGCGTTGCAGCAGCGCATGCTAATGCACACATGACCTGGGCATGACGATCGCGTGCAAGCACCTGTGTAGAAAGCGGGTCTGGCGTTAAGCCCAGCTTTTCGCACACATACTTTTCCACATATGGATCAATGGAGGAATACGTGCCCACAGCACCAGAAATTGCACCCGTCGCAGCAACCTCGCGCGCCTGCTCTAGGCGAGTCTGCGCACGCTTGAGCGCCCATGCCCAGCTGCCAAACTTCATGCCAAAGGTCATCGGTTCAGCATGGATGCCATGCGTGCGGCCAACGCACAGAGTGTCTTGGAATTCGAATGCGCGCTTCTTGCAGGTTTCGCCAAGCTGCTTCACGTCGGCCAAAATGATATCGATCGCCTGCGTGATCTGGTACGACAGCGCGGTGTCACCCAAGTCAGAAGACGTCATGCCGTAATGCACCCAACGTGAAGGCTTTTCTGCACCCTCGGGCACGTCAGCATCAATGTATTCAGCCATACAGGTGGTGAAGGCAATAACGTCGTGGTTGGTTACCTTTTCAATTTCATCAATGCGCTCAACAGTGAAGTCCGCATGGTCGCGAATCCACTTCGCTTCCTCTTTTGTGATGCCAGCTTGGCCAAGTTCAGCCTGCGCTTCGCACGCAAGCACCTCAATTTCCTTCCAGATGGAAAACTTGTTCTGAAGCTCCCAGATGGCACCCATTTCCGGACGCGTGTAACGATTGATCACGGCGATTCCTTTCACACTGCTTGCGCTTGCGTTCAACCCCGCAATAATACCGCAGCCAACCTGCTGATTACCACCTTGCAACCACTTCTGCAGAGGGAATACGCACGCACCTGTGGCAACTCTTGCCGTATACTATCCCCAGCAAGCAGAAAGGTTTACCCCATGAGCAACATCATCGTAGTCGGGTGTGGTCGCGTTGGTTCGCAGCTGGCGAACATGCTCTCCGACAACGGCAACAATGTGTGCGTCATCGACCGCAACGTCGATGCGTTCGCCAATCTTGGGCGCAACTTTAACGGCTCAACCATTCAAGGCGTTGGTTTTGACGAAGAAACGCTTGAGAAGGCCGGTATCGAGGAATGCGATGTTTTAGCAGCAGTAACCCAGCTCGACAACACCAATCTTATGTGCTGCGAAGTGGCAAACCGCCTGTTTCAAGTGCCGCACGTTATCGCGCGCCTATACAACCCCGACCACGAGCGCGCATATATGCAGCTTGGCATCGACTATGTTTGCGGCACATCGCTTGTTGCAGAAGACGTGTTCAGCAAGGTTGTTTCAGGCCACGGTTCGCATATTGAATCGTTTGGCGATTTTGAGGTACTGCGTTTTTCGCTCGACCTCAAATGGGCTGAAAAATCAACCATACGCGTTTCAGAAATCGAACGTGAGCACGACATCCAAATTATTGCATTCGAACGTGGCGACGGTTCCACTTCAAGCATCCCAACAAAAGACTCAGTCCTACACAATGGCGACTTAGTACTCGCTTGCGTGCGTCACGATCTCATCGAACAATTCGCCAAGTATATTCAGGATTAGAGGCTCAGTATGTATGTAGTTATCGCAGGTGGCGGCAAGGTTGGTGAATACCTTGCAACCGTGTTGCTTGAAAGCGGCAACGATGTAGCCATTATTGAAGAAGATCTTGAAACCGCCGATCATCTTTCGGTGGTACTGCAGGGCAGCTATCTAGTCATTCATGGAGACGGCTGCGATTCAAAGTTTCAAGAAGATGCCGGGATTCGACGCGCAGACGTGTTTGTAGCAACCACCGGCCAAGACGATGACAACCTAGTTTCATGCGAAATCGCCCAGCGCGTGTTCGATGTACCGCGCTGCGTTGCTCGCGTAAACAGCCCGAAAAACCTGCGCATTTTCCGCGAGGTCGGCATTGAGTGCGTGTCATCAACCACGCTGATTGCAAACCTTATTGAAGAGGAAACGCTGCTCGGCTCGGTAAGTATCGCCTCGTCGCTTACGCATGGAAATGTCATGCTAACTGAAGTTGTTGTGCCACGTCTTCGCCATCATTCAAATGACGATGGCGTTGCTGCAAGTGCGATTGTTTTGCCGCCAAAAAGCCTGATTGCAGCCGTATCTTCAAAAGACGACGTGGAAGTAGTTGACGAAGAAACCGTGCTGTATCCGGGCGACAAGGCAATCGTGGTTACCGACAGCGAATCGCTTGACGACGTGCGAGCCGCCTTCCGATCCTTGTAGAAAGCGTGTCGCGCCCGGCGGCTCCTATTGCGGCTCGAGCGAAAGTTCGACCCGTTTTAGATTAATTGCAAGGAAATTCGCGTGCTTTGTAAAAATTTGTAGGGTCGAGCGAAAGCTCGACCCGTTTTAGATAGGCCGCGAAGCAATCGCCACCAATTTATCTTGGCGTGGCCGCCAGTTCATCAAGTGCTTCTTGCGGCGTATACTCACACGTGCCGTCGCCAAGTTTCACCACGTCAATACTGTCGCCAGCCTTCACCTTGCCACCCTGAAGTGCAACAAAGAAAATACCTTCACGCGGGAAAATACAATCGCCAGCCAAATAGAAAATGGCACACTTCTTATGGCAAACCTTGCCCTGCTGCGAAAGCTCTAGCAGCACTTCGTCACCAATTTTCAGCTGCGTGCCAAGCGGCAGCGCCATCAGATTAATGCCTTCGGTGGTGATGTTTTCGGCGAAGTCGCCTTCCTTTACATCAAGGCCACGCGCCTGCGCCTTTGCGATAGATTCCCATGCCAAAAGAGAAACCTGACGATGCCAGTCGCCAGCATGCGCATCTTCAGCCACTCCATGGTGAGCTTCAATGGTAACTGCGCCATCGACAACTTCCTTGCGCGTACCTTTGCGCTTAGAAACGCAAACGGCGCGAACCCTACCATGCGTAGTGCTTTCTGCATCAGGGCCTTCCATACGGCCTTTCTCGAATACGTTGATTGGTTCGCCAGTAGCACCTGCGGTGCCAGTGTCTGCAGCACTCGCAGCTGCAGCACCTGCGGCGCCAGTG
>CAVEUW010000001.1:58549-93315 GCA_963619015.1 Senegalimassilia sp. | reverse complement strand
ATGAAGTTATCCTTGGTTAAGGATGATAAACAACGTATTGCGAACGCCTTAATTTGGAGCGCCGAAGGCGCGACACTGTTTTGAAACAGCATGAGCATGCGCATGGGAAAGCTTTTCCTTTAGCATCACATCCGCAATGCGCGGATAGTAATTATCGCTGTTCACGCCTGTGCCTCTCTGAGCATTTAACACATTTCAGCATTTTTATTTAACAGAATTCAGCGAGTTTGCTAATTCAGTACGAGGCGTTTATCAAACGACCACAGAGACAAAGGAGGCCGCCCTCGTGCGAGAACGGCCTTCCACATGCGATTCTATATGATGCGAATTTTCGATAAGAGAATTTATTCGGTTGGTTACTCGGTGGGTTATTCAGTTGGTTACTCGGTGGGTTTGACTACCGTCAGCTGCATCTTGAAGGGGGTAACACCCTTGACGCTGTGCGGGCTGCCAGCGGTCATAACGATGCTCTGACCTGCGGAAAGCTCGTGCGGTACATCGTTGACAGTGATGCAACCGGTGCCCTCGAGCACGGTGATAAGCGCATCACCCGGGGCGGCATGCGAGGACATGCCTTCGTCAGCATCGATGGCGAAAACGGTGACCTTGCAACCCGGGGTCTGCGACAACGTGAGGCTGTTGACCTTGCCGGCCTCAAGCTCGACCAGGTCTTTCAGGCTGAAGATGTTGCCGTGTTCGACGTTTTTAATGAGTTCTGCCATTGTTGTTTCCTTTCGTTTTGGCACTTTTAAATATCGAATTGCGGGCGCTGTTTGCGGGCACCATTTGCGGGCGCTGGCGCGGCTGCGGGCGCTGTTTGTAGGCGCTGGTTTGCTATTCGTGCGCGTTCAGCTGCAACACTTTGAAACCGTTACCATCTGCGGGCTCCACGGCGTGCAGAATGTGCGCCGGGACGCGAAGAGTTTCGCCCGCTCGTAGCGTTACCTCGCTGTCGGGCAATGTTACGCGCGCCGAGCCCTCTACCAACAGATACAGCGTGTCGCCAAAGTATTCCTCTTCGCTTACGGCCTCGCCAGGGGCAAACGCCAGCAACGTTAGGTCGAAGCCAGCGTCTCGCGTGAGGGCCATGCTAGACACCTGACCGGGTTTGATGTCAATCAAGCTTGCAAGCGACGCCGCGGCGTCAGTCGGTAGATTTCGAAGCGGCATATAAGCCCCTTTCGTGTAGTGTTCTTGCCAATGGCTACATTGTAGCGCTACATGTGTGTCGCGCTTCGCGCTCCCTTGTGCGGATCGAGCTTTCGCTCGATCCCACAAAATTTCATCCCAATATCACCTGTTCAATCCATGTTGCTCTGTTGTCCCAGGCCTTTAATGTTGCCATCGCGCTTGATAAGATCAAGCGCCTACGAAGTATGTTGTCGCAGGTCAACCGCTATTTTATGTAGGGGTGAGCGAAAGCTCGCCCCTTACTAGGGAACGCCACTAGGCGCGGCGCATTCTTCTACACGTAATACAAGAACGAGCGGAGGCGATCCTCAATGCTTTGATCAAGGGCGCCGTCAAACGCCAGATGCAAAAGCGGAGCTTGCGTGGGAATATTGCGCAGGCGCAGCATGATGTCGGTATTCTCGTACATCGAGGCCGCGACAATAACGCCATCAACTGCGCGCCCTTCCTGCATAGCCTTCGCATAGCGGTAACGCCCGTTAGCGGCAGCGTAACTTCCTAGTGCGCCAGTTGCGAGACCGCGCAATTCGTCGCGATCTTTCGAGAAGGCCGAAGCTTCGCCGAGCGCGTCAGCAACCTGTTGCATCCAACCAGCATATTGGTCAAGCTTTGCGTGCCACGCCTCTTGCGGCAGCGTCTTTTGCTCGGCACCGAACAGCGGATTTTCCTGAACAGCCTGGCTCACTTCCAAAGGACCAGTTGCCAGCGCGATGTTGGTGCCATGGTTATGCGAACCGTCGCAGCCATCCATTGCGCCATCAAGCGCAGCAAAATCATGGTTATGCGAACCGTCGCATTCAGCACTTCCGTGCTCGTGCAGGCTTCCGCAACCACCCGAGGCAGCGCACGTGTCGCAACCAGCGGCAAGGCTTTGCACGTCTTCGATAGTCAACGCCTGGTCAGGGTCACTTGCCGGCTGCGCTAGCGATGCATCAGGCAGACCAGGGGTCACAGCGGCGCCAGTTTCGCCCATCATCGGCATCAGGTCGTTCGTCACCTTCTGGTGTTTCGCCTCGTCACAGCCATCTTCCCAGATAAACCACAGATATTCGGCGAAGGGAGCGCGGCGAACCTTGTAGCCTTCACTCTCGAGCGTAGTCCACATGCCGCCGACGAGTTCATCGCCAACGACCAGCGGCCATTCGCCAACAACGGCGAGGGATTTGGCAGCGGACGTGGTGGATGTTGCGAGCGCGGCGGACTCGCTAGCGGCGGGCGCGGCGGGCGCCTCATTAGCAGGAGCGCTGGCTGCGGCAGCTTCGCCAACTTCGCGCGCAGCTGCGAGCACATCATCAAGCGTCAAGTTAGCCTTCGAAAGACGCTCTACCATAGCAGCACGGTCAGCCGGCGCCGCAGCGTTCACCACATCGCCTGCCAACATATGGACAAACAAACCGTCGCAATCTTCGACGTTGCATGGCAGAAGCTCCACGTCAGGAGCAACAACACGCACATCAGAGTGGCCCTTCGTATCCAGCACGCTGCGAATCACGCGGTCATACTGGCCGTCAGCTTCGCCACCCTGTGACGAAGGAATCAACAGCTGGCGAACAGGTTCGGCCGCGCCAGACGCAGCGCCAGCGGTCGCCTCGGTCGCAGGGCCTTCCCCAGCAGCGCCAGCCGCCTCCGCCTCCGCGTCCCCTTCCCCAGCCGCTTCAAGCGCAAGGCCAAGCATGCTTGCAAAGGTGTAGTACTCTTTGCTGGTGGTTTCCTTGCGGCCAAGCTCTAGCGACTGTGCACTCGGATGCAACTCGCGCACGGAAATGCCCTGGTCACGCAGCCATTGCGCCGCAAGCGGACCATAGGGGCCAAACGACGGCAAACCTGCAACCTCGCAAGTTTGCACTGGTTCGCAAGCCGTGTTCACCACATGCGTGGAAGTCGGCGTACCGCGCAGGTCAGAAGCCTCGTACTGCTCAATTGCGTTCAGGAACGCCTCAACGCGCGTTTCGACGCCTACCTTCGAATAGTGCTCGTCCATCTCGATGGCCAGGTAAGGCTTGCTGCCCATTTCTTCGGCAAACAGATGGCTGATCATGGTGTCCGGGCCGCAGCCGTGGTTGGTTAAATACACGGCGAACAGGCGCGGGTCGCGGCGCACCAGCTTCGCGCCCGATAGAATATGCTGGCCAAACGGCCACACAACGCCCGGGTAGTCCGCAGAAATGCCCAGGTCATGCGCGTGCAAATGGCTAACGGTAATAACCTTTTGGCCGCGGTCTAGCAGCAAGTCGGGAATACCCATGTTCAGCGCCGGGTCGACAATGCCATAGTTGCGCGTGATGATAACGATAACGCGCTCGCCGGGCTTCAAGCTAGAAAGCAGCTGGTCACCCAGGTCTTCGGTCTTGCGCGTGAACTCCGTCACCGCAAAGCCGCCCGCAAGCATGGCCTTTGCCGTTTCCTGCGGCGTGCGCCCAAGTTGCGCGCCGACCTGCAGCATAACCTCGGCCATCGCACCCTGACCAAAATCGAGGTTCATTTCAGGGCTCAAAAGCGTAATGCCGTGGCCATCGTAGTCAAGTTCCTTCGCCACAATGTCGGGGATGGACTGCATATACGGGCACGCATAGTTGTGCGGCACCGTCGATTTTAGGTGGCGAATGGTGTGCACATGCGGCATGAAAACGTAATCGACACCGGCATCAAGCAGCTGCGCCATGTGTCCATGCACGAGCTTGACCGGGTAGCAAGTTTCGCCCTGGGCGCTGGCCTGGGCAAGGCGTACCGTTTCCTCGTCAGAGGCGTCGGAGAGCACCACATTAAAGCCAAGCTGCGTAAAAAACGCGTTGGCCATGGGGAACAGCTTGTGCATCATAAGCGCACGCGGGATGCCAACGGTTTTCTTGTTGGGATCGCGCGTGGGGTTATAGCCTTCCAGGTACATCTCGTCGACTTTGCGGAAGAAGGCACGATTGGCGGCAATTTCCTCGGGGTCTACGCGTTTGACCTGGTGTGATTCGCCAGAAAGGTCCCAGCCTTTGAAGGCAGAGGTGGGGAATGATTCGGCAGGCGATTCCATAGATGATTCGGTAGCGGCGCCACTTTCGGTTAAAACGCCCTGCGCTTCGGCTGCCAAAAGTGCAGCACCAACAGCACCAGAAACGGCAAACCACGGGCTTACCGTCAGGTTATCGCCAGCATAGGCGCGGAAAGCAGCGACGATTGCCGGATTATACGCCACGCCGCCCTGTAGCACGATGCGCTTGCCAATAGGCTTCGTACCCACCACCTTATGCAGGTAGTTGCGCACGACCGACAGACACAAACCCGCGGCCACCTCGGCCTTAGTTGCGCCCTTCGCAAGCGCGGCGTTGATAGCAGTTTCAACGAACACCGTGCAGCGTTCACCCAGGTCAACCGGGTGTTCTGCAGAAAGCGCTAGCTCACCGTAATCGGGCAGAGCAATACCTAGGCGCCCTGCTTGTTCTTCCACAAAACTGCCAGTGCCAGCCGCGCAAACCTTATTCATTTGGAAGTCGGAAACCTGCGCGTTGGTAAGGCTGATGTACTTGGAATCTTGGCCGCCAATTTCGAACACGGTGTCAACCTGCGGGTCGGCCTGAGCCGCGCCACGCGCCTGACAGGTGATTTCGTCACGGACGGCATCGGCGCCGATAAAGTTGCCAATCATCGTGCGGCCGCTGCCCGTGCAGCCCGCAGCAACAACCTTAACGCGGTCGCCCACGCGCTCGGCCAGCGATGCTAAACCTTCGCGCACAGCCTGCTTGGGGTTGCCACGCGTACGCAGATATTGCGCGTCAAGCAGTACGCCGTCGGTGCTCATGAGGACCAAGTTTGTGCTGGTAGAACCCACGTCTACACCAAGCGCGACTGGCACGGGGGTGCCTTGCGGCAGGGCCTCGACGGCGGCGGAATGCGGGACAGCTTCACCTTCACGAGCTGGCGAACCTTGCGGGTTCCACGGGCTTGGAGCTAAGGCGAAGCCACGGTTAGGGGTGCAGTCAGCTTGTGGAAGTTGCGGCAGGCGCAGCAGGTCGTCGGCCGCAAGGCCAGATGCACTACCGAGTGCCGCGTACAGGTCAGAAAGAGTGGCGGAGGTGGTATTGGCCGACGCCGCAGCCAACGCGGCGCCAACAGCCTGAGCACACACGAGCGATTCATCAGCCAGAAGTTCGTCGTCTTCCAGCTTGAACACTTCGCGAACCGCGCGCACAACGCCTGCATTCAGAAGCGTACCGCCCACCAAAGCAAGCGGCTTTTCGACAGGCAAATTGCGAACAATCGTGGCCTTGAATGCCTTCACGGTCGCATGGCACAGTCCCTGCAGAATATCCTCAACCGGCACGCCTTCTTGCTGTCGGTGAATAATGTCGGTTTTTGCGAACACCGAGCATCGACCGGACAGGCGCGGCACCGTTTGCGCACGTCCGACCAGCTCAGAGTAGCTTTCCAGCGGAAGGCCGAGACGTTCCATCTGGTCTTCGAAGAAACTGCCGGTACCAGCTGCGCAGCTTTCGTTCATCGAAAACTCAGGCGCATGACCACCGGCAAAGCCAGTAACGAAAACGCCTGATTGCGCGCCCATTTGAATAGCGGATGCTGCAGTCGGCGCAAGAGATTGCACACCGCGAACCATTGCCGGAACGTCTTCGAGAATGCGCACGTTTGGAAGGAGCGCACGCAGCATATCCGCGCTGCTGCCTGTTGCGATGAAGCCGCCACAGTCGGCAAGCGAAAGCGGACCGCAAGAAGAGGTGCCGCAAGCGTCGGCGGCGTTGTCGGATGCGTCGGCGGCGGCTGCGTCGGCGGCTTCGCCCGTCGTTCCGTTCGCGCAAGCGCCTGCCACCAAATCATCCAGCATGCCGCGCAAACATGGAATGGGCGAGCCCTTGTGAACGCGACGCTGGACGCAAAGCAGCGCACCAGCTGCGTCAACAGCCGCGATCTTCACCGAAGAAGCGCCGATATCAATACCAAGGTAGAACAACATTTTCCCCTTCTTCAACTGCGATGATGTATATCGCTCGTTCAACAACCTTCACATTTGCCGCAATGCACGCGCCCGAGGGCCGCTTCTGTGCGAGCCAATGCTTCGCACCTACAGACAGATTCCGCAATGCACGCGCCCGAGGATCAACCCCCCATTCGTAGGGTCGAGCGAAAGCTCGGCCCATATTTCGAAAGCCGCGAAGCGGCGCCACACGCTTATTGCTGGGCCTTGAACGCTTCGAATTCGGCTAGAAATTCTTCACGGTCAAGACTGCGAACTTGGCACACATCGTCGAATGTCACCAGATCAACAATGGGGTTATCCAGCGAAAACGGAAAACCTTTCGACTGCAAAAACGACTCAAGCGCAGGCTCGTCGCTACACAGCTCACGCATCGTCTTCGTCGTATCCATTTCTTTCCTTTCCCTTTCGGGCTTATCTATTTCGAAACGAGGCAACAAGCACCTCGCATTTCGCACTCATTTGGGACGCTGAGGACTGTCCCCAACGTACCAGCGACCACCGCTGGTGGGACAGTGGGGACTGTCCCCAGTGTCCCACTCAATCGCTATTCACTCGTCAGGCCTTCAAGCCACTGAGCGCCTGCGTCGGCCCCGGTCACGCCACCGTCTTGCACCTCGGCCAAGTTGATGCGCTCGGCGCCAAGCAGGGCCGCGTCGTCTTCACCATGGGTTGCCACAAGCATCGTGCGCCCCTCACGGTGAGCCAGCAAAAACTTGATAACCTTTTCCTTTGTGGCCTGGTCAAGGCCCGTAAACGGTTCGTCAAGTACGATCATTTTGCTGGGGAACGCCACCGCGCGAACAAGCGAAACACGACGACGCATACCGCCGGAAAGCTCCATCACGGGCTGGTTCAAACAGTCAGCCGGCAGAATTTCAGCCAGTAGCTTGCGCACGTCGGAGCGGCGAGCAGAAGGCGGCAGGACTAACGCCACGTTCTCAACCGGCGTCAGCGTTTCACACAGCCTGTCCTCTTGGAACATCATGCTTATCTGACCAGGCTTAATGCCGCGAATTTCGCCAGAATCGGCAGATTCAAGCCCCAGCAGCACGCGGAAGAGCGTCGTCTTGCCCGAGCCAGAGGGCGCCATCAGGCAGCGTACTTCCCCACCAGGCAAGGTAAACGTCACGCGGCGCAGAACTTCGTTTGCGCCATACGTGCGGCACACGTGATCGAATTCCACATCAGGCAACGGAGCCTGTGCTTCGTTACTCATCTTCGCCACCCTTCTTGCCTATGAAGCCACCGAGCGGGCGATTCGCGCGTTTAAGCAACGCCATAAACGCCTTCTCAAACAGCACCGACGCAACCATGACCACAACCGTCCATGCAAGCAGATCGGGCGTATCAAGGAAGGTGCGCGCTGTGGCCATTTCCTTACCAATAGAGGGCTTTGGCGTGGCCAAAACTTCGGCCATGATGCCGCTTTTCCACGTCATGCCAAGCGAAATTTTGGTGCTGGACAGCAAAAACGGCATAAACGCCGGGCGATACACATACAAAAACGTGCGCCACTTCGAAAGGCCGTACACGCGCGCCATTTCCAGCATCTGTTTGTCGACGCTTTCAAAACCTGTGACCATGTTCGTATAAATGAGCGGCAGCACAATGAAGAACGCCAGAAACACCGTGAGCGCCTGATTGCCAACCCAAATGAGCAGCAAAATAATGAACGACGCAACCGGGATGGTGCGCAGAAGACTAATGATGGGGTCAATGAAGTCGCGGAACAGCCTCACGCGGCACGCAGCCAGCGCAAGGAAGAAGCCGACGACGAACGACAACAAAAAGCCCAGTGCAATGCGCCCAAACGACGCGCCGACAATTGCCCAAAAGTTCGGCAAAACCACCAGGTCGCCCAGTGCTTCAAGCGTGCGAATAGGGCCTGCAAGTACCAGACGATTGTCAACAATGCGGTCGAGCAGCTCCCATACCACCAGCCAAAACACGATGATAAGCGCCTTGCGAATGAAGGCTTTGCGCGCGGCTGTTTTATCAGCAGCAGCGCGCTGTTCGGCAGCCACACGTTCGGCTTCTAGAATACGCAGAGCCTCGTCTTCTTCCATAAGACCTTGCGTCTGCATCACGCGCACAATCTGGCTTTTCTGCACGCCCATGCTGGTGAGCATGCCCATGATCTCGTCGCAGGTCACGCCCTTTGACGTGGCCGTTTGCATCATGAAGCCCATCTGTGAATCGGCCATGCCATTTTGGCGAACCATGTTCGCCATCATGGCTACCTTTTCTTCGGGCATGCCGATTTTTGCTGCAATGGCAGCGAACTGCATGCGCGGCGCGTCGTCGGTTGGCGCTGCGGTGCTAGCTGCGCCGCTGGCCGTGCTAGCGGCTCCAGCAGCCGACGAGCCCCCGAACAGGCTTTTTAGCTTCTCGAACATAGTCCTCCTCTCCAAAAACATCACTTGCGGTCTTGCCTCAGCGGGCGCTAGACCAACAGGTCAAACAAAAGTCAGCGAGGGCAGCGTGCCACAGGCGGCCGCAGCGTCGAGCAGACCGGTTTGCCGGCAGGCAAACCGGCGCAAATTACTTCCCTGAAGCTTGCCCACCCATCGCGGCAGCTGCAGCTTCGGCATCTTCCTTAGTAGCCGTCACGCCGTCATTGCCAGTACCAGCACTCGATTCGTGTTTCGTCGCCTCGGCAAGACCCGCCTGCAAATAGCGCTCGTCAAGCTGGCCGGTCGGCGGAAGGTAGTAGAAATCTTCACCAGGCATTTTGCCGCCGATAGAATCGGGATTGGCCTTATATAGCTCACTCAAAAAGCCTGAAAGCGCGGTGCGCATTTCCTCGCCCGTTAGATTCGTCATGGAAATGTAGGGCATTGCATCAAGGGCAACCGAGTTGTTCAAGAACGTGCCCAGTTCTTCCTGCAGCGCGGCAGCGTCGCCCATATTCGCAAGCGTCCACGTAACCGACTGACCAGCCATATTTAAGTACTCGATAACTGCCTGCTCGTGTTCCTCGCGGAACTTCTTGTTCACAATGGTGGTTGTGGTAACAGCCTGGCTGCCTGTATCGGCAAACGCCTTGTCCCACTCAACCGTCAGGTCGATGGGGATATACAGCGGGTTGACCAGGATTTTCGCCAGCGAGACAAACGGCTGCGGCAAAATAGCCACGCAGTTAGCCTGCTCCTGCATCATATTGAGCACCTCAAGCGGGCTCGACTTAAATTCAAGGTTAAAGGTGCCTTCAAGGCCGTTCTTCTTCAGCAGAGCCTCGATGGTGTATTCGGGCGTGCCGCCCTCGCCGTAGCTGTACACCGTGCGACCCTTCAAATCTTCAAGTGTGGAAAGTGACGAGTCGTTGGTCATGACGTACAAAACGCCAAGGTTGTTGATGCTGAGCACCTCGTAGTCGTTTTTCAGTTCTTCGTTGTTATACAGAATCGGGCCAATGTTGCTCGGTAACGTGCAGATGTCGTAATCGCCCTTGTTGAACATGGCGGAAAGACCCACGTAATCAACGCCATTAGGCTCAAACGTGAATTTGTTGGTGGTTTTGCCCGCCTGAGCAGCCACGATAAACTGCGACAGGCCCATGGACGGCGGACCCATAATAAGGCCAACGCGCACATCGCACGGGTCGGCAGAGCCTGAAAGCGCACGGTCTTCGGCATGCGTGGTAAACGTCGTGCCATCGGCTGAACCAGACGTGCTTGAATCCTTAGAAGCCTCGCCCGACGAGCAGCCGGGCAACGCAAAGGCAGATGCAGCGGCAACGCCAGCGAGTGCGGCGAATGTGCGGCGGGTCATAAGTTGGTTGGACATGCGTACCTCTTTCTATCTGCATTACGCGGCGAAAGGCGACCCCGCCAAGGCTCGCCTTTCGTGCGACTTGTTACTCTTGTTTGCTTGCTTCTTCAGGCTTGCTTGCTTCAGATTTGCTTGCTTCTTCAGGTGCAGAACCGGTTTTTGCGTCGGCGGCAGCGCCCGCAGCCTTCTTCTTGCGCCATACGTACACGCCAGCGCAAACAGCAGCCACAATTGCCACTACACCAGCCACAGTACCAACGGTCGCAGCCGGGCTTGAAGTCACCGCTTCGGTTACAGCCTTAGCAACATCTTCTGCAGCCTTAGCAACACTGTTACTGGAGCTTTTCTCGCCGCCTTTATTTTCGGCAGCATTCGCGGCCGCTTCAGCAGCACTTTCAGCTGAAGCCAACGCTGCAGCCTTTGCGTCGTTCTCGGTCGACACGCCATTTTCGCCATTAAGAATTGCCTGCGCCGCTGCCGGCAATTCGCCGCCGCCAGAGGCCGGGAGCGTCGATCCTAAGTCGACTTCCCAATTGGTGTTCCACGTGTGATCCCACACGCCATTGAAAATGCCGGCAGCAATAGTGCGCGCCAGCCAGCCAATGGTGACCGAAGTTGAGCACGTTCCCGTGAACTGGGACTGTGAAGCCGACGGCGTGCCCAAATCAATAGTGACCGACGAACCCGTGAAGCTTGTAATTGAGCTTCCCCAGACGTTGTTGATAGTCATAACCTTATCTTGAATAAGCACCGGTGCCGTCACGGTTGCATGGCCCGACGAATCAACCGTCATGGTTGCATTGTTGCTGACCGGCGTGGAAGGCGGAAAACCTCCATTGGTCATATGCGGGTTCAGCGGCAGACCCGTGGTCGCCTTGTCAAACCACAAGTTTGCGGAAACCGTGTAGGTACCTGCGGCGATATGGCCATCAGATGTCGTGGCGATTTCCGTGCTACCAGTTGGAGCGGGGGCTATGTTGTCGCCAGAATTATTGGTGGTGCCTCCAGTAGTATCAGCAGGAGAAACGTTTTGTTCATCGGCATTTGTCGAATTATTGCTATCGTTTGTATCGGCATTGTCGGGAATTGGGGTCACACCCTCGGGCAGCGCGCTTTCGGGCAGGCTGCTGTAGTTCACCGACAGCTCGAGCGCAATGTCGCCTGTAGGAGCAATGTCAAGCGATAGCGGTACGGCATACAGCTTACTTCCTTTGAAGAAATAGCTTTTCTGACCGGTAACCAAGTCGTCATTCAACTTAACGGAAATGTGCGAAATACGCGTCGTGTAATTACCGTAGTCCCAAACAGAAGAATCTTGCGGAGCCGTGCGCGTCACTTGGACACTAGAAAGATCTGCACACGTGCCAACTTCCTGCGTAGTAAAAACAGGATTCAAAATATCAAGCTCAAGCGTTTTAGTACCGTCGTCAGCAACCACAATCTTCGCGTTTTTAGAAAGCGATGATGTAGGCGTCGTATTCTGCACGCCTACCGGACTGTTGCCATCAAGCACTGGGCTATTCCCCGCGCGATCGCTAAACGGATTATTCGGGTTGTTCACGTATACCGTGGCTCCAGGGATAACCGGGTTGTAATCGCCCGGCATGCTCAGATTTGCCGTAATGGTATAGGTGCCAGCCTTCAGCTTGCCGGTAGTTGGCGATTCAACCTTCAACGTTCCAGACACATATGTGAAATCATAGTTGGTAGCCTTACCGCCTGCAGGGGTTAGTTCGTAGGTACCAGCCGCGAGAGTTGCAGGTTTTGCAACGGATGGAGCCGTATAACCTGCAGCCGAAAGCGCGGTTTCACCACCGACGAAGCCCGTAACATTTACGCCAAGCACAGGGTCTGATCCAGGAGAAACAGTTTCGCCTTCATAGGTAGCTTTAAGCTGAGCCTTAGCAATCGACCAGCTCATGGTAACGTTTTCGGTAGAACCGTCATCCCACGTGTAGCCTTCGTCAAGCGTCGCCACTACCTCGTAAGTGCCAGCGTTTGTTGCCTTTGCCTTGCCAGAAAGCGTATAGCCTTCACCTGCTGTAACGCCTGTCTGCTCGGAACCGTTGTACTTCAAGCCAGAAGCTGCGGAAGGCTTGGTTGCTGTCTTTGCAGCCGCCGCAACAACAGACGGCGAAGTAGACGCCGAAGCAGCCGCAGCCGGCGAAGTAGCCGCCGCAACAGATGCCTCGCTCGTTTCATCAACCTGACCTGCTGCCTGATCGACAACCTGAGGCGCCGCTTGCTGGCCCGTAGCATCCGCAGCTTCGTCAGCTATAGCGGTTGCAGTCACCCCCGGTAGCTGTGAAAACACAAGCATGGCAGCGAAAAACATCGCCAACACTTTGTTGACCGGGGTGCGCTTCACTGCAGCAGCAGTTGATTGATAACGCATTTCTACTCCTCACGTGGGCGGGCATGGCGCCAGCCTTCTCAATTCACATGGCGACATGGCAAACCGTCGCCAAAATTACCTTGCCTAGCGCGACCGCATAATTCGCGCGACCGAATCATTCGCGCGACCGCATAACGCCGCTTTTGCGCAGCTTCAAAAGCCACACTTGCACACAACAATTCCGCGCGCACGTACGCGCTTCTCGCAAGCTATTAAATTGTTGCGGGAATCAAAGTTGGTGCATCTATATGCGCAGGTCAACCAAGCACTGGCGACAAGTTGCACACAGATAACTGATGTATCGAAAGGGATTGTACACTATGACTAACCCAAAATTCAAGAAAAAGTTACCATTGTGTGCCTTTTTCTTTACTTAAGGTAACAAATGTCACCATCGCAGGTCAGGCAGGGAAGTTATCCTCAGTTGAGAGGGGTTATTAGAGCACCCGAAGCGCAATCCCAACAAAGAGCTAGTGGCTAATCGCACAGCAAGCGGACGCGTTGGCCGTCGATCTCGATTTGGCCATCTTCGCGAAGCGCGCGTAATTCGCGAATGAGCGATTTCTCGGCAACGCGCAGATACGCAGCCCATTCGCCACGCGACATTTCAATGGTTGACCAGCCGTTTTTGTCAGTCGGTAAGGTTCGCACATGCGCAAGAATACGATCAGAGAGGCGCGGCTCACCTACCACTGAAAGCGCCTGCGAAAGGTAGCCGACCTTCTTCGACATTTCGGTAGACAAATTTTCGCGCATGACGTAGGCATTTGGGTTCATGCACGCCTCCAGCTGCTTGGCAGGAATGCACAGAATACGTGAACGCTCAACAGCGCGAATGTTCACAGGCGTGTATTTTAGGGTATGCGGAACGGCCTCGGCGAAGCTTTCGCCCGGACCAAATTCTGCCACCATGCGGTCTTGCCCACCCTGCGGCATAGATGCCTGAATTTTGCCGGAAACGACAACCGGGTAGAAATCGAGAGAATCGCCAGCACGGCGAAGGATAAGCCCCTCGTCGAGCGTTTTCACGCGCGCCTCAACCTCTTTCAGAAGGTCTTCACGCTCGTGAACTGGGATGTTTTTGAATATTGGGGACTTGCTCAGCGCTTTGATATCGTCAATCGAGACAGCCATGCCCCACTCCTTGCCATACGTCACAGCGGCACCCCTTAACCAAAGGTAACATTTGTTACCAATTGTTTACCGCGTCTAATAGTATGGCACAATCTGAGCCAAATGTTAGGTAAGGTTATCTAATCTTCAAATTCAAGTGAAGCTGCAGTTCTTATCGGCGCAAACGCCCACATTGAATAAAAATCTGACGCTCGCTGCGCGAGCGCCTATTACTGTGCGAGCTTTCGCTCGCACCCACGAAGCTATCCCTGTTGTCACGTTATTCCAGGTCTCAAACATTGACATCACGTTTGATAGGATCAAACGCCTACGAATTGTTTCTGCAGGTCAATCCTATGTTTTTTCGTAGGGCCGAGCGAAAGCTCGGCCCGTATTAGAAAGCGCCGAAGGCGCGACACTGTTTCCCCAAAGGCGCAAGCGACGTTACGCTTACGCCAGCAGCTCACGGCCTGCGGCCTCAAGCGCATCAAGCAGCGCGTCGGCAGCTTCACGGCTGGCATCCTTCGCGAACACATAGAGCTTGATCTTCGGCTCGGTGCCGCTCGGGCGCACAATAACCTTGTTGCCGCCTTCCACATCAAATTCAACCACGTTAGCGGAGGGCAAGCCATTTACGCCGCCCTGGTAATCAACCACAGCCTCAACTTTACGTCCTGCCAGTTCAGCAGGTGCATTCGTACGTAGGTTGGCCATCAAGTCAGCCATCTTCGCCGCGCCGTCAGCACCCGGGTACGAAAGCGAAACGGTACGGTTAAGCCACCAACCGTGCTTGGCGTACAAATCGCGCATAGCCTCTGCCAGGTTTTTCCCCTCAAGCTTGTAAGCCTGCGCCATCTGGCAAATCAGCAAACTGGCGTTCACGGCGTCTTTGTCGCGCACGTGGTCGCCAGACAAGTACCCGTAGCTTTCTTCGAAACCAAACATGAAACGCTCGGGCGTGCCGGCATCGGAAAGCTCGGTAATGATGTCGCCGATGTACTTGAAGCCTGTCAGGCAACGGCGCAGCTCAAAGCCATATTCTGCAGCAAGTGCGTCCACCATAGCAGACGACACGATAGTGGTCACCGCAACCTTGTCGGCAAGGTTTTCACCACGCTGCGCGCGCATACGGCAAATGTAGTCAAGCAGCAGCACACCCATTTCGTTGCCGGTCAAAAGCGTGTAATCGCTGCCGTCTTTGCAGGCCACACCCACACGGTCGGCATCAGGGTCGGTTGCCAGCAGCAAATCTGGGTGCACCTGCTCGCACAGGTCAATGCCCTTCTGCATAGCCTCGCGAATTTCCGGGTTCGGGTAAGGGCAGGTGGGGAAATCGCCGTTGGGCTGTTCTTGCTCGGGAACCACAGTAACGTCGGTCACGCCGGCACGCGAAAGCACGGTGGTAACCGGCACCAGGCCCGTGCCGCACAGCGGAGTGTACACAAGCTTGAGCGGGGCCGATGCAATTTGGTCGTCGGTCAGGTTGTTCACCGACTGCGCAAGCACCGCGTCGTAGTAGCGTTCGAGCACCGCGTCATCAATCCATTCAATCTTGCCTGCAGCCACCGCTTCGTCAAAGTCCATGGTTTTTACGCCGGTGAAAGCATCGGTATTTGCAATGGAAGCCGAAATTGCTGCGGCAGCCTCAGAGGTAATCTGGCAGCCATCGGGGCCGTAAGCCTTGTAGCCGTTGTAGGGCGCGGGGTTGTGGCTCGCTGTCATACAAATGCCACCCGAGCAGCCCAGGTCGCGCACAGCCCAAGAAAGCGTGGGAACAGGGGAAATGCGCGGATACACCAGCGCTTTAACGCCATTTGCTGCCATGATTGCCGCCGTGGTACGCACAAACAGTTCGCCTTTGTTGCGGCTGTCGCGGGCAATAGCCACCGTCGGGTTTTCGAAATTCGCCACCAGGTAGTCAGCGAAACCCTGCGACGCGCGGCCAACCGTGTAAATATTCATGCGGTTAGTGCCCGCGCCAATGACACCACGCAAACCCGCCGTACCAAAAGATAGGTCTTGGAAGAATGCATCGGTTGCAGCGGACGCATCACCCGCGTCAGCTGCGGATTTCATTTCCGCAAGCTCTGCCGCAAGTTCGGCGTCAGAAACATTTTCGATCCAATGCTGCAGTTCAGCGTTTACGTCGCGTTCAGTCATAACAGCTCCTTTGGTTGGCGGCGCGCGAGGCGCCGATTAGTGCCTACGGTTAGCGGCGCGCGAGGCGCCGATTAGTGCCTACGGTTAGCGGCGCGTGAGGCGCCGGTTAGTACCCACAAATGGCGGCGCGCGGGACGCCGACCAATGCCCACGGTTGGCGGCATGCGATGCACCGACCAATGCCCACAAATATTGGCAACTATTGTAAACGATGCAGCACCCAGTTCTGCCGTACAATGGCGGGCATGGAAAAAACGCTACTAAATATAGTTGACGCGCTGCGTGATACAGACGGGCCACTTGAGCCGAATGGGCTTGATCGGATTATCCGAGCACGCAACAGAGAGGTCGCAGGGCCTGTGCGCTACGTAGCGAAAAAGCAGCTTCTGCCGTTTTACCAGGACGTAAAAGAGCATCACCCCGATCAGTGGCAAACGTGGAATATCGATGCGGCTCTTGAGGCGCGCCTTGTGCGAACCTTGCAGGTGAAGCCGCGACGCACTGCCTCGGGCGTAGCAACCGTGACGGTTCTGACAAAGCCATGGCCCTGTTCAAGCGCGTGCTTATACTGCCCGAACGACATTCGTATGCCAAAAAGCTATCTTACTGACGAGCCTGCCTGCCAACGCGCCGAGCGCAACTGGTTTGACCCATACTTGCAGGTCACAGCAAGGTTGCGAACGCTCCATCAGATGGGTCACGTCACCGACAAAGTCGAGCTTATTGTGCTTGGCGGCACATGGAGCGATTACCCCGAAAGCTACCAAATTTGGTATATGCACGAGCTGTTCCGTGCGCTTGGCGATATGGCTGACGAAGCAGTTGTCGAACGCGAATGCGAAGTGCAACGGGCGCTGTACCAAAAAGCCGGCATTGCGAGCGAACGCGAAGAACTTGCCGCACAAGTTGCCAAGGCGCAGGCGCGCGTTACGGCAGGTGAAGCGACATACAACCAGGTAGTTCGCGAATTGTATGCATGCGGAAAATGCAGCGAGGATGCGAATGGCTGGGCGGGCGCGGCACCCACCGGCGGGGCGGCCATCGCACGCTGCAGCGAAACCGCGAGCGACGGGTCGGCCGCAGCACCTGCCGGCTGGTCGGCCGTCGCGCGTTGGCAGACCGCCACGTTCGAGCAGCTTCAAACACTACAGCACGCCAATGAAAGCGCAGATCACCGCTGTGTTGGCCTGGTGATAGAAACGCGTCCTGATGTCGTTTGCGCGCCAACTTTAAAACTACTGCGCCGCTTAGGTTGCACGAAAATTCAGATGGGTATTCAAAGCCTTGACGAGGAAATTCTTCGCGCAAACCACCGCGGCATTGGCGTTGCACGTATGCAGCAGGCCTTTGAACTTGCGCGCATTTTTGGATTCAAAACACACGCGCACTTCATGACAAACTTGCTTGGCGCTACCCCCGATTCTGACAGAACCGACTTTCACCGTATGGTGGACAATCCGGCGTTTATGCCTGACGAAATTAAGCTGTACCCCTGCGCCCTAGTCGATGGAACAGGCCTGGTCGCGCACTGGCGCGACGGAAGCTGGCGCCCCTACACCGAAGACGAGTTGGTCAACTTGCTTGCTGACGATGTGCTTGCCACGCCTGCATTCACGCGCATCTCGCGCATGATTCGCGATATCTCGGCACATGACATTATGTGCGGCAACAAAAAGGTGAATTTGCGCCAGCTGGTCGACAACGAAGTAGCACGCCGTGGCAAGCCGGTGCATGAAATCAGGTCACGCGAAATTGCCTTCGGCGCAGCACCCGACGAGCAGTTGACTCTTGATGAGGTTGCCTACGAAACCACCAATACCCACGAGTACTTCCTGCAGTGGGTAACACCCGATGGGCGCATAGCTGGCTTTTTGCGCCTTTCCCTTCCCCAGCCTGAATATGTGGCTAAGCATGCCGCCGAACTGCCTATAGCACCTGGTGAAGCAATGATTCGCGAGGTGCACGTGTACGGACGCGTAGCCGGTCTTGGGCAAGGCGGCCAAAACGCACAGCACCGCGGCTTAGGGCGAGCACTGGTTGAGCGTGCCTGCGAAATTGCCAACAGCTTTGGCTACCGCGCCGTCAATGTGATTAGCGCAGTTGGCACGCGCGGCTATTACCGCAAGCTTGGCTTTAACGATGGCGAACTGTATCAGCAGCGCCTGTTATAAATTCAGGAGAAACTGGGGGTTATAGGACAAAACTGGATGCGCGCACGCCTATGTAAGCGCATGCACGCCTATAGATGCGCGTGCACCCTAAACACAAAAGACGACAGCCCTGAAGCTGTCGTCTTTTTGATTCGCCACGAAATAACGGCCAATTGAGCGCGGCGCTGAAACCGACATACAGACACCGTGCAGTCGAAAACCGTCGCGCGTCCGTATCATGCAGGCCTCCGTGAGCCGGCACAAAAGGCGCCTACTTAACTGTAAGCACCGGGATATCAGTCGAGCGAAGCACACCAAAGCTGACCGAGCCAAGCATGCCGCGAATAGCACCCAAGCCGCGACGGCCCATTACAATGAGGTCGCAATCGTTATTTTCAGCAAAGGTTGACAACGCATCAACGGGAGATGCAGCTGCCACAGCCACAACCTCGGCACGATCTTCTAAACCAGCAAGGTCGCCCGCAATTTCCTTCTTAACGTTTTCAGTGGCTTCATCGATAACGCGCTGGACGATGCCCTGGTACTGATCATAGTCAAGCATGCCATACGGCACACCGTCAAGCGAGCCTGCAGTGCCCAACTGATCTGCGCCAACAATGCCAGAAGCAATTGCGTGGACAACTGAAATTTTGGCGTCAGGGCAATCAGCTGCCAAGTCCTTCGCATACGCCAAAGCGCTTTTCGCGTGGTCGGACCCATCGTAGGGAACCATAATGTGCTTGAACTTCATAACGGCCTCCTTCTTGGCGCGAACGAAAGCAAGGTTGCGCCAGACACTTTGCGCCGCGCTAGCAGCGCCCCCATTATGTGCGCCAAGCGGCGCTACATATACAAACTGGAAAGCATCCCCTCGGACAACAATCCATGTAAAATCCCTTGCTGTAATTATACTCCACTTGTAGCTGCCGCTTCCCCTCAGATTGCCCATTTCGAGGCACGCAAACGTACCGAAATTGAAGCGGAAAGATGGCGCAGGGAGTAGGAGTAGTAGGTGCGTGATCGCATCACCCACATTAATTTGGAGCACCGAAGGCGCGACACACGAATCAATTTTCGTAGGTTCGAGCGAAAGCTCGAACCCTATTAGGAAGCGCCGATAGGCGCAACACTATTTTGAAGCGACATGAGCGCACGCAATCAATACAATGTAACGCTCGCTTCGCGAGCGCCTATTAATGTGCGAGCTCTCGCTCGCACCCACGAATTTTTACTACAGGTCAGTCCTAATTTTTCCTCGCCTTCGACAGAATTCACTCCCTAGCAAAAAAGAAGCAGCAGGAAGAGGGGGGCTTCCTGCTGCTTTAATATGCAGTGAATAGCCAGACGAGAGGAGCTTTCACTGCCGGGTAAGCATTTAGTTGCGAAAGTGCTGCGATAACGTTAGGCGGTTCGTTTTGGTTAGCCGCTTGTGCGTTACCCTTTCGACATTGACTAGATTACGCGAAGTGTTAACCATGTGCAACTACAGTTACCCTAAGCATACAATTTCTTCATAAATTAGCTTTGGGTTACAAAATTGCCGCGCCGCACCTTATGTTTTCTAATGCCACTGTCGCCCTTCGGGCTCTATTGCACTCATTGGCGGCACGTAGGTGCGTGATCTTATCACGCACGTTAATTTGGAGCGCCGAAGGCACGACAACGTCGCCAGTAGATATGTCGACCTTCAGCGGAGTAATGCTCCGCTCGAACACCGCCTCCGCGACAACCCTAACGCCAGGATAATCAGCGCCTTCCATGATTTCGGTCGCCTGCTTAACCCTAAATTCGATGCCGTCGTCCATCGGAATTGCAGCGATGCGAGCGACCATTCGCTCGATTTCACTAACGCTCACCGGCACATCCCTAGCCGTTGCATCGATATCCATTGTAGAACGGGAATCGAGCTCCACCAGGCGCGACAGACTTCTCGCACGCGTCGCGCAGCGTGTGCGGCCTGAGCACGCACTGCGCCGCGCGACACACATCAGACGGCCGCGCTCTTCGCGCGCACCGCGCTGCACTAAGCAACCAATTTTGACTTTTCGACCTGTTCGACAAACCAATACGTAAATTTAGAAAGCACCGGGCGCAAGATTCCAAGCACAATAAACGGCACCAAGAATGCAAGCTCCATGCCTATCTGGATCCAGAAATCGTTCTGGTATATGCCCGCCTGAGCCGCGCGCATAGCGTTAATAATGTGCGTTGCCGGCAAAAACGGACTAATATCCTGGAAGAACTGCGGCAACAGCTGCAACGGATAACTTCCGCCGCCACCCGTTACCTGCACAATCAGCAGCAGTACGCCAATTGCCTTGCCCAGGTTCGCAAACAAACTGACCAGGGTATACATAATGAAGCCAAACACAAGACTGGCCACCCAGAAGCTCAGCAGGTACAAAAACGGATGAACAGCCTGCACGCCAACAAACAGCAAGTTGCCCAACGCTACCGTTGTGCTTTGCATGAACAGCACGATAAAGCACGCGCCGAATCGACCAAAGAATAACTGCCACGATTTCGGGTTATTCAGCTGCTTTTTGGCGCGCTCAGACACCACAGGGTTTATCAACACCAGCGTCAGTAGCGCACCCACCCACAAAGCCAGGGTCGAATACAACGGTGCCATAGCAGATCCGAAACTATCCACCGAGAACAAAGCAATGCGCTCGACGCCAACCGGCGCAGAAACCGCCTTTGCAAGTGCAGAAGGATCCGAACCGATAATCTCCTTTAGCTGCTCAACACTGCCTGAAGCCAGCGCTGTATCGATGCTGTTTGACAGCGAATTCAACTTATCTGCAGAGCCACGTAACTCACTAGCCATACTTGAAATGGCCGACTGCGCATCGCCAAGCTTACCCGTTACCGATGTTGCCGCATCGCTGAGGCTATTACTTACACCCGAAAGCTGCGATGACCTGCTGTTCAAGCTCGCAACAACATTTGAAACAGAATCCGCCATGCTTTCTAAGCCGGGCTTCAAGTTGTTGTCGTAGTCAGACTTCAATGCCGAAATATCAGCTTTAGCGGCGTCAACTTTTTCCTGCACATCAGAGCGCATTTCTTGCGTATTAGTCTTACCGGTTTCAATTCCATCAGCCGCAGAAAGAAGTGAGTCATACAACTTCTGCTGCGAAGAAATCGACGAATCGAGCTGCTTTATCGCAGCCGTAATAGCTGGCTGATATTGCACGTCAATGATGGGCTTAAGCCCTTCAAGCTGCGACCGCAAATCCTGGAAACGCGCAATCTGGTCGTTAACACTCACAGCTGAATCACGAATAGACTGCGCCGCTGTATCAGCGGACTGGCCAACCTGCGAATACATATTGTCAATAGATTGCGGAACACCGTCAAAGCTTGCACTCGATTGCTCAAGCGCACTGCTCAGTGACGACACGGACGTTTTGAGAGCGTCAGCAATGCCTTGCGCCCCCGACTTCGCCTCGTCGGCCTGTGTTTCCGCGCTATTCACAGCATCTTTTGCATTCCCAAGCAGCTTATTGGAACTATCAACAAGCGTGCGCGCCGTTCCAGTAAGCGCGGCATACGAATCGAGCACATTTGCCGCATCGCTCAGCTGCGACGCTGACGAAGATATCGTATTCGACATCTTCGAAATTGCCCCACGCGCATCGGTGTTGTCTCCCACTTCGTTCAGCGTGTCAACCACACTCAGGGCTACATCGGCAAGCGTTTCTGCAAACGTTTCGTTGACCTGGGTAGATACCTTTGTCGATGCCTGATCAGTCACGCGTGGCGCAACGGCATTTTTCTTCTCGTTCTCGTAGTAGATAATCTGGGCGCTTTCAGCTTCTGACGTGTAGAAACTCATCATGTTTTTACTGAAATCCTCAGGGATAACCACCGCTGCGTAGTATTTGCCCGATGACGCACCGTCAATAGCGTCCTCTTCGGTAGTAAACACCCAGTCAAGCTGATCATTTTGCCGCAGCGCCGACTCAACCTTGTCGCCGACGTTAATCTCTGTAGGCAAAAGATCACTTTCATACCCGGCATCTGAGTTAGCAACCGCCACCTTCAGCTGTCCGGTATTATCAAACACGTTCCAGCATGCAACAACGTTATACCAGGTGAAAATAGAGGGCAGGAACACAAGGCCCAGCACGATAACAACCGTAATCACATTGCCGAATAGGTGCTTTGCGTCGTAGCAGAATAGCTTCCAAACGTTACGCATGGTGGCCTCCCTGCTTTTTCTTAGACGCCTTCTTGGCTGCCTGCTTATCTGACTTCTTGCCAGAATTCTTCTGCTTCTTATCCTTTGACTTGGCTTTTTTGGATACCTTAGCTTCAGCCTTGTCATCAGCCTTATCAGTTGCAGCACTGTCGTTCTTATTGGCCGTCATTGACGCCTTCTTAGACTTTTTGCCCTTATCATCTTCGCTATCGGCGACAGCGATGCCGGGCACCGATGCGAGTTTGCGCTTTCTAAGTTCTTGTCTATGATCTAGAATTGCACGCAAATCATCGTCGGAAAGAACCTCAAGGTCGCACGCCGCCCGAGGGGCTTCAACCTCAAGAAGTTCTTCGTCTTCATCAGTAGATTTCTTAGCCGCATTCTTAACGGCATTATTTGGGCCTCCAAACACAGCAGGCTTATTGGCTTTAGCAAGGTTGATAAGCGACGTAAAAACAGATGCGCCCTTCCCGGAAGCCTCATCGGCGGCATCAGTGTCAACCTTCTGAGCAGTCTCATTGGCGGCCTCGGTGTCAGCCTTCTGAGCACCCTCAGTAGCGCCCTTCCCGGAGGCCTCGTTATCAGCATCGTCAACAGAGACAGCTTCCGTAGCTAAATCCGCGCCTTGAGCCACGCCAGGCACATCGGTTTTACCTGCCGCATCTGCCGCGTTAGTTTCGCCAGTCGCACCTGTCGCGCTAGTCGCACCAGTCGCGCCAGTTTTACCTTCCCCAGCTGATTCATCAAAAATTCCCGGGTCGCCGATTTTCATCATCTGCGGCAACGGCACAGTAATACGAGAACCTGTTGCAGCAGCAGGCACCGTCTGATTAAGAATGCTCATGCCGCGCTTGCCCAAGTGCTCACGCAATTCATCGTCGGACATTTTGTCGATAGCTGCCTGACGCTCAATGTTGTCGCGAATGTATTCAATAACAATAAGGAACGCTACAACAAGAATAATCCAAAGGAGCCATGCGGTTAGAATTACAACTTTTGCCGTAGGTGTAACCGTAAACACTACAGAGAAGACGATTGGCACTAAAATGCCCACGACAAGCGCTATGCGCTTTAAACGCGGATATATCTTCATGAAACTATCAGCTTGAGCCTTCATCTGCTCATGGAATTCATCATGATCGGAAAGCGCGCGAATCAGCTGACCAATGCGATAACGGCGCTCAGGCACCAACGCCTTTTCCACATTTAGAAGGTCACTTTCCTCAACTTCCTTTGCCACAAGGCGGTTAAAGTTAGTCAAATGCGGGCGCACAAACAGACCGATTACGGCCATAACGGCCGAAATCAGGGCCAATATGGCCACATAAAATGCGTACTGGTTGCCATAGAACCCGCCGATTGCCTCACGCAGCGCGTTAATTCCATAGGTGAAGGGGAACATCGGGTACACCGTGCGGAAGAATTCGTCGGTCATCTCGATTGGGTAAAGGCCTGTGCCGCCCGGAATTTGCACGAACACCAGGATGATGCACAAACCGATACCAATATGTTGTAGCGACGACGACAGCGTGTAGGTGATACACAGGTACGCCAGCGACAGAATGATTGCGGTGGCGAAGAACGCCGGAACCGACGCCACTTCGACGCCAAGATACAAACAGCCTGCCACGCAGACAATTGCTTGCAAAATAACCAAGATTGCGAACAACATCCAGCGGCCAATGTAGCCTTGCATAACGGTTAAATTCGGAATGCGCTCGTTGTCTACCTCAAGCTTTAAGATAACAATCAGCATCAACGTGCCAACCCACAAACTCAGCGAGATAAACAACGGAGCCATAGCTGTGCCGTACGCATTAAGCGGATACAGCTTTTCGGTGGTCACCGTTGTAGGCGACTGCATGAACGACGCAAGCTTTACTGGGCTGACTTCGCCGTCTTCCATATAGTCGGAAATAGTTGACGATGCGTTCAAAATCGCAATGTCTGTATTTGCCTTCGAAACTGATTTTTGCAGGCTAGCAAGCACTGTATCAGTTTGTGAAAGGGCATCGACCGCCGTGCCAAGGGTGGAATTTAGCTGGTCAATTACACTTGATGTTTCGTCAACCAAATAACTTTGATTGGAAATTGCTGCCTTTAAATTAGTGGCAGCCGCCGAAATTTGCGTCAGGCCATTCGACACCTGCGGCAACGACGTTCCAAACAGCTGCGTCTGATATCCACCAGCAGCATTAATAGATGTTTCGGCAGCCTTACTGAGTGCCGTAGCGGCTGAGGCCACCTGATCAGAACTTGCAGAGACATCCTTGGTGAGCTGTTTGAAATCGTCCATTTCGCGCTTGAGGTTTTGATTTCGGTCAGTAAGACTTGTAATGGCAACCTTCAAGTACGTTTTTGCATTGTTTAAAGATGTGTTGTCCCAATACGTTTGGCTTGATGACGAACTACCTGAACTGGTGTCTGAACCGGAATTGGAGCTATCAGAATTGCTGCCGGTGTCGGTGCTAGAATTATCTGAAGTACTGAAGCTTAAACCGGTGCCGCTAAAAAAGCCGCTCGAAGAGCTACCCGAAGCACTGCTTGAGGTACTCGAGCTAGAACTCGAACTCGTGCCCGAGGTGCTGCCCGAAGTGCTACCCGAACTGTTTGAATCAACGCTATCTGGAAGCGCGTCATATACAGCCTGCAGCTGATCAATAATAGCTTCATTGACATCGACGACACTCTCAGCTCGTTCAACCGCTGCTTCGACAGTGCCTTGCGCTTTATCTAGCGAACTTGTGGCGTCCGCGATTGAATTTGTTGCATTCGCCGCGGCCTGCGACAAGGCTAAATTAGCATTCGACATACCCGGCATTGCAATTGCCGTGAAGTTCATAATGCTATTTTGCATGGTGCCCGAGAGGTCAGACACCTGCTGTAATTGGTCTTGTACTGAGGCGGCGTCTTCACGTACCTGAGCTAATTGGTCCTTTGCCGACGATGTTTTATTTTGTGCGTCTTTGGCAGAATCGGTCAGTCCAGACACCTTTGCGCGCGCATTCGAAACCGCATCGCTCGCACGATTAAGTTGATTTACCGCATCAGAGTTTGCATCGCTCAGATCGCTTTTTGCTTCGCTGATTTCTTCGTTCAGCTTGTCGGCCACAACTTCGCTTACCGTGGAAACGAATTCGCTATTAATAGTGGCATCGAGCGTGGAAGACCCCGCATCGGTCACCTTTGGCGATACAGGGTTTACCTTTTCATTCACGTAATACTGCAGGTTAGGCTGTTGGAAATCGCCCGATAGAATAGTGAACAGGTTGGATGTGAAATCAGACGGGATAACAAACGCCGCATACGCACGCCCTGAATTCACTTCGTCCATAGCTTCGTCGTAGCTGGTGAACTGCCATTGCAGCTGGGTATTGTCTTTAAGCTTGTCGACTATTTGGTCGCCAAGATTCATGCTTCCCATAAGGTCATTTTCGCCACCGGCGTCTTCATTGACCACGCACACGCGCATGTTGCCGGTGTTGCCATACGGATCCCAAAAGCCCACAACGTTAAACCACGTGTAAGTGGAAGGCAGGACAACCAGCGCAACAACAACGACCATAGCGGCCGGAGTTTTTAGAAGCCGGATGATATCCCGCCCAAGCACACGCAGGGCATTCAACATTGCAGCAGTTCCTCTTTCCAAAACGCGCCGGCTAGGGCGCGGTAGTTTTTTCTTCTGTGGCAGACGTCTGTGGCACCTTACGTGTCTTACCGCCGTCGCGTGCGACACCTTACGTGCCGTCGCATGTGGCACCTTACCGCCGTCGCGCGCAGCACCTTATGTGCCGTCGCGCGCAGCACTTTACGTGCCGTCGCATGTGGCACCTTATGTGCCGCCTTGGCAACGTCTAAGGTATTGCCTTAAGCGTCGTCTAGCCATCTAACTATTGTAGGACACCCCGCCTGCTCAATGGAGAATTTTTACGCCAACGTCACAACCTGTTGGTGTTTTGTTACTTTGCTGCTGACATGCCAAACAACCATGAAAAAATTCGCGTCAAGGTGCGATAAACTACCCCCAACCACCTGCGAGAAAGGACGCCCCATGAACATTTCCGTAGAACTTGAAAATGGCCTGTTGGCAGACCGATTTGGTAAATACGCCCCCGAGTCCGACCGACTTGAAGGTTTTCCCGTAAGGTCATTCCCTATTGAAATTGAAGGCGTACCCGAAGGGGCAAAAACGCTTGCCGTGGTGTTCATTGACTTCGACGCCATTCCTGTTGGCGGCTTTTGCTGGATCCACTGGACCGCATGCAACATTTCGCCCGATACAAAGCTTATTCCAGAAAATGCAAGTGCAGAAGAAAGCATCCCGATGGTGCAGGGGCGCAATTCCAACTGGTCGCCGATGGCGCACGGTTCGTCAAACCCGAAGGTGTACGCGCGCTACTGTGGCCCGCAGCCACCCGATGCCACGCATGTGTACACGCTCACAGTTTATGCGCTCGATTGCGAACTTGACCTGCCCGAAGGCTTCTACCTTAACGAGCTGCGCCGCGCTATGGAAGGCCATGTGATTGAAAAGGCACGCGTGGAATTACCTAGCCGGGCGTAAGCAAGCTCGCATCGCGCTGCCCAAGCAAACATTCAGCGGTTTTCTGCGGTTTTCGCGGCGGTGGCAGGGTTAAGGCGCCTGCGGCTGGGGCTTTCGGTATCATGGACACATTACCTAATACGATTGGAGGGTGCCTCACCATGTGCGGCATTTGCGGATTTACTCAAGCAACTACAGAAAGCCTGCCAACGCTGAAGGCAATGTGCGACATCATGGCGCACCGCGGCCCTGACGGCGAAGGCCAGTACATTGATGCAGAAAGCGGCATTGCCCTTGGTCACAGGCGTCTTTCGCTGATTGACCTTGAAGGCGGCAATCAGCCGATGGTGCGCGCAACCGGAGACGCCGAAAGCGCTGTTACCTCGCCCGCGCTGCATAACGACGGCACCCCTTGCGGCACGCCTGAGCAAGCGGCAGCCATTGGCAAGTTCGCCATCGTATTTAACGGCGAAATTTACAACTACCGCGACCTGCGCGCCGAACTTGAATCTGACGGCTGGGTATTTAAGACCAATTCCGATACCGAAGTGCTGCTGACCGGCTATCTGGCCTGGGGCGAAGACGTACTCGACCGCCTGCGCGGCATGTTTGCATTCGCCATTTGGAACCGCGAAACCCGCGAACTGTTCTGCGCACGCGACTTCTTCGGCATCAAGCCGTTCTACTACACGCAGGTTGACGGCCAGTTCATTTTCGCATCTGAGATCAAATGCATCTTGGAACACCCCGCTTACCACCGCGAACTGAACCACGAGGCGCTTGAGCAGTATCTGTGCTTCCAGTTCAGCGCGCTACCCGAAACCTTCTTTAAGGGCATCTTCAAGCTAGCGCCGGGCCACTGCATGACCGTGCACGCCGACGGCACCACCGAAACGCGCCGCTACTGGCGCCCGGAATACGCATTTGACCAGCAGCGTAGCCGCGAAGACACCGTCGAGGCTATTGATGCCGCTATGCGCGACAGCGTGCGCTATCACAACGTGGCCGACGTCGAAGTTGGCAGCTTCCTGTCATCCGGCATCGACTCAAGCTACATGGCCGCGTGCCTTGCCAAGGAAAACCCCGACATCAAAACGTTCACCGTCGGTTTTGAGTGCTACAAAAATGCCGCAGCCAACAACCAAGAGGGCGCTGGTGGCAAAACCATGCGCGACGAAATTTCTTGGGCTGAAGAACTTGCCGACGAACTGCACATTGCCAACAAGTCAAAGCATATTGGCGAGGAAGAATATTGGGAAAGCCTGCCGCGCGTGCAGTGGCATATGGACGAGCCTTCGGCCGACCCTTCGGCAGTTGCGCTGTACTTTGTTGATCAAATTGCGGCAACGCAGGTTAAAGCCGTGCTTTCCGGTGAAGGGGCCGACGAATTCTTCGGCGGTTATCGTATTTACCAAACGCCATTTTCAAACGCCAAGCTATCATGGGCGCCGAAGGGGCTTTTGCGTGGTGCATCAGGCGCTATGCGCAAGCTGGGCATTCGTGGCGCCAACTACTTGGAACGCGCAAGCGAAACGGTTGAAGATTGGTACTACACCAACGCTAACGGTGTGGCATTCACCGACGAAGAGCGCAAAACGCTGCTTGCTGGCGGCTGCAGCGCCCCTACCCCACAGCAACTAACCGCGCCAGTGTACGCCGAGGTGGCCGACCTGGACGAAACCACACGCATGCAGTACGTTGACCTGTACTTCTGGCTGGTCGGCGACATTCTGCTGAAAACCGACAAGATGTCGATGGCCCATTCGCTTGAAAGCCGCGTGCCGTTTTTGGATCGCCGCGTATTTGATGTGTCAGCAACCATCCCCACGCCGCTTAAGGCCAACGAACAGCAAACGAAAATCACGCTGCGCGAAGCCGCCGAGCGTGCTATCCCGAAGGATTGGGCGCAGAAAGAAAAGCTTGGCTTCCCCGTACCGGTGGTGAATTGGCTGCGCGAAGACAAGTACTACAACCAGGTCAAAGAGTGGTTCACCGGCGACATTGCCAAGGAATTCTTCAACACTGACGAACTGGTGCGCCTGCTTGACGAACACAAAGCTGGCGCCGATCGCAGTCGCAAGATTTGGATCGTCTACATGTTCCTGATGTGGTACAAGATCTACTTCGTCGACCAGACCGTGCCCGAAAAACCAGTCGCACGATAAGCGCTAAACGTCGATAACAGAACAGAAAGAATAAATTGAGCCGGGCACCCACCCGGCTCTAATAATTATGCCGCATCGGGCAGACATTTAGCTCTATGCAGTCAAACCCGGAAAGCCTCAACTCAAAAAATTTTCTATAGGTCGAACAAATCGCTATGACTACCGGTACGCACGGCTGTCAAGATTAACTCTTCCTCCTTGACCAAATATATCAACAACCAATCTGGCTCTATATAGCATTCTCTATGACCCGCATAGTTTCCCGACAATGCGTGGTCCTTCATGCTGTCGGGCAAACGACGTTGTTCTGTAAGATCTGTTAGCACATTGCGCAGTTTTCCCAGGTCTTTGCCCTGTTTCTTGGCTTTCTTATAGTCCTTCTTAAACTTAGAGGTGAACTTTATTTCCAGCATGCACTAGTCCTCGTCGAGAGCTTCAAACATCTCATCAACGGTTGCATATGGACCCGACAAATTCGTTCCACTTGCGGCTTCGCTTGTCGCCGCAAGGGTTTCCTCGTTAAAGCCGTATGGATTTGAAGGGTCAAAAGGAAAGCCACCTCGCTTATTGAAAGCCGACACGAACATTCTAATCGCGTTGCTCGGAGTGGTTCCAATGCTATCGCACACTTGCGTAAACGTCGCCTTTTCATCATGGCGAAGCTTTGCAGAAATCGGTTCCATTGATGCCGCATGAGAAGTTGCCATCATGAGCTCCTTTCGGTATTACTATGTATTACATAGTAATACTCTGCATACTATTTTTCATCTCTAAGCCATAATGGTGCTGCCCTACTTGGGCGATACGCTCTATGCCAGCCTTGAAGCTCGGACGCTGGTGAGGTGGCCTTCTTTGTCCTCGAAGATGCAGAGTTTGCCGTCGCGGCTTTTGTGCACGAGGGAAAACGTTGCTGGGTCGTTGATAGGGGTTTTGGTTGTCTTGCGCTTCTTGCCGCCTTCAGCTTCTTGATGCTGACGAGCTTTGTATTCGCTTGCCATTAGTACTTCACCTGCCAAAACACCAGGCCAGCTGCGGGGGCATTTTCGCCGGCGGCGGTGCGATTGCACGCTTGCAGTACGTCGCGCACCCATTCGGGCTCGCGCTGACCCCGACCAACTGCAACAAGCGTACCAATGATGGTACGCACCATGGAGTGCAAAAACGCGTTGCCAACAACCTTCACGGTAAGAATTTGCTCGCCCATGATGGTTTCCTGCGTGAACGACACTTCCATCAGATTGCGTTCGGTCGGCTTGCCAACAGCGCTCGCCGCCATGCAGAAACTTTTGAAATCATGTGTACCCACCAGGTACTTTGCGCCTTCTTGCATAGCAGCAATATCAAGCGCGCCGCCAACATGCCAGCTGAAATCGCGCATGAACAGCGGAGGCACTTCGTCAACACATAAATGGTAATGATATTCGCGCCAACGCGCGTCGAAGCGGGCAGAAAAGCCCGGGGCACGCTCGGTAACTTCGCGCACAGTAATACCATCATGCGTGAGCGCATTCAGGCTGCGACGAACCTTGTACAAGTTGCGCTCGGCAAGTTCGTCGGCCGTCAGATCGAACGACACCACCTGCCCGAGCGCATGCACGCCCGCATCGGTACGACCCGAGCACACAATGGGAACTTCGCGGCGAAAAATGAGCCCCAGCGCATGTTCCAGTTCGCCCTGAACCGTGCACTGACCAGGCTGTTTTGCGAAGCCATTGAACGGCGCACCATTGTAGGAAACCGTGAGTGAAAGCGTGCGTTCGGCCTGTGTGCGCTCGAACCCTGGCGCATCGGACGCCCGAGGAGCCGGCGCCGCGCACTGGCTGGGCGCGCACTGGTTAGCAGCGAACTCGCTGGGCGCGCACTGGTCGGGCGCGCCCGCCGCAACGCCCGCACGACCAACGCCCTCGTCAGCCGCGCCCGCTGCCGCTACCGCACACACATCTTCCCTATTCGCCACGCTTTGTACCTGCTGCTCGCAACTTACCACACGACGCTCGCTACCTGTCATTGACACTCTCTGCGCTCCGTTAGGCAATCTGCACGTTCGAGCCGAACAAGTCGTACAGCTCTGAGCGCATCGTCGGACTAGCAGCGTCAACACTTACCGGCAATTCAGCGCGGAACTTATGGCCGTCAGCCTGGTGTACGAACAGAACCACGCCGTCACGCCCCGGATACGACTTCAAAATGCGATTCAAGCGCTGCGATTTCGTCTGATCAAAGCTAGACATAGGTACCGAAAGCTCAAGCTTGGTCGGACGCGCGTCTTCTTCGCTTAGCTCTAGCACTTCAGCCTCAAACACCATCACCTGGTCGCCGCGGTCGCTGTGCTCGAACTTACCCTTCACCTTAATGATGGCGTCCTCGTAAATTGCCGCAGCATTTTCCTCGTACTTGAAGCAAATGCAAGCAACATGACCGGTTGTGTCTTCCAAGTCGAACGTAGCCATCTTTGTGCCGCGCTTCGTCAGCTTGGTCACCACATTGGAAACCATGCCGACAAACACTGCCGACTTGATATCCTTTTCGTGTTCGGCCAGGTCACCCAACTGCCACTTTGTAATGTGCGAGATGTAGTTCTCGTAGGGGCCAAGCGGATGCTCTGAAACGTAGATCTTCATGATCTCTTTTTCAAACGCAAGCTTTTGACGTTTGGGCCACTCAATGCCGTCAGGCTCGGGCACTTCTTCCTGGAAACCAGAATCAACATCGTCTGCGAACAGGTCAAACATGCTCACCTGGCCACGGTCACGGTCTTTCTGGCGCTTGGTTGCTGTTTCCAAAAGCGAGGTTTCGTCAACAAAATGCATCAGTTGCTTGCGCGTGTAACCTGTCGAATCGAATGCGCCGCCCTTGATAAGCGCCTCAAGCGTTTTGCGGTTGTAGCACTTCGAATCAACGCGATTCACAAAGTCGTGCAAGCTTGAGAAAGGACCATTGGCTTCGCGCTCAGCGATAATTTCGTCAGCAACATTGCGCCCAACGCCGCGCACACCAACGAGGCCAAAGCGAATTCCCTCGTCAACTGGGGTAAATTCGGCATTGGACGAATTGATGTCGGGCGGAAGCACCGGCGTACCATTGTGGTTGCAGCTGGCAATATAGCGAATAAGCTTGTCGGTGTTACCCATGTAACTGGACAGCACGGCAGCCATGTATTCCCTGGGGTAATACGCCTTCATGTACGCCGTGCGCATAACCAAAATGGAATATGCAGCCGAGTGCGACTTGTTGAATGCGTACTTAGCGAACTTCTCGGCGTCTTCCCAGATTTTCTTAGCAATTTCCAGCGAGTAGCCGTTTTCTACGGCGCCTTCGTTCCAGTCTTGCTGCAGCTGACGCATGATGTCGAGCTTCTTCTTGCCCATTGCTTTGCGCAGCTTGTCTGCTTTGCCAGCCGAAAAGCCGCTCATCACCATGGACACGCGCATGATCTGCTCTTGGTAGACCATGGTGCCGTACGTTTCCTCAAGCACCGGACGCAGGCGGTCGTCGTAGTAATGCACTTCTGTCTTGCCGCTGGCCACCTTGATATAGTCTTCTACCATGCCAGACTCAAGTGGGCCCGGGCGGTTTAGTGCGATTGAAGCAACAATATCGCTGAAGCGGCGCGGTGGGAGGCGCGCAAACAGGCTGACGTACAAGCCGCCTTCAACCTGGAACAGGCCGTCCATATTACCCGAACGCATAAGCTCGAATGCGGCCTCGTCGTCCGTGGGAATTTCTTCAGGAAGAATTTTGCGACCAGTTGTGGCTTCAACGTTGCGACACGCACGCGACAGCACGCCAAGCGTACGCAGGCCTAGGAAGTCCATCTTCAGAAGACCCAGGTCAGGCGTGTAGTGGCCGTCGTACTGCGTGATGATGCCGCCACCTTTGGTGTCGCGCTTGACCGGCACGTGGTCGGCCATTGGGTCGCGGCAAATAATGGTCGCACATGCATGCACGCCTTCGCCGCGGACATGGCCTTCGATAGAACGCGCGGCATCAATAACCGTGTGCACGTCCTCTTCGTTTTCGTACGCTGCGGCAAGATCAGGGTTGGTCTCAAGCGCTTTATCGATAGTGATGCCCAGCTCGTCGCCAATCATCTTGCAGATTTTGTCACCCGTGCTGTACGGATAGTCAAGCACACGTGCGGCGTCGCGCACGGCATTTTTCGCCTGCAGCTTGCCAAAGGTGATAACGCCAGTCACGTGGTCGGCGCCGTACACCTCGCGGATATGGTCGATAACTTCCTGGCGACGTTCATCTTCGAAGTCGCAGTCAATATCAGGCATTTCTACACGCTCGGGCGATAAGAAACGTTCGAACAGCAGGCCGTTAGAGATTGGCTCTAAGTCGGTGATGCGCATGGCGTACGCAACAATTGAACCTGCAGCCGAACCACGACCTGGGCCTACGCCAATGCCCTGGCTACGCGCCCAATCGAGGTATTCCTGCACAATAAGGAAGTATGCGGGGAAGCCCTGCTGGATAATGACGCTCATCTCGTATTCAGCGCGCTCAAGCGGCTCTTGCGGAATCGGGTCGCCGTAGCGGGCCTTCATGCCTTCCATAACCTGATGGCGGAACCAGCTTTCGTCCGTTTCACCCTCAGGCAGCGGGAACTTCGGCAGAATGGAATCGCGCTCAAGTTCGACGTTGCACTTTTCAGCAACCTCGATGGTGTTGTCGCACGCCTCGGGGAAATCGGCCAGCGCAGCGCGCATTTCGGCTTCGTCCTTCATATAGAACTGGTCGTTTTCGAACTTCAAACGATTGGTTTCGTTGACCGACGAACCGGTGCCAATGCACAGCATAATATCCTGCGCTTTGGCGTCTTCCTGCAGCAAGTAATGGAAATCGTTGGTGGCGATGGTTTTCAGGCCAGCCGCCTGCGCCACGCGCGTGAGCTGGTGGTTTAGCTCGGTTTGCGTTAGGCCACCATCAGTCGTAATGCCTTGGTTCTGCAGTTCGATATAGAAATCGCCCGGCTCAAAGCAGGCTGCGAACTTGTTAGCCCATTCAACCGCGTCGTCAAACTGACGATTGTCAAGCAACTTAGGAATAACGCCAGCAATACACGCCGACGAACCCACCAGCCCCTTGCCGTACTTCTTCAACATAGAAAGCGTGGTAAGCGGCTTGTAGTAGTAATTGTCAACGTGAGATTCGCTAACCAAGTGCAGCAAGTTGTGATAGCCCTCGTTGGTTTTTGCAAGCAGCAGCAAGTGGTAACGCTTTTGGCGAGCATCGCGGCGAACTTCGTCGTCGGTGATGAAGTAAACCTCGCAACCGTAGATGGGCTTTACCTTTTTGCCAGTTTCCTTTTCCACGGCAGCGCACGCGTCGCACAACTCGGGCACGCCGGACATAACGCCATGGTCGGTAATGGCGATTGCTGGCATGTCTAAATCGGCAGCGCGACGCACCATGTCTTTGATGTGCGTTAAGCCGTCTAGCAGGGAATATTCAGTGTGATTGTGTAAGTGTACGAATGCCATCTGATGTGCCTTAAATCCGCGTGGTTATTTCGCTGTTTATGATACCAGTCGGGTAGCTTTACGGGGTCGAACAAACCATGGATTTAAGGCGGGTTTTAGGGTTCAATTTGATGTGGAAATTGAAGGGTTAGTGAGCGCGGGCGGAATGTCTGACACATCTTCAGAAGCAAACAGATACCGTGCTGGCGTTGCTGAAAGCGAGCCTGTGCCCCTGACGTTTTGTCAGGGGTGGACAGCTGCTATCTGCTGGCGTTATCGTTGTCGTGCCAATAGCCCTGTCGCATGCATGTCAAGCTGAGCGCTCAATAGCTCTGCGAGGTCTTTGGGCTTCAAACCTGGGTCGGTTAGACCATCGCCGCAAAGCCAGTCAATCACAATGTGTACGCTTGCATATTGGCAGTACAAGGCTGCTGATTCAATTTCACCGGTACTCACAAAAATGCCTGATTCGTCGGCACGTTCGCGCAAATAGCGAACGAGGGAAGCATGCATGGTTTCATAGAACGCGCCGCTAATAAACTTACGTCCAGAAACACTAATGAGTGCTGCAAGTACCTCGCGCTGCGATTCGAGCTGTTGTACAACGTTTAAGAACACCTCTGTGGGG
>CAVEUW010000001.1:16289-58539 GCA_963619015.1 Senegalimassilia sp. | reverse complement strand
CTGATCAGGTTGCGTTTTCTGAGCGGCCTGCGCCTGACCTGCTTGCGGCTTCTGGTCTACCAGCACAGTTTCCACTTGCGTCTGAGCTGCTTGTTGTTCGCGCTGTTCAACCAGAGCAGACAGCGCAGTTTCCACCTTTTCAGAAAGCTCCTGCAAATGTTGCTTGCAAGCGTATTCCAAAAGATCACCGAGCGTGTCGAAGTGATAGTAGAACGTCTGACGATCAACCTTCGCACTTTCGGTGATGGCTCTGACAGAGATTTTTGCGTAGCCGACTTGCACTAACAGCTGTTCAAACGCTTCTACAAGAGCCTGCTTGGTACGTTCCGACTTCTGAGTATTTTTGGAATGCGCCTGAGATGCAATATGCAGCGATGTCTCGACGATAGCCGATTTCTTTCTTCGACGAGAACTACCAACAAGCGAACCCGCGGCAGGTGACGAAGTTTGCAGATTGTTGTTGTACGTCGTTTTGCCATCGGTGGCACCAGATGCGCCCACAGCTGATACTGAATTTCGCATGTTGTCAAGTATAGCCAGGTCAGCTGTGGGTTTCGCAAACCCATGTGCTTCAGTTTTGTTAAGTTTCCGCCTACCAGCCATCGCTTTACCTTCGATAAAAATTACAGTTGTCGATTCGTTTTTCGACAGGTGTATGATAAATTATGCAACCCACTCGTCGAAAAAATATTTTACAAGAGTATCATTTCCCAGGTCAAAGCGCAAGAAATCAAACCCACAACTAAGTGGGTGTACAACAATTACACACTTAAGCAAAACAAAAGTATTTAAATAGGATTTAAAGCGAATTTGAAAAAGCTGAGGTAAAACCTCAGCTTTAAGGTATACCTGCCAGTGGTGCCCTGCGGCTCACGGGCCAATGGCGCCCTGCGCTTGCGCGTTCGTTGCTTTGTTCGCATTATTAGCTTCAGCTCACCGGCCAGTGGCGTCCTGCGACTCACCGGCCAATGGCGCCCGACAGCGCTTTATTCTCCAAACACTTGCGTTGCCTGGTGGCGCTTTACGCCCGAAATGCTTGCATTGCCCTGCGGCGCTTTATTCCCCAAATACTTGCGGGTTTAAGCAGTCTACTGGAATACGGCCCTGCACAGCGTCAATTGCTGCCTGCATTGCGCGCTGGCGAAGCTCGCGGCCAGATTCCTCAGACCAGTACGCTGCATGCGCGGAAAGCACCGTATGCGGTGCCGACATGATGGGGTGATTGAAGTCGAAGGGCTGCTCTTCTTCGAACACGTCAATCCCCGCGCCCCACAACTTGTCAGCCGTCAAAGCTTCCGCAAGCGCAACTGTATCAATGACGGCTCCGCGAGACGTGTTTACGATTACAGCATCTTCTTTCATAAGCGCCAGTTTATCTGCATTGATCAGATGATGCGTGGCTGGCACGAGCGCCGTATGAATGCTTACAACATCAGCGGTTTTCAGCAGGTCGTCAAGCTGCAGAATAGGGTAACCCTCAGGTGTGCGACGGCCAGGCTTTAGGCTACGTGACCAGCACACAACGTCAAAACCAAGGCCAGCTGCCTTTTTTGCCGTTGCGCGACCAATCTCGCCCATACCGATAACGCCGAACGTACGGCCATGGCACTGCCCCAGCGGACGCACGCGGGCATAATCCCAAACACCACGACGCATGTCAGCATCAAGTTCATTTATACGACGAAGAACCGAAAGTGCAAGAGTGATTGCATGATCGGAAACAACCTCTGTGCCGTAGCCCGGCACATTGCATACCGCGCAGCCGTGATCCGAAGCAGCCTCAACATCAATTTCATCGTAACCTACACCGGTGCGGCTAACAACCTTCAGGTTTGGGCACGCCTCAAAGACCTCGCGCGTGAACTGCGAATACGATGTAACAGCGCCATCCGCGTTTGACTCGGTAAGGCTGCGAGCCACATCAGCCGGATCGTGTCCGTGTACAATTTCAAATTCAACGCCGGCATCGGCCGCCATGGCTTCTTCAAGGTTGTTATCTTCAAAGTCAGTATCGACTGCTACGATTTTCGGCATTTTTTGATCCTTCGTTTTCGGGTCCTTCGTTTTCGTTAGCTTTATCGCTTTTATTGGGTTCGTATTGGTTCGTTATATCGCTCGAATTCGTTCGTTATGTTGCTCGGATTGGTTCGTTATATTGTTTGATGTCGTTTGCCGTATCGCTCGATGTTCGGCGCTGCGTGCCGTGTGCTTGATAAAATCAAGCATCTACGAAAACTTATCGCAGGTCACCTCGGAAAAACACACCTCGCATAGCGCCCCAACGAAGAGCAAAAGGGTGGCACGAACTAGTAATCGGACCCTTCAGCAATTTCCTTCAGGTCCGAGATGTCTTTGTAGTTATCAGGAATCTCAAACCCATAATGAGCGGCAATGGCGCGCGCTTGCTCAGCACGTAAACTGGAAAGCTGCGTTTGCCCTGCTTGCGCAAGATAATCCGACGACAGCATCAAGCTACGCGCAACAAACTCAGTTAAGCGCGGGTCAGTCCCTGAAAGCTCTAACACCTGCGGAATTGACTCCGGAGACAGTGCGAGCAAGCTGGACCCATCAAGCCCTACCGCGTTGCCTACAACCTCATCAAGTGTGTCGGCCGCCTCTTGCGGATCTTCCTCTTCGTCTTCCATCTTGGTGAGCGTCTTAAATAATGCCTGGTAAAAAGCCAGAAGCATCTTCATAAGGTAGTCTTGTTCGAACACGAGTGCCCCTTTCCGGCAATCCGTCCGGATGCGTTACAACAAATGCAAGTATACCGCTACAAACAAAAGTAAAAACAGCTGCCCGGCGAATGGAGAAGACGCTCTACACGCAAGTCGACAAGTAGGGGCGTCATGGAAGAAGCACATAGCACAGCGCAAAGCCTCGCATTAACGCCACCATTTCAACAAACCTGTGCACAGCGCCAGTAGGTTCGAGCGAAAGCTCGAACAGCTTTAGAGAACGCCGACGGCGTTCCGCTGACTTTATTCCACTTCGTGTTTGATACCCAAGTGCTCGTAAGCACGTTCAGTTGCTTGACGGCCCTTTGGCGTGCGCACTAACAACCCTTGCTGCATAAGATAAGGCTCGTAAACGTCTTCAAGCGTGTCAGGATCTTCTGCCAAAGCTGAAGCTAGCGTTGTCAGACCAACCGGGCGTCCACCGAACTGCACACATAGAAGTTCGAGGATGCGATTGTCAACAGCATCAAGACCAAGCGGATCAACCTCAAAGAAACTAAGAGCTTGAGCTGCGATATCTTCGTCAATTTCACCGTTACCACGTACCTGAGCCCAGTCACGCACGCGCTTAAGCATACGGTTAGCAAGACGTGGCGTACCGCGACTGCGGCGAGCAATTTCAAGCGCACCGTCATACGAAATAGGCACGTCCAAAATAGAAGCCGAACGCTGAACGATGGCCGCTAGTTCCTGGGGCGTGTAATACTGCAAACGAAACGCAATGCCAAAGCGGTCACGCAAAGGACCTGTTAAAAGGCCGGTTCGCGTTGTTGCACCGATAAGCGTGAAGCGAGGTAAATCAAGGCGAATAGAACGCGCAGCTGGACCTTTACCCACCACGATATCAAGCGCAAAATCTTCCAGAGCCGGATACAGCACTTCCTCGACCATGCGGTTCAAGCGGTGAATTTCGTCGATGAATAGAACATCGCCCTCTTCAAGGTTCGTTAAAATTGCCGCTAAATCGCCCGTGCGCTCAATTGCAGGACCCGAGGTTGTTTTGATGTTAGCGCCCAGTTCGTTGGCCACAACGGTTGCAAGCGTGGTTTTACCCAAACCAGGAGGGCCCGAAAACAGGATATGATCAGCAACATCGCCGCGTTCTTGAGCTGCTTGGATAAGGATGGCAAGCGATTCCTTGATTTTCGTTTGGCCAAGATAGTCACCTAAGCGCTTTGGGCGCAAGCTGCGGTCGAGCGCAAGGTCGTCTTCGGTGAATTCGGGAGAGACTGCACGCTGTGTTGGGTCGTACGCTCCAGCTGCACCAACGCCACCCGCAACACCCGTTGCCCCAGCGGCGCCACCTATGACACCACCGCCGCCAGCTGCGCCTACAGCACCGCCAGCTGCACCAGCGCCCCCAAAGCCGCCGCCGGCACCCACATGGGCACCAGACCCAGCCTCAAACACCATGCCTTCTATTTTCACTCCATCAGCCAAAACTTTTCCTTACCCAAGTCGCTTTAACGCATATTTTATCAGCGCGTTTTCATCCGCGCCCTCAGGGGCGCCCTTCAGCGCCACATCAGCCTCAGCCGAAGCAAACCCAAGCGACAGCAGCGCATCGCGTGCACCTGCTAATGCAGCCGCCTGCGCACCGCCAGCCGCACCCGCAGGCTGCCCAGAAGCATCAAACAAGCTGGCAAGCCCTTCGTCAAACGAGCCCTTCAGTTCCAAGATAATACGCGAAGCTGTTTTCTTCCCAACCCCAGGAATTTTTTGAATAGCAGCCACATCTTGCGCCTGAACAGCTGAAACCAATGCCTCTGGCGAATACGCCGAAAGCCCAGCTAGGGCTACCTTTGGCCCAACACCGCTTACAGTAATCAAACGCTCGAACAGCGCCTTTTCCTCAAGCGATAAAAAGCCGTAGAGAGCAATGCCGTTATCAGAAACCTGCATATACGTATGCACCTGCACGTCTTGTCCAACCTCGGGCAACTTCGCTAAAGCCCCTGCTGACATGCCAACAGCATAGCCAACGCCCGACACGTCAACATAGGCGCAATCTGCTGTTTTCCCCGCTAGCTGGCCTTTCAAAAACGCGATCATCGCGCACCTTCTTCCAAAATTTTACGTGCAGCAGCGCCGGCCGCGCCACCCGTTCCAGCGCCCGCCATTACATGCCCGCGTGTCTCTATTGCAGCTTGCAGCGAGCCGCCACCGGCGCCACCAAAGCCTTCGTGAGTTGTATAGCAAATAGCTGCCGCCAGCGCGTCAGATGCATGGTCGGGCCGCGGCGCCACGTCTAGTGACAGCAGCTTTTTCACCATGTACTGAACTTGCGTTTTGTCTGCGGTGCCCGTGCCCACAACAGCCATCTTAATTTGCCGCGGCGTAAATTCTCCAACCGCAAGGTCATGCTGGGCGCATGCAACCAGCGCCGCGCCACGAGCCTGACCGGTACCGAACGCTGCCGTGATGTTCTGCCCAAACCATACGGTTTCAATTCCTAAACATTCCGGCTGAAAGCGATCGATTACCGCGCCAATTTGCTCGTGAATTTTCGCCAAACGCCTTGATAGTTCCTCGTCTTTAGAAGTGGTCACACAACCGTACGCCACGCACGAAAGCCGCGAGCCACACTGCGACACAATGCCCCAGCCCGTGTTCGCCAACCCCGGGTCAATCCCCAAAATTATGCGCTCCGTCCGCGCCATTTCAGCCTTCCACACACCCTTTCAAAATCACGAAAACCCACCAAACGTTTGTTCGAACACTATACCACACGAATGTTCGTTATGAAACCAATTTTTCAGACAAAATAACTGTCGAAATTAATTTCTTGCGCATATGGATTAACTCGGCCAAAACTGACTCGCTCACACCCTACTGCCCACACAAAAAACGACCCCTCAACTGAGGGGTCGTCCAAGTATAGAATCAGCGTTCGCCAAGTTTGCAAGTCAGCCGCGGCTTTCCTGCAACCCGCAAGCCAGACAGCGCGTTCGCCAAGTTCGCAAACGGCTTCGCCAGCCCGTGCGTTCGCCAAGTTCGCAAACGACTTCGCCAGCCCGTGCGTTCGCTAGCTTATTCCTCTTCCAGGGCAGCAGCGATTTCCTCGGTGATGTCCATGGTGTGGTAGACGTTCTGCAGGTCTTCCAGCTCTTCCAGGCGGTCGACCAGGCGCATAACCTTCTTGGCGTCGTTAGCGGTAACGGTAGCGGGAGTAGAGGCTTCCATCGTCAGTTCGGCGCCCTTCACCTGCACACCCTGCTCTTCGATAGCCTTCTTGACAGCCATCAGGTCGCCCGGGGCAGTGTAAACGATCCATTCCTCGTCGGCGTCCTCGTAGTCGTCAGCGCCAGCCTCGATGACTACCATCTCGAACTCTTCTTCTTCAGCAGCAGCGCCATTCGGGCCCATCGGGTGCTTTTTGTCGCCCGTCTCGATTTCCTTGGAAACCATGATCTGGCCCTTGCGCTCAAACATGTAGGAAACGGAACCAGAAGTGCCCAGGTTGCCGCCCGCGTGCGTGAAAGCAGCGCGAACGTCAGCAGCGGTGCGGTTGCGGTTATCGGTCAGAGCCTCGCAGTAAATAGCGACGCCACAGGGACCATAGCCCTCGTAAACGACCGTTTCGTAGTTGGCAGCGTCTTTGCCGGAACCAAAAGCCTTGTCGATAGCGGTTTTGATTTTGTCCTTCGGCAGCGAATAGCCCTTTGCCTTATCGATAGCGGCAGCAAGCGACGCGTTGTTTTCAGGATTCGGGTCGCCGCCTTCTTTAGCTGCAACAGTGATGTTGCGCGACAGCTTGGAGAACAGCGCCGAGCGCTTAGCGTCCTGCGCGGCCTTACGATGTTTCGTGGTTGCCCACTTTGAATGCCCTGACATAACACGTCCCTTCGAAATATAGCAATACTAGCGGGACATGGTAGCACACCTGCGCGCGCCTGCTGCAACAACCTGCCGGCCTTCAAAGGAACTGCAGGAACAGAAGGCGAAGGCGGGGAAAGACGTGGAAGGCGAAGGGCGAAGAGGGAACGCTCAGGAACAGATGGGAAGAGATTACGGCACCATCATGTGCGTAAGGTCTAACCGTATGCACTTTACAACTTTTGCCGCTCAATCGCATCGAGTAGTTCTTGCTTCGAATGCACATCAGCCTTGCGATAGATATGTTGCAAATGAGTGGTCACTGTGCCCCTTGAGATAACCAACTCTTCTTGAATTCGCGCAGCTGAACGACCTTTCGCAAACAAAATCAGAATCTCGGTTTCGCGAGGCGTCAAGCCACATTCGCGTGCAAGACGCGTACAGCGCTCGCGAAATGGCGCGCGCTGATCTTGATTGTTGGGCTGGTCATGTGGCACTGTATCTTCACTGATAGCTGCAGTTTTCTTGTCATACCCGCTAGTAGGTTCTTCTTCGCTTGTAAATTCCGACTCAACTGTAGAAGACGCATCCCCTAAGGAAACAAATTCGCCAATCGAGTTATCGTTGTTCATAAAGCCATCGTCACCCATACTCAGACCAACGGACTCAACCATCGCTTGTGCATCTTGAATATCAACCAGGTCGTTGTCTTTCATCACAAACAAACACACAGCGAAAATTCCTAGAGTACTTACAGCCGCAATTAAGCTGATTACTTGCGGGCCCAGCATGCCTGAAGAACTCAACGATGCACCAAGCATCTGACCCGCTGTACTTCCAAGCGTGAGCATTCCCCATCCCATGCCAAACGTTGCCGCAGCTGATAGACGGAAATTGTAAGTAAGATCGGAAAGCAAAATCCAAACGAACGCATTAAAGGCGTTGTAGCCGATAAGCGTAATAAGCGGGCCGAGCCACAGATAATCGGGCAGGCCAACCAACGACGGCATAAACGCAATCGACGCCGCTATAACAAAAGTAATTAGCTTATACAGCCCCCGAAACGTGTTGTCACGACGCAACAATTCGAAGCCAACTAATATAACCGCCAGAATTACGCTGCTTGTGAGCATTGCCGGATGATAATACTCAACTGACGAAACCCCAGCGATTGACATAAATACCTGTCTTGCAATGCCATCAGCAAGACCTATGCCACAGGCACACAAACCCACACGCACAATTAATTTCGGGGTTGGCAGGATAAGGCCACTACGAACCTTAAGCGACGCACGCAGTTGCGCCTCGCTCAGCGAACGCTGCTGCGTTGCCATAATAACGCCTGACACAACAGGCAAAAGCGACACCACCACGGCCTGTACCACATAAGGCATCGTTGATATAACTGCAAATAGAACAGCCGCCACCAATACCGCCATAGGCACTTCGATGCCAACTTCTGAAGGCGGATGATCGCGGTGAATTTCGCCATACCCAAGGTGAATAAGACCAGACCCAACGCCTGTCGCCACACCACCCGCCACAGCAAAAGGATCTGCCGCATACGGAACAAAAAATGCAAGCAAAGCCAACACTGTTCCTATAACAGTTAATACAATGGCAAATATCTGACCACGCAGGCTTAGTAGCACAAGTTCAAGACGCTCTGGTGCCAACGCGCCTGAAAACAATGTGATAGTTAATGCAATGGAAGACCACAAATACACCGTTGGCGCATAGGCGTCGTTAACTTGAGTAAGCACACCAACGCCCATACCTAAAAACATAAGGTACACCCACGCACGAATAAGCCCAAAGCCCCAAACGCGTGGCCCAATAAAAGCCGATATTGGATGCTCGTTTACGCTGTCAGCAACGTCATCAGAATCTAGCGAAAATTCAATAAAACTAGTCGGCATAACATCCCCCATGTCTATGTTCCCCGGCCATTAATTGTACACCAGCCTTCAGTTTGGCATTTTTGGCCTCAATTACAACTCATACATATTTGACCTGGTATTTTCTTAATATCATGCAAAACATAGTAGACACCTCATGCAGCACTTTCATACAAATTTACAATTCCTTGCATGATGTATAACAAGGCAATTTTCGCCATACTCGGGTTTGTCGAGTCAAGGGGATTCGACACGGGAGGGGACCCGGTTTTAAGCGAAAGCTACGCGCGGCAGCACAACATGCAACGCAGCACATGCAACAGCACAACATGCAGCGCAGCATTTCGCCACGCACCAGCATCGCAACATGCGAACCTCCTCCCGGCAAAGACGAGGGAGCAAAGGAGGAAAAGCATGGCAAAGCTGAACATCACGCGACGCACGTTCGCAAAGATGTCCGCAGCAACCGCGGCGGCGGCCGTAATTGGATCAAACGCCACCGGAACGGCGCTTGCGGAAAACACAACAAGCCAAGCCGAAGCATCCGAAATCAAACGCATTCGCTCCTGCTGCCGTGGTTGCGGCAAAATGGAATGCGGCGTTTGGGTAACCGTCCAAAATGGACGAGTTATCAAAACAGAGGGCGACCAATCGTCCAGCCAGTCCTCGGGCAACCATTGCTCGAAGGGTCAGGCCTCACTTCAGGCGTGCTACCACCCGCAGCGCATTTATCACCCACTTCGCCGCACTAACCCCAAAGGCGAAGATCCGGGCTGGGTGCGCATCAGCTGGGACGAAGCAATGGAGTCCATCGGTAAGGGCTTCAACGAAGTAATCCAAAAGTATGGCGGCCAAGCATGCTTCGGCATGTGCGGTACGTCGCGTCAGTGGGTGTACGGCCCCTACGCCTTCTACAAGTGGCTGTTCGATAGTCCCAATGCCCGCGTGGCCTCTTCTATTTGTAAAGGCCCCCGCCGCCTGATGGGCTGGATCAGCTCCGTTGACGGCGCACCGTGGTTTGCCCTGCGTGACGGACCACGCGTTTATGTACAGTGGGGTACCGCACCCGAGAATTCAAACTACGACGACAGCTGCCGTAACATCGTCGACAAGATGACCGAAGCCGACGTCCATATTTGTATCGACCCGCGTCTATCAGGTTCCGGCAAAGAAGCTGACTACTGGCTAAATCTTGAGCCTGGCACCGACGGCGCACTGGCACTTTGCTGGCAGCACATTATTATCGAGCACGACCTGGTGGACTGGGAGTTTATTAAGCGCTGGACAAACAGCCCCATTCTTGTTGTCGACGACATGGAGCCGACCGGCGGTCGTTATCACACGCTTTCTACTAATGTCCAAGTCATGCCTGACCTAACCGGCGAAAAACTAAAGACGCGCCTGCTTAAGGAATCCGATCTGCAAGAAGGCGGTTCGTGCCGTCGCTTTATGGCTTGGAATAAAAAGGCTAATGACGGCCAAGGTGGTCTGGTTTACTGGGACACCGACGAGACACAATGGGAAGGCTGCCACCACACGGCGCCCTCTCGCGATCAGATGGAAGTTGTTTACGAAGGCACCTCACAAGAGGGCTACCTTCCGCCGCTGTCTTACAACGAGCTTGTAGAAGCCGGCATCGACTTCGACATGACCGGCAGCCACCAGGTAACGCTTGCAGACGGCAGCGTTCATACTGTGCGCCCCGTTTGGTCGTATCTGGTTGAATCCGTTAAGGATTGCACGACTGATTGGTGCTCGAAGATCACCGGTCTTGACCCGCAGCTGATCGAGGAGGCATGCCTTGCTTGGGCAACGCGCCCTGAGGGCCAAAACTATGGCAACGGCGGCATCCATCTAAACCTTTCCCCTGACCAGGAAGGCAACTGCACGCAAACTGTTCGCGCAGTTCTAAACCTCAGCTACACCACCGGCAACTTCGACGGCCCCGCCGGCAACCGCGGTCTTTCCCGCACGCCGGTAGACGAGCAGGCAACCGCAGCACCCGGCACCAACATGCCGCAGGCGGTAAAGCATGTTCTTTCCGGCCTTGGCAGCTTGCCTCCTATGTATGAGGGCACTGTGCCGAAATATGAGATGACAAACCTACCCGACCAGTACGATGTTTACAAAAACATGGTCGGTGCCGACAAGTACCCCATCACGGCGTTGTACAACGAATGGTGTGACGTCACCAGCATGTACCAAGCTATCCTGACCAGTGACCCCTACCCCATCCGTGCGGGCATCAACGAGGCCGGCAGCTTCATGAACGAAGGCAACGCCAACATGGCATGGGAAGGCTTGAAGTCGCTTGACATGTGGGTTGACATGAACATGTTCCACCACCCCTCAACCGAAATGGCCGATATCTGCCTGCCTGTTTCACACTGGCTGGAAATTAACAACATCCGTGTGTCGCAGGGCGCTTCCGGCGGCATCGGTATGACCTGCCGCGCGGTTGATCCGCCGGCCGACGTGAAGTTCGACTACGACGTCAACCGCCTGATTTTCGAGTCCTTCGAAAAGCAAGGCAACCCCAACGGCACCTGGACGAATATCAAGGGTGACGCGCCGGGTGCCTACGATTCCGACGAGCGTATGGAAGATTGGTTCCGCGCCCACAACGAAATTGACGGCTTCGGCGACAAATACCCTGGCTGCAAATGGCAGCACATGCAGGATTACGTCGATGACTTCCAGGAGCATGGCTGGTTCAACGCTAAGGTTCTTGAACCGAATCGCTGGGGCACCTACCGCCGCTTCGAAACCGGTTGGATGCGTATGGGTAAAGACGCCTGCACCGCAGCCCCCTGGTCGAAGAACGATGACGGCACACCAACCGAAAAGAACTTCGGCTGCCCGACCCCGTCCGGCTTGGTTGAAATCTGGTCAATCATGTTCGAGACCTACTGCTTGGACAAGGCCAACGAATTCACGCCCGGCAAGTTCGATGTCATGAAGGAAATCATGCCGAACTACGAGCCATGCGTGTCGGCACCTGAAGGCGAATGGGACTCCGATGAAGCTAAGGAAGAGTACCCGATCATCCTGACGACCGGCCGCCGCATCCCGGTATACTTCCACTCCGAGAACAGGCAGCTGCCATGGTGCCGCGAGCTGTGGCCTGTGCCGCGCCTAGAGCTCAACCCCGCAGACGCCGAAAAACTTGGCCTAAAGCAGGGCGACTGGGCTTGGATCGAAGTGCAAGCACATTCCGATTTGGGCAAACAGTACTGCACAAAGATTCGCGAATGCGTCGACCTATACGAAGGCATTGCCCCTGGCTGGGCCAATGCCGAACACGGTTGGTGGTTCCCCGAACTTCCTGCCCCAACGCATGGCTTTAAGCTGTCGAATGCAGAATGTCTGTGGGACCCCGAGGGTGCAGACAAGTTCATCAGCTCAACGCACATGCGTGGCGTGCGCTGCAAGATCTATAAGGCTACGGCCGAAAACTGCCCAGACGGCAAGATTATTCCTTGCGCAACCGAGGACGGCACGCAAATTATCGCCGACTCTTCGGACGCACGCCTGAAGGAATGGTTGCCCGATTACGACATCCGAAAGGAGGCGTAAACCATGACACAGTTTGCAATTCTTACCGACCTTAACCGTTGCGTTGGATGCATGGCATGCATGGTTTCCTGCAAGGTAATCAATGGCGTACCGGTCGGTTCTTACTGGAACAAAATGCTGCGCATCGGCCCCTATAAGCGCAAGGACTACAAGAACTCCAACGACGTGGACATGTATTACCTGCCTGTTCAGTGCCAGCATTGCGAAAAGCCGAAATGCGTCGAGGTGTGCCCAACGGGCGCAAGCCACAAGATGGAAGATGGCACCGTTCAGATTGACAAGGGCAAATGCATTGGCTGCCAGTTCTGCGCAATGGCTTGCCCCTACAATGTTCGTTACCTCAACGAGGAAGAACGCGTAGTTGAAAAGTGCACATTGTGCGAACAGCTGACCAGCCAAGGCGGTCTACCTCAGTGCGTCGCCCAGTGCGGTGGTCGCGCACGCTTCTTCGGCGACCTTGACAAAGGCATCGAAAACTTCGAGGCCCCACGTAACGCTTATAAGGCAGACCGCGAAAACAACGACTTCGGATACAACCAGCTGTTCACCGGCAACCGTATTACATTTGGCGAGCTCGGGCAAAGCTACGATAAATCTTCCGAGGTACATCATCTACCCAACGCCGGCAACGATCCAAGCTTTGTATTCGTGCTGCGCGGCCGTGAATGGAAGGGGGACGAATAATGGAACTGCAATGGCCTCTTATTCTGTTCACCACGTTCGTCGCGTGGTGCGCAGGCACCTTCGCCACTCAGGCATATCTGGGAATTAAAGGCGTTGGAAAGAAAGCACAGTTTCCCTGCTGGATTACATCAGCAGTACTTCTGGTAATTGGCGGCGTGGCGGTATTCTTCCACCTGCAGCACTGGGAGCGAATCTTTAACGGATTTGGTCACATTACTTCAGGCATCACGCAAGAACTTATCGCTATTGTGATTTTGGCAATTGTCGCTCTGATTTACCTGGGTATGCTGCGTAAAAACGATGGCTCTGTTCCGGCTTGGACTGCATGGCTCGCCATCATTTTCAGCGTCGTGCTCGTGGTTGTGATGGGTCATTCCTACATGATGGAAGCACGTCCTGCCTGGTGCAACATTCTTTGGGTTATCTCGCTGCTAGGCGCATCGTGCATCATGGGACCTGCGACCGTGGCGGTTATCTGCCATTACGTTGGCGAAGATGCAAGCACTTTAGGTCAGCCGATGTTTATTGGCGCGATTATCAACGCGGTAGCTTCCATTGCCGCTGCTGCAACCATCAACATGGCGCACGTCAGCCAGGTAGGCAACTACTATGACCTGACGCACCCGATGAAGGACATCACAGCAACAGGGATGAATATCTTTGGCGCGGATAGCCTTGTGCCAACGCTCATCATGATTATCGTTGGCTGCATTGCACCGATTGTTTGTGCCTACATGGGCAAGAAGAGCGGCAACTGGAAGGTTTACGGTATTGCAGCAGCGGCTTGTGCTGTTGTCGGCGCCGTTGCCTTGCGCGTCGTGTTCTACCTTGGAGGCGGTTCGATGTTCGGCATCTTCTAGCGAATTCGCAGCAAGAAAAACCTGTTAGTTTTTCTTGATTCGCTAGGCGTGTTGGCAACGGAGTTGCCGGCGACGAAACTGCTGGTGCTGTACCTGCTGGCGCTGTACCTGTTAGCGACAAATCCGCTGACACTGTACCGGCTGGTGCCAAGCCTGTTGGCGACGGATCCGCTGGCGCTTTAGCTGTTAGCGACAGATCAGCCGGCGACGAAACCGCTGACGCAGTACTTGCTGATGAAAGCCCGGGGCTTACCCTCCCGCCCCGGGCTCCACCGAATAGCAAGCCCTGTCGTTCTTTCCGTCGCCACTGCTGGCGCAGCCGAAAGGTAAACGCCGGATAGCTAACCCTGTCGTTTTCGCCAGCGTTAGCTCTGACGAAAAGCGAACGCCCTCTTATCTCAAACCCCCTGCTACTTGCGCGGTCTTGACTCCCCCATACCCCTTGCAAATCAAGACCGCTCAAGCCGCAGGGGGTTTGCGCTTTTACTGCAATCGTAAAGGGTGATATTTGCCTCAAGGCGTGAGGTGCTTTTACCTTACACAGTCGGCGCTGGCTAGTTGCGAAGGCGTACGCAGGCGTGTAAAATACGGGGTGCGGTGCCCCGGCCTACCGGGCGGCATCGTAGTTATGACTTAGCCGGGTTGCTTTAGCGGGGAACCCGGCTAGACTTTTCTAGAACACCTTTCACTTACCTTTTCGGGCAAGACCAATGATGCTGCATACAACAGATAAAATCGCGCAAACCGCGATGACTGTTTGAGTATCCATTGGCATCACCTCCATTCGCATGAAGGCCGACCGGTAAGCGAAACACCGCACCCTTCATTATACGGACATTTGTTCTTATATGGAAGAGCCATGGCGAATTATTGCCGTGTTGTTTAGTGTGTTGTGGCGGAACTTTTGTTCCTAATACCACCTGGTCAATCCATGTTGTCCCGTTATCCCGGGTATCGGGCGTTGCCATTGCATTTGATAAGATCAAACACCTACTTCCGTAAATATTTTATATATCATCGTATCTACCGGGGCCATGTCCTAAGGGGAATCCCCGGCGCGCGCCCCAAGCGAGCCTGGTGTGGTCTGCACCTACTGCCTCGGTTGCCCTCGCCATCATACCGACGGGTTCGCGCGCGTGTCTTGAGTGGCCGTGATGGTTGATGCGAAGGACGCCTTGAGAGTCAACCCTGTATATTTTTTCATGCATGGGGCTCTGGATTTCGGGTATGCTGACGCTCGGCCCTGTGTTTTTTGAGGTAGGGATCGGGACCTGCGAGGCCTGGGATAAAATACTTAGCGATTGCATCCAAAGGAAAGAAGATTGTTTTGCCGCTTATTTCGCTTGTTGTTCCTTGCTATAACGAGGAGGAAAGCCTGCCGCTGTTCCTGCAGGCAACCAACGACGTTATCGCCAACTGGCCGAACGCTTCCGACCTTGCCTTCGAGGTTGTCCTCATCGACGACGGCTCGCGCGACAACACGCTGAACATCATGCGCGAAGCCGCCGCGAAGCAAGCCGCTTCCGCGCAGCAAGCCGTTTCCGCCCCGCAGTCCGCTGCGAAGCAGGCCTCCGCCGAACCGTGGAACTTCGACGTGCGTTATCTTTCCTTCTCGCGCAATTTCGGCAAGGAGGCCGCTTTTTACGCCGGCCTCGAGCATGCGAAAGGCGATTTCGTGGCCACAATGGATGCCGACATGCAGGATCCCCCCCAATTGCTGCCGCAGATGTACGAACTGCTGCAAACCCAGGATGTCGACAACGTCGCCACGCACCGCGTGAACCGCGAAGGCGAGCCGCCTATCCGATCCGCGTTCGCGCGTCTGTTCTATAAGCTGATCAACAAAATGTCCGATGCGGACATCGTCGACGGCGCCCGCGACTTCCGCCTGATGAAGCGCAGCATGGTGGACGCCATCCTGTCCATGAAGGAGTACAACCGCTTCTCGAAGGGCATCTACGGCTGGGTGGGCTTCCGTACCCATTGGCTGCCGTTCCAAAACGTCGAACGCATCGCCGGTGAAACGCATTGGAGCTTCTGGTCGCTGTTCGTTTACGCGCTCGACGGCATCACCGCATTCTCCACAGCCCCGCTCGCGATGGCATCGGTTGTCGGTCTGGTCGTATGCCTGGTCGCGCTTTTGGCCATCATCTGGATTGTGGTGAAGACACTACTGTTCGGCGACCCGGTTGGTGGCTGGCCCAGCACCGCGTGCCTTATCGCTTTCCTGGGCGGCATGCAGCTCATGTGCTTGGGCGTGCTTGGCCAGTATCTGGCGAAGACCTATCTTGAAACGAAGCGCCGCCCCATCTACATCGCCCGCGAATCGAACATGGATGACTAACACAATCAACCTACACGGGATTCAGCCGGTTGCAAACAATTAACCGGTCAGGCCCAGAAAGAAAACTGCATGTCAATCGCTAATTTTACATAATTCATCAAGGGAGGGGTCGCATTCACGCTCGCTAGCTCGATGAGCCTATTACTGTGCGAGCTTTCGCTCGCACCCACGAATTGTTACTGCAGGTCATTTGCTGTTTTTCGTGGGGTCGAGCAAAAGCTCGACCCGTATTAGAGAGCGCCGAAGGCGCGACAGGCTTCTCACGCAGAGCGTCGAAGGCGCGAGGCGTGGGAGGACGCTTGGGGCAGTCGCCGTGGGACAGTGGGGGCTGTCCCCACTGTCCCAAAGGCATTGCGCTAAAGGGCCGCTTCTCCTATCCCAGCTTGAGCACGTCGCGATGAAGGGCGGTTGCCATGGAGGCCATCGAAGCGCGCCAGGCGCTGTCGAAGGGCTTGGCGTAAGGTACACCTTCAACCCTCATACCGTTCATGATGCCGTTATCCATGCACCAGCCAACAGACGTGCGCGCCCAATCGTCGACAGACGACGCGTCCGGCAGGGCGTCAAGTTTCGCGCAATCACTGGCAACAGTCATTCCGCCAATCTTCTCGGCGTAGTTTGCAATCATCGCGGCCAACTGTTCGCGGGTGACTAGGTCAGACGGACCGAAGGTGCGGTAGGCACCGCCGGCGTCCTTGTAGCCATTGATGACACCAGTTGCACGTGCCCAGCGCACAGCAGGTCCGTAGTAGTCGTTGTAGTTGACATCCTCAAAGCTATCGCCCGCAGCAACTTCAGGCTCACCAGCCATGCGCCATAGAATGACAGCAACATCTTGGCGCTTGATAGGCTCATATGCGCCCACTAGGTTTGTGCCAGAATAACCGCTGATCAGCTTATGCGCGTAGGCATAATCAAGAGCACCGGATATGACATACCACTCATTCATGGGCGCGTCGGAGAACACCTTCGTAACCTCGGAGATAATCTCGAAGTCCGCCGTCAACGTGCCAGCATAGTTGCCTTTACCCGTGACGGTCACCTTGCCGGTGCCGAAGCCATTGTTGTCAGAATATGCCACCGTGTAGTCGGTACCCGCGACAAGCGTCTTATCGTCGACCGTAACCATAACAGTCGGCTCAACAGCGCGACCCATGTAAACGACCGAGCCAGAGGCAAGCGTCAACATGCCCTGAGCGAGGTTGTACGTCGTCGGCGCAGGCGTCTGGTCAGGCGTCGGCTGTGGGACAGGCGTCTGATCAGGCGCTGGTGTCGAATCCGGCTCAGGGGCAGGCGCAGGCTCGGGATCCAGTTCGGGCGCGGGCGCAGGTTCGGGATCTGGCTCCGGTTCCGGTTCTGGCTCAGGCTCAGGCTCAGGCTCAGGCTCCGGCGCAGGCTCGGGCGCCGGCTCGGTGTATTCCGCCGTAAAATCGTAGGTGGCCGTCCAGCTAGTATTGCTCGCCGTCTGCACATTGCTGATGGCGGTTACGGTAGCCTTGGACCCATCACTGGCCTTCCATTCCTGCTGGTTAACGGCATAAGCAACAATCGCATTTTGAATTCCACAGATGCTAGGCGGATTGCTCGCATTGTCAGAGGCGAAACTAAAGCTCTCAGCCTTGGCATCGAGCTGCGCCTGAATGCGATCGGCGTAAGCCTTGGCCCACTCGGCCGCCTTGCCGCTGCGCACAAAGTAGTTGTTGGACAAGTCGGTGCTCCGATACGTGTAGCCATCGGCCTGATACGTCTTGGCGTGATCGCTGTGAGCTACGGCCATCAACTCGTCGGTCAAGCCGAAGTACAAATGCGTGGCGTCGAAGCCGTAACTTGCGCTGTTCGCGCCGTTATCGTCGTCCCAGTTCACATCCACCTGGCACCACTTGCCGTCAATCTTCACGGCGTTCCATGTGTGCCCGTTGCCCTCCATGCGGGCGTTTTCCAGCCCCGCGGCGGTGAGCAGCTTCTGGTAGATGCGCTGGAAGCTCTCACAGGTACCCTTGCCGCGCGTGAGGCCGCTTTCGGCGCTGCAGTAGTTCAAACTATAGTCATAATCAAGCTGTTTGAGTTCCCAGTCGTGCAGCCACAGCGCCATGTCGTATTCAGGACTGGCAGAACTGGCGGTGGCGGCCTGAGCTTGGGCCACGGCGTTCGCCACGATAGTGCTAACGGCCGGGTGATCAGCGTCGTCGATGGTGATAAAGAAGTTAGTTCGCAGATAATACACACTGTTTTCGGTGTCCATAAAGTAGAACAGCATGTAATAGCGACCGCTGGCAGTGAAATCGAAGGTGAAGTCGTAGCCGTCGCTGCCCAGCGTGTAGTAGGTGCCCCACCCGTTGCGGCTGGGATCGCATACACTTTCAGCACCGCTCCCATCGGAATCATAGTAGGTAGGCACGTCCATACGGGCTTTCGCCACGCTGCTTCCGCCTGTTTGAGATACGTGGAAGGTGGTTTCCTGGCCAGCCACGGGGTCATTCCACTCGACGGTGAAGGTCACGCCGTTGCTGGTGGCAGTTTTGCTATGCGTGTATGTGCCGGTCTTCGTAGAGCCGGACGCGCCGCTGCTAGTCGCCGAGGCGCCAACCTCGCCACTGCCGGTCGTCGAGGCGCCAACCTCGCCACTGCCGGTCGTCGAGGCGCCAACCTCGCCACTGCCGGTCGCCGAGACGCCGGACGTACTAACGGACGCGAACGCAGAAGCGGGCGTCAGACCGAACGCCAACGTTATAGCCAGAAAGGCGTTTAAGATAGCAGTCAACGGCTTTCTCATAGTGCCCCTTCCGTAAGGGTTTGCTGCGCAGATGGCACCTTTTTCGTTGCCCAAATGACAACTTTTCACACCAACAATGTTAGCCCTCCGCCACTGCGATGTACACGGGCAAAACGACGAAAATCACGCTGCGAAGGCGTACGCGGGCGTGTAAAATACGGGGTGCGGTGCCCCGGCCTACCGGGCGGCATCGTAGATTGTTTTAAGCCGGGTGTTCTTTGGTCAGAGCCCGGCTTAGTTCTTTTCTAGAACACCTTTCACTTACCTTTTCGGGCAAGACCAATGATGCTGCATACAACAGATAAAATCGCGCAAACGGCGATAACTATAAATGTGTCGCTCGCTGCGCGAGCGCCTATCGATGTGCGAGCTTTCGCTCGCACCCACGAAGTCTTTCCGCAGGTCATATGCTGTTTTCCTGTTGCCGCGTTATCTCGGGTATCTAGCATTGCCATCGCGTTCGATAAGATCAAACGCCTACGAATTGTTTGCGCAGTTCATTTGCCATTTTTTTGTAGGTTCGAACGAAAGCTCGGCCCGTATTAGGGAGCGCCGTCAAAGAAATGGGAGGCAGTTCACAGGCGCGACAGACTTTTGAAGCCGAAAATTCTTAACAAATCGCGTAGACTAGTCACGCTAACTAATAACCAAGAAAGGCGCACATGAGCAACCTCAAAAACGTAGCATGGCGTGTGCGCGACTTCTTTCGGCGCGATGCAGTGCTTGCAATCGCCTGCGTGCTCGCGACCGCTTCATGCGTGGTGGTACCACCCGACGCGCAATACGCAACTTACATTGATTGGCGAACGATTGGGCTGCTGTTTTCCCTGATGGTTGCCACGTCGGGCTTAGGGAATGCAGGCGTGCTGACACGGGCATGTCGCGCCCTCGTGCGTGCGTGCCAGGCCGGCGAAGGCGAGGGCCGCCGACGCGACGCGCATGAATCCCGAGGCGCGGAAGCCCAGGCACCCCAAAGCAAAGTCACCCAAGCGCCCCGAAGCGGCGGTGCCCATACACCCCAAGACAGCGAAGGCGAAAGCCACCGACACGACGGCATCCAGTCATTACGAAGCGGCAAGGCTGAAGGCCACCAAGACGCCGGCATCCGCAGCAACGGCGCCACACTTATCGCAGCGCTGACAGCGCTCACGTTCTTCGCCAGCATGGTAGTCACCAACGACGTTGCGCTAGTCGCGTTCGTGCCACTCGCACTTTCCGCCTTGCGACAGGCAAACCTCGTGCAGCGCTTGCCTTTCGCCATCGTCTGCATGACCATCGCCGCGAACACGGGCAGCATGCTCACACCTATTGGCAACCCGCAAAACATCTACCTGCTTAGTGTGTCGGGCATGGCGCCAACCGATCTAATAGCAACAATGGCGCCGTATTCTGCGCTGGCACTAGCGCTGCTTGTGGCAGCTATCACAGTCGCTGAGCTGCGCAATCGCAAGCAAACCAATCCCAACGATAAACAAATTGAAAGAGCAAGCCACACAACCCCCGAAAGCTCGATTAGCGTGCGCAGCGTGGCGCCATGGGCGGCAATCATCGCGGTATGTCTGCTCTGCGTCGCACGCATCATACCTGTTGGCGTGGCCGTTATTGTCGCATTTGCTTTGGCGCTCGCCTTCGATAGGCGCGCCCTACGCCATGTCGATTATGCCCTGCTGCTCACATTTGTCGCGTTCTTCATTTTCGTGGGGAACATCGCGCGCATAGACGCGGTGCGCGAAGCAGTGGCCGCGCTTGTTGACGGCCGCGCACTGCTCGTAGGCGCCGCAGTAAGCCAGGTGATTTCGAACGTACCCGCCGCCATCATGTTGTCAGGCTTCACAAGCGACTGGGCGGCACTGCTCGTAGGCGTCAATATCGGCGGGCTGGGCACGCTTGTTGCGTCGATGGCGAGCCTTATCTCCTACCGGCAGGTTGCCATTGCCTATCCGAAGCTAAAAGGCCACTACCTGCGGTTATTCCTTAGCATGAACTTCGCCTTCTTGGCAGCGCTCGTAGCACTTGCATTAACGCTTGGATAACATCCCGCATCAGATGCAGGTATTTACGCCTTCTGGCGGCGGCGGTAAACCAGCTCCATAACCTTAGGCACAACGATCATCAGGTAAAACACTGCGCCAGCAAAGCCCAGGAAATAGCCCGCGACCGCACCGACAGTCGATTTCAAAACCGTAAGCGTAACAACAATCCACGCAGCCAGCGGAATAATCGCAAGGCCGCCGACAATAAGGCGTGTACGCCTATCAAGCAACTCATCGAACGCGAAGCCGCGGCGCTCGAAATAGCGGCACACAACATAAGCCGCCAGCATGCCGACGCCCTGGAAAGAATCGCCCACCATCTTCGCAGGGTCAACCAGCAAGCTACCGTCTGCCGTATAGTCCATAGGGTATGGCCTCAGCAGGAAAAATGCCGCAGCAGCAACGGACACGATAAGCCCAACAACCATTACGGGTTTGTCGCGGTCGGGGTTCTCGTCGGTCCATTTCTCTATTTTGAAGGCAATCCACATCGCCAACAGCGACGACACAAGCCCCACCAGCACATCCTGCGGCGTATGAACGCCCAAGAAGTTACGCGAAAACATTACCAACGCAACAAAAATGAAGCACACCACCGAAACAACCTTGCGGCGCTTCCACAGCCAAATGCCAAGTCCGCCGAACATTGTGGTCGCAAAGGTGGTATGCCCGCTGGGAAACGAATAGCCGGTCGCGCCGGACATCGAGTTGCCGTATGGCACGATGCGCGGGTCGCGAATCCAGGGGCGGTACACACAGAAGATAAGTTTTAGCAGGCCATTCACGAAATTGCCCAGAATCGTGCCGAACAGGAGCACCTTACCTGCGCGGCGATCAACCACCCAATACACCATACACAGCAGCAAAAATCCGATGATAATAAACATCCTCGAGCTGACTGCCGTCATGATGGATGTGAACCAATCAGGACACGTTTCGCGAAAATTTTGCAGTATGAGCAAGTAATCGATATCCATAAGGAGCCTTCCGGCCAAATGCGGGTAAACATAGTAGCGAGCGATTGCGAATGCGGCGAGGGCAAGAGTGCCGGCGAGCACTCGTGAACGCCGGCAAACGCACATAAAACCGCGCGCCCGCAACGTTAACCACGGGTCGATTTTACAGCAACAAACAGCGACAATCCGTTAACGTCGGCTGGCGGCAGAGAGCAAAACCAGCTAACGGCAACACTAAACCGGCGATAATACGAAGCCGAAAATTCTTGGCGGCGCTCGGAGCGCCAGCAACCGTGCTTAGATAACCTTCCGCTGTAAACTGCAAAAGTCGTAGGAGTTTTGCAGTTTTTATTGCAAAAGTCATAGGAGTTTTGCAATAATTACTGCAAAACCGGCACGAGTTTCGGGAGAAAAAATGCAACGCGAAATAACGAAAAACCTCGTAGCATGGAAAAACAATCCGCGGCGAAAGCCACTCATAATTACCGGCGTAAGACAATGCGGCAAAACCTACATTCTTAAGAAATTCGCCGAAGAACACTTCAAAAATCTCGTGTATCTCAATTTTGAGGAAACGGAAACTGCATCAGCAATTTTCGAATACGACTTCGATGTCTCGCGCATTATTTCCGAAACGGAATTTCTCACAAAGCAAAAAATTACCGCAGGTGAAACCCTGCTCTTTTTCGACGAAATACAACAGTGCCCAAAAGCCATAACGGCACTCAAATATTTTTGCGAGAACATGCCCGAGCTTCACGTTGTGTGCGCGGGCTCGCTCTTAGGCGTAGCGCTCGCACGCGATAACACCTCCTTCCCGGTAGGAAAAGTGAACCGCATGCGCCTCTATCCCATGAACTTCAAGGAGTTCGTCATCGCATGCGGGCAGAGTGACCTTGTGGAAGCGCTTTCCAATTGGCCTTCTGACCGGCCGCTTCCTGAATTGCATGCTCTACCATTAAGCAAACTGTTGAAAAGCTTTTACGCCGTTGGAGGAATGCCCGAAGCAGTAGCCACATGGGTCAGCACGAAAGACATCGACGCTGTCGAGCAGGTGCATCGGGAAATATTGGAAGATTACGCCGACGATTTCTCGAAGCATGCCCCCACTTCGGAAGTGCCTAAAATCCGCTGGATTTGGGACTCAGTGCCGGTGCAGCTGGCAAAGGAGAACAATAAATTCGTATTTTCCCACGTAAAGGCGGGAAAACGATCAGCTGACCTGGAGGACGCGCTGCAATGGCTCTCCGACGCAGGGCTCATCAGGCAAGTTTGTCTGGTCGAAAAGCCAGAACTTCCACTTTCCGGATTTGCTAACCGAACATACTTCAAAGTCTACCTATGCGATGTCGGTCTTCTGCGGACACGTTCTGGGGTTTCAGCGCAAACCGTCATAGGGGATGCCGAAAATTACAGGCGTTTTAAAGGGGCCTTTGCGGAAAACTATGTGCTCGGAGAACTTGTCTCGCAAGGCAAGGAGCCATACTTCTGGAGATCAGGGAATAGCGCTGAAGTCGATTTTGTTTACGAGTTAGATGGCAGCATTGTACCTGTTGAAGTTAAGTCAGGCGACAACACCCAAGCGAAAAGCTATAGACAGTTCTGTAAGACATACAAGCCAACCTACGGGTTTAAAATGTCCGAGAAAAACCTCGGGGCCAACATGTGCGAGAACACCCACACCACAAGCCTGCCGCTCTATTTAGCATGGAACATCGACCAATATGCCTCTCGCGACGGCGAATAGGGCCCTACCCTTTCGCAGCACACCGCACAGCGCACAGCCACGCCGCACAACCGCAGCGCACAACCGCAGCGCACCCCACACGGAGCGAACCACGGGGCGCAGCCACGAAGCACCAGCGCCAGTGCCAGCGTCAACACCAGCAGGCTGATGAGCGCCAGCCCCACAGCTCGCGCTAACCTTCTATCGTACCGCCGCCGACTACGACGTCTTCGCGTTCGGCGTCATACAGCACAAGCGCCTGACCTGCGGCAGGGCGCGTTACCGGGCTATCGAAGGTAACCACCAGCTGGTCGCCTTGCATAACCGCGGTGGCCGGTTGAGCCTTCTGGCGGTAGTGGGTTTTCGCCGTGACGCGCATGGGCTCGTTTAAGGTTGCCACGGAGATTAGGTTCACGTCGCAAGCCCGAACTTCAGTGACACCAAGCTCTGCTCGCGAGCCTACGATTAGGGAATTTGTCGCCGCATCCTTCGCCAGCACATAAAGGGGTTCTGGGGCCGCCACGCCAATACCTTTGCGCTGGCCAATTGTGTAGTGAATCAGGCCGCGGTGTTGTCCAAGGGTTTTGCCTTCCGTGTTAACAATCGGCCCAGGGGCGAAAGCGGCGCAACTTGCGGCATCCGCCGACAAGGTTACCTCGCCCGCAGGTGCGGCCTTACGGCCGCAGTGCGAGCTTTCGCTCGCGCCTACGAAATCCATCCCAGAGGTATCCACAGCTTCAACCGTAGCGCCGCCAGCAGCCACGCCGCCAGCAGCCACGCCGCCAGCACCCGCGCTGCCCTCTTCCCCATCAAGTCCTAGGTAGCGCTCGATGAACCCCGCGTAATCGCCGTCGGGGATAAAGCAGATATCCTGGCTTTCGGGCTTGTTCGCGTTACCAAAACCATGCGTTGCCGCCAACTCCCGCACCTCGGGCTTTGTCAACTCGCCCAAGGGGAACAACATGTGTGCCAGATCGTCCTGCGTCAGGTGATACAACACGTAGCTTTGATCCTTCGACGCATCAAGCCCGCGTCGCAATTCAAAGCGCCCGGTTTCCTTGTTGAATGCCCGGCGCGCATAGTGCCCAGTAGCCACGTAATCGTACCCCAGTTGCGCGCGACGTCGCTGCAACGCCGCAAACTTCAGGTAGCGGTTACAGTCGATGCACGGGTTCGGCGTACGTCCCCCCAGGTAGGCATTGCAAAAACGATCAATCACCTCGGTGCCGAATGTGCCCATAAAATTGAAGGTGAAGTGCTCAAGCCCTAAACCGAACGCCACCTGACGCGCGTCTTCCACATCACTTTGGCTGCAGCACGTGCTCTCCCCCACCACGCACGAACCGCCCGCGCCGGCAACTTCGTTATCGAATAGCTTCATGGTTGCGCCGGCCGCATCAAAACCCGCATCGCGCAGAAGCAGCGCTGCGACCGAGCTATCGACGCCGCCACTCATAGCCACCAACACGCGCTCGCGTGTATTCTCGCAATTCGTCATCCGTATTCCTTAAATATAGTCGGCGAAACTGACAGCCGGCCAGGCAGTATTCGAGTCGCACTCGGCCTTATCAATGCGCAAACAATCGTGGCAACGACCCATACGGCAACGCGTATTGCGCGCAGCATCTATAAGCGCCTTCCACAGCGGTGCCATATGCTGACCTTCAGTGGCGAAATATTCCGGATGCCACTGCACGCCCATCAGAAATGTGCAGTCGCTGGCTTCCACACCCTCTACCAGGCCATCGGGGCCATAGGCGGTTGCCGTCAAATTGGGCGCGAGTGTGCGAACGGCCTGATGGTGCATGGAATTCACCGAAGCGTGGTCGCGGCCCAAAATTTCGCCGAGCTTGCTTTGACGCATGATAGAAACTGTGTGCGTAGGAATGGCATAGTCGCACGTTTGCCAATGGCTCACGCGCGAGCCAGCCGGCGTAGTGACCGTTGGGTCGGCCGCGCCAGCGGCAGCTGCACCTGCAACAGCCGCAGCCACAATTGGCGCCGAAGCGCCTAAATCAGAAAGCGGACGGTCGTCCATAGCCGCCACACCATCGAATTGCTCTTCCAAATCTAAATACAAGGTGCCGCCGAAAAACACATTCACCATCTGCATACCGCGGCAAATTCCAAGCAGCGGATAATCAAACTGGTACGCATAACTGAGCAGCAGATATTCAACTTCCTCACGCTCAGGCGTCAGTTCGGAAAGCTTGCCGTACGTAATATCGCCGCCATAGCGAACAGGACTAATATCTTGCCCGCCCGAAAGCACAAAACCATCCAAGCGTGGCAACAACGATTCGTACACGCTTACATCTGAAGTAAACGGAATAATCATAGGCGCGCCACCGGCTGCAACTATGGCCTGCGCATAGTGATTGTTCATGCGCAGAATGCCCTCGTTAGGATCGTATGTTGGCACAATGCCAATAACTGGGCGCGACGAGCCCAAGGCCCGCGACTCGATTTCCTTAATACTTACCGTCCGGTGCGGACCTTGCATTGTTCCCCCTGAACCATGTAAACCTATTCTTCCGCTGCGGATTCCTTAGAATCACGCTGCGTATGCATATTCGCCGCAACAGCTACGCCAGCGGCTGCAACTGCCGCGCCAGCGGCTGCAACTGCCGCGCCAGCAACGTTGTCGCCAGTCGAAACAGCTGACTTCGAAGAACCGTCGCTAAAGGCGCGACGAGTAAGGCTCGGATTGGCCATAAGCGCTGCCTCGCAATACTCTGCTGCTGTTGAAAGCGCCTGATCAAGCGATGTTTCGTCAGATTTGTTGCCGGCTTTTGCGTCTGATGGCTTCTTGTTAGTCGAATGAGACATGCTTACTCCTTCGCGCACGTATTTTCCATATTGGAAGAAATTCTTGTTCCACCAAGCAGCAAAAATGCCCGTCCGGGAATACCCTGACAACAAGTTTACCCCGTTCAGGCACCGAACAACAAGGGTAAAGTTCTTGAACGGGAACAATAGCTCCAATAAAGAATGCAGCGTACAGCACGCCAATTCCACAACAAAATTCATTCGAAGCTGCGATTTTTATAACAAATAAGGGTGGACAGTGCACTGTTTTTTGTTATAGTATGTCCCTGTTCGGGCACGTGTGCCCGTCGACAAGAGAAAAAAAGAACCCCCCAGCGCCAACTGAGGGGCAGGTTAAGTGATCAAGTATCGACCACTCACTCACAAGTCGCTATTTTACCACTTAAACCAGGTGCCGGCAAGGCATCATGGTTTCTGCACGCTTTATTTCCCCTTGTCGAAAACCGAATAGCTTCTCGTTTTGCAACCTGTAGCAGGTTGCAGATAGGTGCATTATGCCTCAGTTTGAGACAGGGGCGGCGGCGGTTTCTACGCGCGAAAGCGAGTGGGAAACGTTTCGTCGGCTTATCACGCATGATGACCGCAACAGCTATTACATTGTGTCGTCAAATACGTGCGACACCTGGGAAGATGTAGCGGTCAGGAAGGGTAACCTTCCCGTGCTTGGCTTTGCTGCGCACGCCAGCTACTACATGACCCATAACGGTTTTTTCGCGCCGAACCGACGTGCAGAATCTGCGCGCCAGTTAAACGCGCTCTTTTTCGACCTTGATTGCCACGACCGCAATACAACAGAAACGCGCACAGTTGTTGATCAAACGCTTGCGGCTATCAATAAAGCTGTTGCCACGGGCAAATTAGTCGAGCCAACCATGATTGTCGATTCGGGCCGCGGGCTGCAGCTTTTCTACGTGCTGCGCCGGTCTGTGCCGGTATATTTCAACGGTACTCGCAACGACAAAAGTATCGCGTTTTTCGAAACCGTGCAGCGTAAAATGGCTTCTGTTTTCGAAAAGTTGCTCTCCCCTATTGATGGCATTTCGGTTGACCGCGCAACGGGCGACATTTCTCGCGTGTCTCGCATTCCTGGCACCTACAACAAAGCAGCAGGTCGTATGGCTCGTTTAGTTGCAGCTTCGGAAGTTATGCATTCGCTGTCTGATCTTTCATCATTTGCAACAAAGTTTTTACTGACAAATGAGATTGCTACCGCTGTCGCACCCGCGCGACAGCTCAAGCATGATCACAAACACAACCATAAACACAACCGCGCAACTATCATGCAATACAAGCCATTAATGATGAGTCGTTTGGCGAAGTTAATGGAGCTACAGGCATACCGCAATTACGATTGCACTGGCACACGCGAGCTGATGAACTTTGTGTTCTACAACACAGCTGTGCAAATTTACGAACGCGAAGACGCCCGTCGAAGGTTGCGATCTTTCAATAGCCGCTTTTGCGACCCTTTGTGTGAATCGGAGCTTATGGGCGTTGAGAAATCTGTTGACGAAGTTGTCAATTACCAAGGCGAAAAAGGCTACTACCTTATTGGTGCTGCACGCTTAATTGACTTCATTGGTCTTACAGAAAGCGAAAATCAAGCAATTGGCTTCTTTGAATCTAAACGCGCAATTGAACGCACTGCCGCAAAACGTGCTACCGCACAAGCAAAAGCTGACCGAAACGCTAAGATTATAGAACTACGCCAAACAACAAGTATGACCCAGCAAGAAATTGCCCAAACCGTAGGCGTTTCCTTGCGCACGGTTGCAAGCGTCCTTGCAAAAACAGCAGCGCATAAACGCCGCGCAAAACTACAGGAGCTAACCGTAAAACCAAGCAACGCCAGCCAAACTGCAATAGCAAAGTACAACAAAGAACATGCAGCAAGTTATAACAAGAAATACCCCCAAACATGCAATTTTTTGTCATACGAGTCTTTGAAGTATTCGCCTGCCTCTGTTTATCTGGCTAAGTGTGCTTTTACTTTACCCTTAGCTCTTTCGACTTCTTCTTTCTACAGATCTAACTTATGGCCATTGCTTAATATCAAACGAAAGGCCTCTATGACAAAATCCTTTGCTTCAGGAACTTCTGTCACAGAGACCTGGGTATGCAGGAACAGTCTTACTAGTCCAAAGAACGTTCGATGTCGCGGATCATCGTCTTGATTTCACCAATGAGCTTAAAGTCAGGCTCCCCTTCTGCTTTGCTTGCTTTACGAAGGGCGTTGCGTGCACTCTTTAGGTATCCGTTGACGTCCTTCGCTACTTTGTTTTCAGGTTTGCTTTTTACCTTGTTAACAGCAGCAGAAACGGCAGCCTGTGCGTTCTCTTCAGGCTTTGCTGTCTTCGTTTGGTCGATGAGTTCGGTTATCTCGTCGGTGTTTAGGTTGCCTGTTTGTACTGCCTCTACAACTGCTTCTTGTTGTGGGCTGGTTAGTTTAGACAATGCCTCTGCTTGTGTTTGTGTAATGCTACCAGCATCAAGTAGGTCGTTACCTTCTTTAGAAAGATTACGAGCGATATTGAGGAGCACCTGAGCAGTACGTTCCGATACGCCAAAGTGTTCAGCTAGATAGGTTTTTGTATTAACACCCTTAAGCGACGGATCGTCTTTGCGCCATTCAACCAACTTGTCTGCAAGTGCTTTAAAGCCAGCTGCCCGTTCGGATGCCTTAATGTTGCGTTGTCCGATGTTGCTGGAGTGCATGATGAAGTTGGCCTGCTCGTCGGAGATAGCGCCCATTTTATGGCAACGACCTGGGACCATGCGCCACGCATCGCCATATTTTTCGGCTAGCAGTTTGCATGCGCGCCAGCGACGTTCGCCATCGATAATCTGCACGCCTGTTTCGGTTTCGCGCAGAATAAGCGGCTCTATTTCCTTGCTGTTGTAAATAAGGCCAGCAAGGTTTTTGACGTCTTCCTCGGTGATGGTGTAGCTGTTGTTGGGGTTTGGCTGCAGGTCTTCGATGTCGAACCAGTCAAAACCCATTTCGGCAAGCAGGGTGTTTCGGCGATTATCGTTCGCCATTTTGTCGGTGATAGAGGCGTCCTGGTTGTCCCTGGCTTCAAATGCTGCGATGCGCATTTGCTCGTCAGTAAGCTTTTCGTGCCGAGGGATAACGTTGGCCATCGCTCCCCCTTTGTTTTGGATGGCCGCCTGTAGCTTTTTCTTAGGCATTCATTTCCTCGATTTCCTGTGCGAGCAGGCGATATGACATTGCCGGCTTACTATTGGGGTCGTAGGTGATAAGCGGTTCCATAGCAAGACTTGCCTCAGGAACAATGGTTGATTTTTCAATTTTGGTATTGAAATATTCAGCGTTAGGAATGGCTTCCTTCAGAATCTGACAGCCATATTTATATGCGGATGTGTTGCGCTCGATCATGGTCTGCAGAATCTTCCAGTGTTGTGGAAGGCGACGGCGCTCTTTTGCCGTGCGATTGATGGTATCGATGGTTTGGGAAAGGCCAGCAATTGCAAAGCCGTCAACCTTGATGGGAATGATGATATGCGAAGCGTTATTGCCTGCCTCAAGTGCGACAATAGCGTTTGTCGTGGTCATATCAAGGCGCGGGCCGCAGTCAATGATGATGTAGTCGAACTTCGGCTCGCCTTCCTTGGCTGTTTCTTCAATAAGATCTTCAATGGCATAGAGCAGACGAGTGTCAACGCCACCTGCGATTTCTGCCTTTAGACGCGTGTCTGCATCGGCAAAACGGAAGTTTGAAGGCACGCAATAGACGTTTTCGTATTCCGTGGACTGCATAACTTCGTGAAGCGACAAACGGGGTGAGCTTGGTGTTGCCTGGTATAAGACGTCTGCTATGCATTTTTCCTCAGAGCGTGGGTCGTATACGCCAAGACTTTGGCTTACGTTGCCCTGACCGTCCATGTCGATGACAAGCACTTTGTAACCGAGTTCTGAAAGGCATACTGCCAGGCACGTGCTGGTAGTGGTTTTTGCAACGCCACCCTTATAGCTCATGATGGAGATGATGGTGGGTTTGTCGACTGCTTGCGTAAGCGAGCCGTTAAGCAGCAAATCGGCCAGTTGTGACTTATTGAGGCCTCGACGTTCTGCTTCTTTTTCGAGTTCTTCGACCGTTTCACGACCGAGCGAAAGAGATTGCTGCTGTTTTTCGCCGCCGCGAGATTTGCTCCTGCCTGCCATGAGGCTCCTTTCAGCTATAACACGAACATATGTACGATGTAATTTAGGTACTGTGCAGTTGCTGCACAGTGTCAATTTTAGCACGAAAAGGTGGCAAATTATGCGAGATATAACAATTAGTGAAGCCAATTTCACAATTTTTGTTAGTTAGATGGTTTGAGTAGGTTGGATGCTGTGCATGCTGTATTGGTTGGATGAGAGATACATGCATTGATCAATAGTTATGCCAATCGAGGGTCTAGCGCTTAGGTTGTAGAGAGTAGTTGGGCAGGCGTACAGGCAAACAGACAGATTGGCGGCAGTTGGTTCAATTGCTCGGAGATTAGATGCAGGGCTGTCATTATGATTTTCAGTTTGCTTCTGAGTTTTGGAAAAGATTTGCGATAGCCGCTTGCTTGGTGAAAACTTGCTTGTGTGAATTTGAAAGCGGTGCCTGCTAGGGGTAAATTAGCTGAGCTATCGGGCAGCATGGAATCCTGAGAGGTTGAAGGCTTGGGTTGTCAGGATAGTTTAGTGTTGGAAAAGCACCGCTCAATAATTCGTAAATTGATTACTGTGCAGTCGCTGCACAGTAGGGAAAGTGAAGCTCGGAGGATCTTCCATCCTTGGTCTTCTCCCCTTCCCTCTTCCCCTAGGACTGTCTGTTGGACTTTATTCCCCTCCCTTTTAACTTTTGCTTTTATAGATTGCCTTCAAAGTGGATGGTTTTGATTTAGTGGCCAGTTCTGAAAGAATAAATGAATATGCCTACTGTGCAGTGGCTGCACAGTTGTTAAATCGGCTAAGAAAGATTCGCTAGATGTTTAAGAACTCAAAACTATAATTAATTTTCTTGTATGCCTAGTCTGATCTCAGGTGAATTGTTTTCTGTGCAGCCGCTGCACAGTGAAAAAATATAGCGATTCATCAAATAGACGAAACATTAAATGATGCATTTTGGGTTTTGCGCTTCTATCTCTCGCAAGAAGACTGCTAGGCAATGTCGTAGAAAATGATTAGATAGGAATGTGGTGATATATAAAAGACTTAGCATTATTTATTAATTAGGGAAATCGAAGGCTACACACGTTTGATTACGAAAGTTTTAGGTCGACTGTATAGTTGTGCAAAAGCTGATTGAAGCTTGATGTCAAAGGTGTGAAATAGAGAATTAGTTTGCTATCAAATATGCTAGATATTCTCCTGTTGTTGACTACAAAAATAGAAAAAAACGAAGCTAAATATAGATTTGCGAAAAATCAGTTTCGTTGTCATTGGCAAAGAGAGTCAAGCCGAAAAAACTGCGATAACAAAATTCAGATTAAGTAATTGGATAAATATGTATGAGCTTGATCGTCTTAAATTAAGCTCACTTATAAAAGTAAAGCAAATGAGTGAATCGAAATTTGCTTTGAAGTTAAGCAGTCGACCCTTGCAGTGTTTAACCGATATTAAAAGTATTGCATCGGGGCTATTTGCGTTAGATGGAACACAGAGTGATTGTGCAGTAGCTGCACAGTTAGCAAAAAATACAGCTAGTCATTCAAAGGTAAGCAATATGTATGTGACATATTGGATCTATAGCTAATTGAAAGTACATTTTGCAAAGTTCAGCACCGTAGGGTAGGGCGTGAAGAAATCGTACAATACAAAGAGTAGGTTAAGAACAAATGTTCGTTTAAAAAAGAAATGAAGATATATGCAGGACTATGCAAAAGTTACTGAGGAACTATTTAATAATCAAAAAATTACGGACACGCTTACCAGTGAAAAAGCTCTTTTCATCCAAACAAATAAAGCCACCTAGTGTTTTATGCAAAATGTAGGGTTGCACTTATCCAGGAAATCGTCCAGGAAGTTTGGGGGTAGGGGAGGACTGCTGCTGCGGCCAAGAAGTAACTACCGCAATGCTGGTAGCTTATCGTACTTATATCAGCATTCATACGAATTTTGCAGGATTTCGCCGGTTTCAAATCCGAATTTTGCAGATTGCCCAGGTAGATGCTCAAGTTTTACCTAAGCGATTGTGGCCTTTTGTTCTCGACATTTTCTGCGGCTGATGTGGAAGCAGTTGTGGCTATGCGTGATGCAGTGAATTTCGGTCAAGCGTTCGAAAACGCCGTCGCGCAGGAACTTCGAGCGGCGGGGCATAGGCAGTTGTATTACTTCAACAAGGCGAAGGTTGGCGAGGTGGATTTCCTTATCGATGCCACGACAAAGCCTGAAGTGATGCCGATAGAAGTGAAGTCTGGCAAAAATAGCCATTCTCATGCGGCGCTCAATCATTTGCTATTGGTGGAAAATTACCATCTGGAGCAAGCTGTTGTATTGCATACAGGAAACATTGAGTTGGCAGATAAGATTACCTATCTACCGATTTACCTGGCAGGGTGCCTCTAGTGCTTAAGTAGACACAAGAGCCCCTTGGAAAGTTGCATAAGGATAGAGTTTGTCGCGCTTAGCGGCGCTCCGAATTAATGTGCGTGATAAGATCACGCACCTACAACGAGGTAGCCGCAATTCCATCAACGGCGAATTCGACACCGCAATTCCACCACGCACCTGCGGTGGGATGGCCGCAATTGCATCAACGGCGAATTCGGCATCGCGATTACACCTACCGCGGGCTGCCGCGATTACACCTACAGCGGACTGGCCGCAATTACACCTACAGCAATGTATGAAGCACCTACGACCCGAGCAACAGCGCCGCGGCATAGGCTGGGGCAGCTATTATTATTAACCTGAAATAATTTGTGTCGAAAATATTATTCTTACTAGCTATATTTTCAAATGGCTATAATTCTAACCATAAATATATTTCGGAAAAGATAATTATTTAGGGTTGTATGTACAGAGACAGCGGAAACGCTACAAATCTTAAACGAACCGGGCGCAACATAGTTGCGCTTTTGTGCGCTATCTCCCTTATTGTTTCCGCGGCTGCACTTGCAGGTTGTAAGAAAACCGACGTGCTTAACGAACTCATTCACAATCAGGAAACGGGTCAGCTTGATCCGTCGTTAGAACCCTGGTACAAGGAATCGCCAACAGCGCCACCAGACCCGACAAAGGACAGTACGTACAAATCGGAAAACGAGAACCTGGCTCAACAAGAGCAAACCAAGGCTGTTTACAGCAACAATCCCAACGAGCCCGAACAGCAAACCGAGCAACGCGAGCAGCAGGTTTCCAGCACCACCTACGAAGCCACCGAGGGTACGCAAGAGGGCGATCAGGGTAAAAGCCCACAAATTGCTAGCAATATCGAAGGCGATGGCGGCGGTGGAACCGATACCTCCCAGACGCCGACCGGCGGCAAGGGCGGCGACGTGCAAACCATCGACAATACGGGCACTTCACAAGATGTTCCGCGCAACGTTGCCACGGTTGCTGCGCAAAATAACGAGGCAACTATCGTACAGATGCTCTGCGGCACCGGCGCTTTGGTAGCGGCTAACGAAAGTTGGGCGCCCACCATGAAGGCGAAGGGCGCGTTCTCCAACGATCCTGTTGAATTTGCCAGCTTAGATCAGGTAGCGGCCGGCTGGTCGGACGACGGCACGCCGAACTTAGCCGCGCTTGTGGCAGCTGCACCCAATGTCATCATTGAGGAAGCGGGCACGCGCATGCTCACCGAGGATGAGAAAGCCGCCATGGCTGAGCAGGGCGTATCCTGCACGGTGATGACGGTCTACAAGCTCGGCGACAGCACCACTGCCGATTCTGCCATCGTGAGCAATGTGCAACTTATTGGCGAAATGATGCAGGACGCATACCCCAATTCGCCTGCGATGGCCTCTACTTACAAGACTATGCACGACGAGGCCATTAACAACTGTATTACCGCTAACGGCGGCTATGCGTACAAGCTTGTCAACAGCACGAGTAGCCGTGCCATCTATCAGGGCGACGGCGCTGACACTACTAATTTCTCGTCGAACCGCGTGGCTACGGCCGTCGTGGACGACTGGTACAGCATGAGTACCACCATCACCTCCGAGCGAAGGTATAGCGACGCGTCAATGTCGTACCTTTCGGCGGATACTGACACCCTGGTCGTCAGTGGCTTGGCGCTTTCCATGGGTGGCAACGCGTCGCTCGATTACATCCTCTCCGATTACTACTTGCAGTGCGCGGGCGTAGTGAACGAAGCTTACGAATACGGCAAGCCGGACTCGGAGAAAACAACGCCTGTTGCTGCTGGCAACTTTCCGCTTACCAGCTGTGGCTTGGACAATCTCTTCACGAAACGCAGCGTGCCTTCGGCCCTGTGGTTCTGCGAGACGGCCGGATCTGGCAGCAGCGAAAACTGGACGACGGTAGGCGATAGCACCTACCCGGCCATCATCGTGCGCAGCCAGTCCATCGCCGACAACATCATTGCTTCAGCGAATGAGACAAACGGGTTCTACAACGTGGGCCAGGGCTATGGCGTGTACGTAGTCCCAAGCGGCCTTATGGGTAGTTGGCTTGAAGGAACCCCAGAAAGCTATCTGCTTACGCCATGGGCCTACTGCGCGTTCCATGCCTCGAACGGCTCAATCGACCTGTCTACGTGCACCACGTACGTGAACAACTTTTACCAGACGTTTTACCGGTGCGGCGCCGGTTCTGTTGTTACCGATTATTCGGATGGCATCAGGACAACGGCGCAATAGCTGGTTTAACGATAAAACTGTCCAACGAAGGAAAGGAAATTCATGGACAAGAAGATGTTTGGTTTCAAGTCGAGGACTGCTTCCGTAGTTGTTGCTACGGGCCTCGCAATGGGTATCCTGGCTGTGCCGGCTTACGCTGACTCCCTGAATACCGACGACTACGTGAGCGCTGCCGCTCGTCGTGCTGCTGCTCCGGCTCCGGAAATTCTGGGCCTGTCTGGTGTTGAAGAGTGTGCAACTGCGTTCTTCGATGGCTCCAACCTGCCCACAAGCGCTTTGAGCTGGGATTACCCGAAGTACTACCTGTTCGGCACTTCTGAGTACAACGTGAACCCGAACCCGTACATGTACAACCTGATTAACGATTACAATGGTACTTCCAAGCAGACCGCCGTCACCAACTTCATGGGTTCGCCGAACACGACGCTGGCCGCTTACGCTTCCACCGAGAAGAACTCTTGGCAGGTTGGCGTTTGGAACCTGTTGCCTGACGTAATCATCGGCAACCAGAACGGCGTCAACTACAACAGCGCTGACTACGCTAAGGCCGCTGGCGCTGCCAACAATGCCCCCAACTACACCACCATTGGCGTTGAGTACTCCATGAGCACCTACAGCACCTTGGTGAACACGATGTACAACATCGCCGACGCCGGCGACCAGGCTGCCCGCAGCACCGGCAAGCAGCTGCGTTATGGCTCCGCCACTAAGATTGCTACCCAGTACGAGGAGTACGTCAAGGGCACGCAGGGCTACATTCTGTCGCAGCTTAAGGCAACCGGCGCTGAGAAGAAGGTCGTCGCCCTCATCACGAACTATGATGCCGCTACCGGCACCTATACGCTGATGGAATCCAACGTGCAGGACGGCACCGCTTCCTCCAACCGTTACCTGGAGACCGTCGAGAACGTGTCTACGCAGCTGAACACCATCATTGGCTCTACCACCGCCACCAAGGCTGACCTTGATAAGTGCGACCTGATCATGTTCGGCAGCCAGCGCGATGGCGCTTCCGAGGCCGACATGCTTGCTTCGCTGAGCGCTGAGCAGAAGGCCAAGGCTTACTACATCGACGGGGAGCAGGCCCCCGGTGCCGGCTCTTGCTATGGCGTGACGATGAACTCCGTCGAGAATGCTGCCAACATCGGCCGTATCCTGGGCTGCCTGTACCCTGAGTACATCGACCAGGACAACTATGTTGCCTACTACTTCGACAACTTCTACCACATCAAGGCCGACAAGATTGCCGACGCTGTCGATAACGCAATGGACGGCATTGTGAACTGGGATGCATCCACCGATGCTCGCACCACGTGGACCAAGGACGACTGTGCTGATTACAGCAAGGAAGCTGTTCAGGCTCAGATCAACCGTGGCCTTGCTTACATCGAGTCCGCCGGCGCCGATGCTCCTTCCGCGCTGCAGGTGACCGACCGTGCTACTCAGCAGAGCGTTGACATCGAGACCGAGGCTGCTATTGGCAACGTCTCCGTTGACTACATCCAGGCTCAGAAGGCCACTGGCAAGGAACTGACCCCTGCTGTGACCGTGCGCTACGACGGCACCGAGCTTGTCGCAGGTGTTGAGTACGACGTGTCCTACTCGAACAACGTTAAGGCTGGCTACGCTACCGTGACCATCACGGGCAAGGGCGCCTTCAGCGGCGAGATTACCACGCAGTTCCGCATTTGGACTGACGAGGTCACGACCTCTTCGTTCTCCGACGTCACGACTGACGACTGGGGCTATAACGTCATTAACTACTGCAACGCTAATGGTTTGTTGACCGGTTACGACAATGGCACCTTCGGCAAGTACGAAAACCTGACCCGTGCTCAGGCTGCTGTTGTTCTGTGGCGCTTCTTCGAGCCTGAGGCTGCTGCAAATTACAAAAAAGAGCAGAGCCTCAACCTGACCGGTCGTACCGACGTTGAGAACTTTGCGTACTACACCGGTGCTGTGAACTGGGCTATTGAAAACGGCATCATGCATGGCGACAGCAATGGCACCACGTTCCGCCCGGGCGACGGCATGAGCCGCCAGGAGCTGTTCGCGACTATCGCAAACGCTGCTGAAATCCTGAAGGGCGAAGATGTTGCCGCTGCTGATCAGAAGAAGCTTAACGATATGCCTGATGCTGCTGACGTTGCTGACTGGGCTGTATCTTCCATGGCTTGGTGCCTGAACACCGGCGCCATCAACGGCGTTGACGAGGCCGGCGTTGCTTACGTTCGTCCGAACTTTACGGTTGACCGTTCCACGATGGCTGCAATCATGTACAACCTGCTGACCAATAACGTTTTCTAGGTCTAGCTTAATGTACGGTTCGGTTTCGCGGCGAAGCGCTGCTTAACCGAGCGATAGGGGGGCTCGCGTTACGCGAGTCCCCCGCACTGCGTTATTAGGAAGGCGCGAAAAGCGCTGGACAAAAGAGGAATTTGAGATGTTTTCAAACCGTTCATCTGAAATAAAGGGTCTGATTCGCAAGCTGGCGAGCGTTGGCTTGTCGGTTACGTTGGCGGCGTCGCTTGCGCCGGTGCCGGCCGTGGCGGCGGACGCGAATAGCTCCTTTGGTTCGGATGCGGTTTCGACCGACGCGACACCGGCTGAGGTCGACATCATGGCGCAGTGGAACGCCGGCGGCATGACCATTACTGCTGGCGGCCATTACGTCATTTCCGGCGACGTGCATACTTCCGGCAGCTTGGTGATTGCCGCACCTGAAGGCGAAACGGTCACACTTGATTTGCAGGGGCATACCGTTGAAGTTCGCGGCGACGTGCAGGCTGCGGTGATTGTTGACGATACGCGCGGCCGCGTTGAGATTTTCGACTCAACCTTCGACGCCGCGGTGGCGGCGGGGCAGCGCGAGGCTAGCGATGAGCCTACCGCGTGCATTCGCTTGGTTTCTACGACATCGCCCTCGTCGGTTTCTGCTATTCGCTGGAATGCGTCGCAGGACACGAAGGCCGCCGGCCGTGCCGTTTCGCTTTCGCATGTGAAGGTGCAGGCCGCCTTGCTTGGTGCTGACGAAAGCGTTGCGCAAAACGACAGGTTGGGCGCCTATGCTGTGTATGCAGGTTTTGCCTATGATGAAGAAGACCCGCAGCTTGATTTGACGCTTGACGGCACCTCGTTTGAGGCGGTTGTGGCCAACTCCGATGTAGCCGAGGGGGTGTCTGCGCAATGGGCAGCCGCTGCCGGGGCTAGCATGGTAACTGAACACGCTGGCATTGCTGCGGACCTTGTGACGCAGGTTCGCGGTGTGAAGCTGCAAGGTGCGTTGCGCGCGTCTGCGCAGTCCGATGGTGGCGCCGTGCAGATGCTTGCCACGCGTGCGGAATCTATTACGCTGCAGGAGAGCTTTGAAGCTAAAGATGCCCTCCGTGTATATGGCGAAGCGGTTGCCGCTGATGGCGTGTTCGCTACTTGCGCAAATGAAGAGCTTGCGCAGAAGGCGGCAGGATGGTTTGCGGATGCAACAGGAAACCTTGAGTGTAAGGCATCTGAGAGCAACGTCATGTTTGCAGCCAAGCAAACAACTACCGGCGATGAAGAAGTTTCGGTTACTTCGACGTCTGAAAATTCAGCCAGTGCTACCGAATCTCCTGCTGCGAAGACTGTTGCCGCACTGGCCACAACTGAGCGTGCAGCCAACAAGCTTTTGACGACGACGGTTGAGGGTTCACCTTTGAAGCTGTCTGCCTTAGCGAGCAGTTTGCTTGAGGCTTCGACCGATCTAAATAAGGTATGGGCCGCCTCCGGCACCAATGCAACGTACAAAATTACCGAGAGCGGCACGTATTTCTTATCTTCGGATTTGACGGTTTCCACGTCGGCAAAATTGCTGGTTGACGGCCAGATTGATGTGACCTTGCAACTGAATGGTCACAAGCTAACAATCGAGGGCGACACCACTTTTGGCGTCGGTGTTCAGGGTGCTGCGAACCTGACCATCGAGGGTGGTTCCTTAAACGGCAAAAAGGGCTCCATCGAGTGTAACGGCTCTAACCTTTATGATGCCGTAAGCATGAACTCGTCGGGTACGCTGAAGTTGAACAGCGTGGCTGTGACTGTACGCCCTTCTGTCGATAATTCTTCGGTACACAACCTGAATATGCGCGCTGTTGACGCTAAGCGGGGAACGATTGATATCCGTTCGAGCGAGTTGACGGTTGATCAGACGAATGTTTCCGTTTCGAGCAGTTCACTTCCTGCTGTGCATCCCGCGGGTATTTATGCAGACAACCAGTCGGAAGCAACCATTTCGGTTAAGGATAGTTCCATCAAGGTGGTTGCGACGCCGGCGACCATCAGGACCGACAAGACCGATATTGCCGATGCCGAATTCACTGGGTATGGCTACAGCGCTTACGGCGTGTATGTTGCGTCGAGCCGTGCGGTGTCGGTGGAAAGCAGCTCGGTTGATGTGAACGCCATGTCGGGCATGGCTATCGGCTTGTGCGCCCGCAAGGCATCCATCGCGGGAAGCGGACTTTCTGTCAACGCGAATTCTCTGTATGTTTGCGCGGGTGTTCAAGGAACGCAAGAATCGGGGCTACAGCTGAATGCACCCGTTTCGCTAAAAGTTGCATCGGCTACGACCCCGCGCCGCCAGGCGACGCTGTACGGGTCGGTTGAAAAGGCTTTCAGCTTTGGTTCCGGCTTTTCCGGCACGGCGGCGTCGGCGCTCGTGCGCGCGGACGGTGTGGAAAATCTTGCCGGAATGACGCTTGGCACATTTGCGTATACACCAAGCACCGCTGACCTTTCTCGTTTCACCTCGAACTTATCGAACGGCCTAGGCGACGATGCCTCTTGCGACGTTGAAGCAACCGCTTCAGGCGTTAGCTTCGTGCTGAACAATGCTCGCGCTGCTGCAACGGTTGTGCATGCGAACGGAAGCTCGACTGCGTATTCGTCCGCAGATGAAGCGTTGGCGGCGGCAATCGATGGCGAAACGGTTCACCTTGCGCGCGACGCCGAAAATGTGAGCGTGTCGGGTAAGCAGGCTGGGCAATCTGTGACGTTCGATCTTGCCGGTCACAGTATTGAATCGCTGTCGAATACCTCTGCCGCAAATTTGGCCGTTACCTCAAGTGCGGGCCGCGGCAAAATCAACGGTGCCGCGCTTACCAACTATTCTGGCGGGCGCTACGATGTGACGGTTTATCATGCCGGGTCGGGTTCGCTTTCCCTTTCCAACATCGATATTGCGGCAACGGGCAGGCAGTATGAGATGTACGGCATTCTTGTAAACGCTGCAAATTCTGGCGAAATAACTAATGTGACCTGCGAAAACGTATCGTTAACGTTGTCACCTTTGGAGAATAGCGCCACCGCGGTAAGCATTCAGGGCGGCACTGGTCCTGCCGTTGTTTCGTTTACTGGCGGAAGCGTTACGGTGCTGCAAACCAGTGTGTCTTCAAGCGCTTGCGCTTTCGATAATACAAATTCAAACGTTTCTGTGAGTTTGACCGACTGCCCGGTTTCCGTTGAAGCGGTTTCTGGTTCGGCAACAGCGGTCGTCACCTCGGGTGCATTCAGCGCGCAGTCCGATACGCCCGAAGCTCAGACGATATCTGTGCAGACTTCTGGCGCGTCGAACAACGCGAACGGTATTTTCACCACCTCTGCGGCTGTCTCGCTTAAAAATGTGACTGTCACCGTGAACGGTGCAACTAAGGATGCAACTGCGGACGTTTACTGCTTGCGTGACAGTTCGGCCGACAGCGGCCAAGCAAGTACATGGAGCCTTGATGGCGCCTGCTCGTTTGAAAGCTCGGCTGGCAAGGTGCTGTACGAGCGCGGCAAGTCGCTGAGCTTGGGGGCGTCGTTTGCAAATGTAGGTGACTCCAGCATTTCTGTATGCGCGAACGGCTTGTCTTCGGATGTGTTGTTCGGGACGATTGACTCGGCGAACGCCACCGACGATAGCATAGCTGCTTCGTGGTTTACCCCTGTTGCAGATACCGCCTACGATGGCTGGACTGCAAAGGTTTCCGCAGATGGCATCCAGGGTAAAACCTTGGGCTGGACGCGAGAGGCACTTGTCGTCAACACGTCTTCCGGCGCATCGTATGCCTCCCTTGCCCGCGCAATTGAAGAGGCAAGCAGTGGCAATACGCTGAAGCTTGTTGCCGACGGCTCGGTCCATGGCGTGCAGACGATTTCGCAGGATAACCTGACTATCGATTTTGCCGGGCATAATCTTGCCATTTATGGCGGGTCGCAAACCACTACCGGTGCTTTAAGCTTCGCTGGCGCAGGAACGCTTCACATCACCGATAGCGCGCAAGGAAGCGCACAAGAAGGCAGCTCCGACGCAGCGAAGGGCAGCCTTTCGCTGTACGTTGGATCGTCCGAGGAACGCATCGTTCATAGCGCACAGGATGCGTCTGCTTACTGCGGCATTTATGCGGCGAAGGGATCTGTCGACCTGCAGGGTGCCGATGTGCAGGTGTACTACAACGGCGGCGGCGCTAATTCGAAGGCTCAGACCGTCGAGGTCGTCGGCTGCTACATTGCCTCTGGCAACGCCACTGTGGGCTCTGGCTCTCGTTTGAATGTAAGTGGCGCGGCCAGCGTGGGTGGCGCGTGCGCATCCAAAGCGTTTGCGCTGTACGCGGGTAGTAGTTGCACCGGTTCTGTTTCCGTGTCCGATTCGGCGGTTGTAAATGCCGATAACGCGGGCGCAATAATTTCTGCTGGTGAAATTCTTAACGGCAATTCGACTGTCGATTACGACCATAATAATCAGGTGCTTCGCCGTATTGAGCCTGATGAGGGCAGCACGCTGTACCAGGAGATTCTGCAAAAGTTCCGTGCGAAGGCCACCTTGGACGATGGTACGGGCGGCACTGATTACAACTTCAAGGCGCGCGTGTACTACGTCGATGCGATGGTGCTCGATGATGGCACGCTGGTGTGGGCTGTGTCCGACTATGTGCCGGAAGGCGAAGAGGTTCAAGCGAACATCACGCCGAAGACCATTTTCGTGCAGTCATACTACAGCATTGCGCCGAAGGCTATTGGCTTGTCGGCCGCTTCGGGCTCGGCTGCATCATTCAACATTTCGGGTGCCATAAACGCTTCTGCTGCGTCGGGTGATGCGTACGCCGTTTCTGCTGCTGGCACAGGCGCGTGGTCTGTCATGGGCGCAACGCTTGCGGCTACGGGCGGGCAAACTGCTTA
>CAVEUW010000001.1:0-16279 GCA_963619015.1 Senegalimassilia sp. | reverse complement strand
ACCCCGCCACGATCGACCTTGCCAATTACGTCAACACCGATAACGCGCCAAACGATGGCAGTCGTTCCTGGTTCTATCCGTCTGATTGCACCGCCCACGAACTGGTTTCTTGCGACCCGTTGGCCGTGGGTATTAGCGTCGAAGACGGCACCAGGTTAACCCTTGGCGGCTCGACTACCGTTTCGACTTCCGCCGCCGCAGCTGAAGATATTCGTGCAAGCCTGTTTAACGTCGCGTCGACATATACGCCTGCTTCCAATGCGGTACTGACTGTTGGCAACGCGGCCGGCGAAAATACTTCCGGTGCGAAATTTGCGGTACCTGTTTCAGGCGCGAAGCTTTTCGCGGCGTGGTTCGCCGATGCGTATTCGAAGCTTTCTCCGGTTGCCGCTTCCGATGGCTCGGGCGCGGTTGCATGGGATGGCCCTTATACGGTTACGTTCCATTCCGAAAGCGGCGTAGCTGCGCAGTATACCGACCTGGTGGCTGGCGCAACCGTCGAACTTCCGGCGCCTGCCGATATGGAGAAACAATCGAGCGCCTACACGACTTACGAGTTTTTGGGCTGGGCGCGCACTGCTTCGGCTACCGAGCCTGAAATAGCCGCCGATGCTGGTACCGTTAACGTGTCGGGCAGCGTCGATTACTATCCGGTATATCGCACCACTGCAAAGGCTATTACAGTCACATTCTCGAATTTGCGCGATGCGTCCGGTACTTTGCTGCCGTCCGAGCAGACCACGGTTGGCTATGGCGAAACGTTCGCGAAAGCCACTACCGGCGCATCCGTTCCGGCTCAGGCAAACTACACCACAGGCGACGCGACGTACCGCTTTATTGGCTGGCGCGATAGCTCTGGTACCGTATGGGATTCGCAGACCTTCAAAGATGACGTGACGTTCAACTACGCCACCATTTCCGACTCGCTGACCGGCACTGTGGCGCTTACCGCAGCGTTTGTGAAGGTTGAGGCTGGTCAGCACCTGGTTGCCTTTAAGGTTGATGGCGCAGTGAAGGCATATGCTGCCGCCGACGGTTCGGTTCCGACGTATTACTTAGCATCGAATGGCCGCGCTGTTGCGCCGAGCAAGATCGCAACGCAAAGTGGCTACCTATATACCTTCGTCGGCTGGCACAATGGCCGCATTAACGGGACATCGGTGGGGGAGAAGGATGTCGATTACTCCGCTACCGTTAGCTTACCCGCAGTGACCGCCGACATTACCTACACCGCTTGCTTCGCTTCGGCAAAGCAAAAGGCGCATGTGAAATTCTGCTATTACCAGAACGTTGACGGTGAGATGAAGTACACGTCAACGAGTTTACTATCGGTTGAATACGGATCTGATCCCATATCCGAGGCCAACAAGTGCGTGAAAGTTGGCGACACCGTTGTGGTAAGTGGCGTCACGTATACCTTCCTTGGCTGGTCAACGCGTAAAGCCGACAAAGACGCGATATACACAGATTCGCTGCCTGCTGCAACGGCCACCGGCGAGAGCCGCGATGTGCCTACGTACTACGGCATTTACGCGTCGCAGCAACAGACGGTAACCGTGAACTTCTACGATGGCAGCACCCTTTACGCCACCGCAACTTCGCTCCCTGCGTCGAATACGGTGACCGAGGCGCTGCAATCGGCAGGGAAGAGCAACCCCTCTGCCAAGGACGGCAAAAGCTTCCTTGGTTGGGCTACCTCGGCAGATGCGACCAGCGCTGATGCAACCGGCGTTATAAAGCTATCGGAGTTGACGCAAGGCAGCCAGCTGGACCTGTATGCGATTTACGGCGACGCGTTCCGTCCGACGCTGACGTTTAAGTCGGCGGAAGGCAGTGTGCTTGCTACCATCACGGTAGATGCCGGCGTATCGCTTGCAAACAATAGCGAAGTCCCCACCGCGCCTGCGGTTGAGGGCCACTTCTTCAAGGGATGGTCGCAGCCGAACGGCACGCTGCTCAATCTTGCGGCGGGCGCCTCTTCGACCATGGTTTTGACGGCGACGTATGGCGATATCGTTACGAATGCGGTTGAAGGCGATGAAGAATCGGCCGTGAACGGGTACGTCGACGTATCCCGCGCTTCGCTGGTATCCGACGAGGCGATTGGCGCCAGCCAAGTTGTGTTTGCGCTGAACAGCCAGAACACCGTCGATTCGACGCTTTCAGCGCAGGCTAAGGTGAATGGCGACAAGATTATTGCCGACGCCGTGTATTCGGGCATGTATCTGATCGACAATAACAAGCTTTCCGTGGCTTCTGATGCGGGCAGCGTTGTTGTTACGGTGGGCACGGGCTCGGTAAGCACCGGCTCGCAGGTGCGCGTGTACTGGGTGGATGGCGGCGGCACCGTCCGTTATACGTCGGCGAAGGATGCCTCTTCCGGCTCGGTGACCTTCGTGCTTTCGAATTACGCCGCGCTTGGTAATAGCGGCAACATTGCTGTTGCTGAAGTTGGGGCGGATACTTCGCTTCTGAACCCGTCGGGCAACTTAAACGGCACAGGGCTTGATAACGGCAACAGCCTTGCCGCTTCCAATGTGCTGAACGGCACGTTGACCAAGGCGTCGACCGAGGGTGCTTCGCTCGGGACGTCGAACGCGGCGCTCGGCGCATCCGATGCGACCGCCGATGCGCTTGCTGATGCGGGTGCTGAATCGCATGATGAAATCGATTTGCTTTCCGACAAAATTGATACCAGCGTTGCTATTTCCGACATCGCCGGCAACCCGGTCACCTGGGCTGTCGTCTTGCTTGGCTTAGCCGCGCTGGGCGCTATCGCGTGGTACTTCTTGGTCGGCCGTCGCCGCAAGGGTGACGAGGAACCCGACCCCGAGGACGAGGCCGGTTGGTCTGATGAGTCCGACGTTGCGTCTGGTGCTGCTGCAGGCGCCGCAGCCGGCGCTGGTGCTGCGAAACCCGCCGCTTCGCAAGCTGCAGGCGGTAGTAGCTCGGGCAATTCGACAGGAGGCATTTCCTTCTAATGGCTTCTACCGAAAAACGTCGCCCGGCAGACGAAAACGCCGAAGACCACATCGGCCGCGCAACGATAACCATCGATGGTGAACAGGAGGACGCACCATCTGAGGGCAATGCTTACGCAGCGAAAATGAAGGCGGGCCACACGCGTGAGGCTCGCAATCAGAAGATTTTTATCATGGGCGTAGTGCTGGTTGCGCTTTATGCGTTTGCGCTGGTGGTGCCTAAGAATATTCTTTCTACGGCCACGTTGTTTGCCGACAACGGCTACACCATTTCGTGGTTCATCATGCAACTACAAAGTAATCTCAACGGCATTCTGACCGTTTTGACGGGCAACGTAGAAGGCGGCGGTGGTTACGACTCAACGATGATTCGTTATGTCATCATTGCATTCACCGGCGCAGGTATGGCGCTATGTGGCGCGGTGTACCAAGGCTCATTCAACAACGCGTTAGTTTCGCCTTCTACCTTGGGTGTTATGAGTGGTGCTTCTGCCGGCATGATTTTCTACGTCGTGTTCCTGTACGACTCCGCGTCGTCCGAGTTTTTGTCATCGAGCTCGTCGAGCGCGAGCGCCATCATCGACGGCGCCACGGCAAGTTCAGACCCGCTCAGCTACATTCTTAATTCGTACGGCCTGGCGTTATGTTCCTTCATCGGCTGCATGTTGGTTGTTTCTATCGTTATTCTGGTGCTGAAACTTGGACGCGGTGGTTCGTCGGCAATCTTCATGATTATCACGGGTCAGGTCATCGGCGGCATCATCGGTGCGGTGACCAATTCTGTTCGCTATTACTACCTGACGGTTGATACCTATGGCGAAAAGGCTCAGCTTCTGCAAGACCTGATGATTGCCTCATTTTTCCGCAATTACACTTGGATCGACCTGGTGGCTATTGGCGTACCGCTGATTATCACGTTCGTTGTGGTGATGGCGCTGCGTCAGAAGATGATGCTGCTTTCCATGGATGCTACCGAGCAGCGCGCGATCGGCATCGAGTCCAAGCGCATTCGCTACGTGGTGCTGGTGCTATGCACGTTGCTGACGGCACTGATCGTGTCATTTTGTGGCCAGGTCGGCTTTGTCGGCTTCTTGGTGCCGCACTTAGCGCGACGGCTGGTTGGGCCGAACTTCAAATACTTGTTACCTGCTTCAACCGTGCTTGGTGCCATATTCGTGTTGGGCGCATATACGCTGCTCATGATAACGCTCGGCGCCGAATACGAGACAATGGTAGGTATGTTTATCTCCATTGCCGGTGCAACCGTGTTCTTGGTAACTGCTCTGCGGGGAGGAGGTAACGTCCGTGGCCAGTTCAAGTAAGGAAAACCTGTCTTTCGGTGGGGAAGATGCGGTGAAGGCGGCCGGGGCTGCCAAGGCTGCCAAGGCTGGCGTCGCTGGGGCCGCTGGGGCTGCCGCGCCTGAGACTGGCGCCGCCGGGGCTAACGAGGCCGCCGCCGCGCCGCTCGCCGGGGCTACCAAGGCCGCCGCACTCGAAACCCCCAAATCCCCCAAAACCCCCGCAGCAACCGCCACTTACGTCAACGCCACGGCGGCTGATATCGCCCGCTACAACCTAGGTACTGCCGACGCAATTGAGATGCCTGCACAGCGCCGAAACCTGGGCACCGCGCTTCATCAGTGGGTCAGTGCCGCCACGACCGGTGCGCATATGAAGGCCGAGCGCTGGACGTTACGCGGCAAGGTCATCTTCTGCATGATTATCTTAGCTGAACTGGTGTTTGTGTCGCTGGGTATCACGGGCGCTGCCGGTCAGTACTACCCCTATAGCGGTGCGTACGCAACCTACGACCCGGTGCAGATTGTCAATGCATTAGGCGAGCGTGCGTACAACTTCTTCGGCCCGCTGCTGCATATGTGGGGTTCGCACGATAACACCTGGATTATGGAAAACGTGCCTGGTTACTGGGCGATTTGGTATCGCCTAGGCGTTGTGGGCATTACGCTTCTGTGCGCCATTTTGCTGGCGGTTTCAGGCATGCTGTATCAAAACGTATTCAAAAATCCCATTGCTGGCCCCGGCATGCTCGGCGTTGGCAGCGGCGTGAGCCTTGGCATGATGATTATGGTTGCGTTATATGGCGCGTCGGCAACAAGTATGCTCGGCGAGCGATACGCGTTTTGCTACGGCCTTGGCGCGGCTATTCTGCTGTTCGTCATCATCGGTGGGCGTAAGCTTTCGGGCAAAGGGCGACCGTTCGACATCGTGACCATGCTGCTTGTGGGCTCGATTCTAAGCCAACTGCTCGGCTTTGTTGTCAGCTACATCACACTGTTTGTTATGACCGAGGATGACTACCTGACTTTCTACAACCTTTCGCAAATGCTCACTGTCGACACGTCGCTCATATCGTGGGCGGCGCTGGGTGTGGCGTTTCTGCTGTCGTTTATACCCGTGTGGCTGATGCGCTTCAAGCTGAACGCGCTTGCGTTTGAAGAAGAGGAAGTGCGCATGATGGGCTTGGACGCAGGCCGTCTGCGCGGCCTAGCGCTTATTTGCGGCGCCATCATGATTTTGGCTGCTCAGGTGCACACCGGTATGGTTTCTATGGTGTCGCTTATTGTGCCGTTCCTCTCGCGTGCGTGGTTCGGTGTTGAATTCCGCAAACAGCTTGCCGGCAATATCTGTATCGGCACCATTTTGCTTTTGGCGTGCCGCGACATTACTGACCTGATTCCGTTCGTGGGCGATGGCTTCGCCATTGGGTCGATTGTCAGCGTGTGCGCGATGCCCTTGTTCGTTGTGATTATGGCCCGCCAAATGCGTGGCTGGGAATAGGGAAGGAGTTATCAGGTGAAACTAACCTTGCGCGACGTAGCCGTTGGGTACGACCGCGCCAAGCCTGTCCAGAAGTTCGTTAACTTCACCGTTGAATCGGGCGAGGTGTGCTGCATTTTAGGCCCGAACGGCTGCGGTAAAACCACGCTGGTGAAATCGATTCTGGGAATGTTACCCCTGCTTGATGGCAAGATTTCCATCGACGGATCGGATATGACGAAGTGGTCGGCCGCGCGTTTGTCGCAAACGGTGGCGTACGTGGCACAGAATCATACGCAGCCGTTTCCGTTCCAGGTAAAAGACGTAGTGATGCTTGGTCGCGTTAACAAAACACGCGGACTTTCGAGCCAGCCAACGCGTCAAGACTACAACGTTGTGGAAAACGCCATGCGTGAAATGGGCATTTATCACCTCCGCAATAAGCCTTACCTTGATATTTCAGGCGGTGAATTGCAGATGGTCATGTTTGCTCGCGCGCTTGCGCAGGAGCCGCAGTTATTGGTCATGGACGAACCAACCGCAGCGCTTGACTACGGCAACGCGGTGCGCGTTATCGGCAAGGTGCGCGAGCTGGCCGAGGCAGGCTACGGGGTGGTCATGATTACGCATAACCCCGACCACGCGTTTATGACTGGCGCAAACGTCGCGCTTTTAACCAGGCATAACCCGATGAAGTTCGGCAGTGCCTTCGACGTGATTACACGCGAGAACATCCAAGAAGCCTACGGCATCGGCGTGAAGCTTGTGGAGTTCACGCACGGAAGCGGCGAGGTTATGCGCATGTGTGCACCGGAGTTCGGCGGCGTGAAGGCGTGTAAGTAGCGGCCGTGGGCAGCAAGGCTGACGGCTAGGCTGACGCCGCGTGTGGTTGTCGGCCCTAAGAAGGAATCAAGGCGCCCCGCGTGGGTTTAGGAATCAAGGCGCCTGTGTGGGTGCATATGAATTGGAATAAGCCCCACGTGGGCGCATGAGATAGAGCGAAAGGAAAGAAGATGATCGAAAAGAACGAGGCCTCTCAAGCGGCGGATGTGCTCACTTCTATCATCGACAATGTCGAAACCGTTATCGTCGGCAAGCGTGAGGCCATTGAACTGGTGGTTTGTTCGCTGGTAGCACGCGGCCATGTGCTTTTGGAGGACCTGCCGGGTACGGGCAAAACCTCGCTTGTGCGTGCACTTTCGAAGTCAATCGACTGCGGATTCTCGCGCATTCAGTTTACGCCCGACGTTATGCCTTCCGACGTTTCTGGTTTCTCCATTTTTAACCAGAAAACACGCGACTTCGAGTTCCGCCCCGGCGGCATCATGAGCAACCTAGTGCTTGCCGACGAGATCAACCGCGCCTCGGCTAAGACCCAGTCTGCTCTGCTTGAGGCCATGGAAGAACGTCAGGTTACGGTTGACGGTATTACGCACAAACTGGAAGAGCCATTCATGGTGCTGGCCACGCAAAACCCCATCGAGCAGTACGGCACCTATCCGTTGCCCGAAGCGCAGCTCGACCGTTTCCTCATTAAGCTTTCCATGGGATATCCGCTGATGGACGAAGAGGTGAACGTCGTGATGAATTCCGCAGCCGCTAAGGCGCGCATTCAGCCCGTGGCGTCTTCTTCGCAGGTGGTTGCCATGCAGAAGGCCGCCGAAGAAGTGCATGTGTCGCAGGCTGTGGCGCGATATGCCGTGCAGGTGTGCGCTGCTACGCGTTCGATGCGCGAATGCGCGTGCGGTGCATCGCCTCGTGGTTCTATTGCGCTGATTGCGCTAGCTCGCGCAAATGCCCTGCTGCGCGGCCGTACCTACGTGATGCCCGACGACGTGAAGTACCTGGCGCCCTACGTGCTTTCCCACCGTATTATTTTGACGCACGAGGCAAAGGTTGCCGGCCGCGATGCTGCTTCGGTTGTTGAGTCGATTCTTGATTCGGTGGCCGTGCCGCTCGCTGACGAGCAGGATGTGACGGGCAACTAGCAGATGGCTGCGCGTAAGCAAAGAAAACCCTGGAAGCTGAAGTTTTTCGGCTGCCTTGCCATCATTGCGGCGTGCGCGTTGGTGGCGATGTTCGTGGGCGACTCGGACTACAAAGCCACGCCTATGGGCTGGATACCGCTGTTCATGGTAGTGTCGGGTATTGTGCTGGCCTGGTTGTACTTGCAGGTGCTGAAACATGGGCTGGAAATTTCGGCGGCATCTGAAATGCACGACTGCCGCCGCGGTGACGACATTCCATTCACGGTGCATTTTCGTAATAAAACGCCGCTGCCGTTTTTCCGTATCGAGGCGTACTTCTACGTGTCCGACTTGTTTGGCGGTGTGGCGTCCGAGGCTATGACCACGCTTTCGCTTTCGCCGTTTGAGTCGTACGACCTGGGATTTTCGACGAAGTTCGAACATATCGGCACGTACACAGCCGGTCTTGAGCGGCTGGTTGTATGCGATTTCTTGCGTCTGTTCACTGCTGAAATTCCCGGCGATCGCACGCAGATGGTGCACGTCACCCCGCGTTTGCAAAGCCTTGAACGCCTAGAGCTTTCTACCGAATCGCAGCAGGAAGCTCAGGTGCCGCGCAAATCGGTGTTTGCCGATTCGCTTGATTATGCGTACGTGCGCCCCTATGTGCCGGGGGACCCGCTGAAGACCATTCATTGGAAGCTTTCGTCGCGCACCGATGGCTACATGACGCGTCTGTTTGAGGAAAACACGAATCCTGGCGTGGCTATTGTGCTGGACTTTTATGCGCCAGAAAGCCGTCCGGCGTATTTGATGGGCATGTTTGATGCAGTGGTGGAAACGGCGTTTTCGGTGGGCGATTATGCGCGTTCCGAAGGCCTTGACACCGAGATTCATTACGTCAATCGTAACGGCGAACGTGTGCGTCGCACATCGTGGGTGTCAAACGAGTTGGACGAAATCATTGCCGATATGCCTTCCATCACAAACGATGCAGAGCGTGAAAACGACGGTTTGAATATCTTCAGCGAACAGCTTCGCAATCAGTTCGGACAGAATAACCTGGTGTTTTGCACCGGCAACTTGAGCGCGGCTGTTATTTCGGCAGTTATTGATGCGAAGGTGCGCCGCCGCAACCCCATTCTGTTCGCCATTGTTCCTTCTGATTTGGAAGGTCGCGAACTTGAAGATTGGACCGCGGCAATCACCAAGCTTGACGATGCGAACATTGGCTACCGAATTCTGGCGCACTCCGACGAGTTGGTGGGGGGTGCTGCGTAATGGCGAACGAGAAGAAGACGGCGGCGACGGCGGGGGCTGCAGTTGCGGCTGCGAAGGCGAGCGCTTCCTCGACCGCAGACGCCTCGGCCGCAAAGCCTGGCATGTTTGCGCGCCTGCGCGAACGCCGCGACAACCATCGCCCCGCTGAAGAGGCACGCCCACCTGCGCCATGGGGAACCTTCTTGCGTGCTGCAGTGCCCGACTTCCTGCTTGTGCTGCTGGTATCGGTTGGGCTGGTTCTTACGGTTTCGTTCGGTTTCGAAAGCGCGCCCGACGTGCGTGGCAATATTGGCATTGCGTGTGGGCTTGTGGCGCCCATGCTGGTCATTCTGTTCGTCGGCAGCCGTTCGCGCAGTGCTGTAGTGCCCGCGGCCATCTTCGTTGCCGTTTGGGTGGCGGTGCTTATTGGTGGTGCAGTTGCGTTGCAACCGGCCGATGTGCCGCTGTTCGTTGATGGCGCCGTCAACGACGTGCCGGAAAGTTATCTGCTGTACGTCGTGGTGTGCGCCGTGGTTCCCATTTTGGTGTTCTTGCTTTCAAGGCGAACTGTCGGCATGGCATTTTTGCTGGTCGGCGCCGTGATTGCTTGCGCGTGGGTGCAATTTTTGTATCGTGACTGGGTCGATAATCATGGTCTGGCAGTTTCGCTTGCGGTATATGCGGGTATTGCGATGCTATTCGTGTTCCAAACGTACCGTTCAAGTTTGATGTCGGCAAAGCGCGCGAAGAAAACGTCGTTTCTGACGGTGATTTGCTTTGCTGTTGGCGTGGCTGCTGTGTGTGCAGGCATTGGTGCGGCGTTGTTCTACGGCGTAGTTGCGCCGAACGATGTGGGCACCGTCGATATGCGGCCTTTCCAGCGTTATTACTCGGTGCCTGAAGTGGAATATTCCGGCGTGTATTCAACGGTAGAGGTGGAAGACCCGAATCAGACCACCGATGAAACCAATGACGATAAGAAGGAAACTAACCAAGATGCCCAGGGCGGCCCTGACCAGGCTGATTCCGAGGAGGCACAGGCTAATCCGCAGTCGCCTGTGCAACAGTTCCTTTCGCAGTTCGATTCTGACAGTTGGACGCAGTCGTTCGACGCCATCAATTACGAGAAGCTGGCGCTTGGCGCGTTTATCGTGGGGTTATGCTTGGCGGCGCTGATTGTCGGTGCGATTTTGCTGCGCCGGTCTATGCGCGAGCGGCGTTTGGCGAAAATCGCTGATAAGCCAGCAAGCTATCAGGTTTGGTGGATTTACCAATTCTTGTGCGGGCGCTTTAAGCGGTTGAAGGTGGAACGTCCTGAAACACTGACGCCTATGGAGTTTGCGCTGGGAAGCCAGCGTCGCTTGGTGCAGTTTGCGCAGGATACGGGCTCGGGCGTTGATTTCGTGCGCGTGACCGATATTTACCTGCGTTCGTGTTTTGGTGGACAGACGCCAACTGACCAGGAGCTTTCTGATGTGAAGGCCTATTACCGCGCATTCTTCAAGAATGCTCGTCGCTATGTTGGCAACGTCCGCTGGATTTGGAAATTCTGGCGTATCTAGCGTGAGCCGCGCCTTCGATGGGACAGTGGGGACTGTCCCTCCTGTCCCAATCTTGGGACGCTTCGATGGGACAGTGGGGACTGTCCCCAGGTGTCCCATTTCGCTTCCGCCCACTTAGGCACGCCGTTGCCCGTTCGCCTCTTGACCGGCAAGTTCGGCGGCGGTTATGCTCTTTGTAACCGCAACTTAGTGCCGGCCACTTACCTGGCACAGCGCGTTAAGGGAAGGGACATTATGGGTAGTAAAAATAGCGATGAGTTTAACCAGTGTGCGACCGTTTCGCTTTATCAGGGCAACAAGATTGTGCCCGCGGCGACGACGCATAGGTTTGTCCTGCGTCCCGATGTCCATCTGATCTCGTGTTATAACTAGATTAACCCTAATTCCGATTGAAAGGGGAACGATAAATGGAGCGCATGAAAGCGAAAACCGTAACCATTTTGGCGGCGTTTGTTGTCTGCTTTGTCGCAATGTTGTACTTCGCCGCGCCTGTATTGGCTAACGAGGCCCCGTTTGTGCAGAAGGCGGCCATCCAAAGCGCAGAAGGCGAGGCCGAATTGCAACTGGGTGAAGTTGCCGTTCTTGATTCTGCTGACGCAAGCGCCATCAGCGAAGAGGCCATCGAGCCCGCTGATGCCGACCTCGAGCTTGCGGCTTCCAGCAGTTACCAGGCCGACGCTACGCTCGACATCGAAGGAGAGGCCCTGTATTCGGAGGCCTTCAAGGTGCTTGAGCTGGTAAATCAACAGCGAGTCGCAAATGGCCTTTCCGCCCTTAAGATGGACAAAAGCCTGCTGAACGCCGCAATGCAGCGCGCTGGCGAAACGGTGGTTCGCTTTAGTCACACCAGGCCCAACGGCCAAGATTGCTTCACCGTTTCCTCTAAGGCTTATGGCGAAAATATTGCTGCAGGCCAAAAGAGTGCCGACAGCGTGATGAACTCCTGGATGAACTCTGAGGGTCACAAGGCAAACATCCTCGGTTCCAACTACACCTCTATCGGCATTGGCGTCGTGAAGCAAAACGGCGTTATCCGTTGGGTGCAGCTTTTCGGTACGGGTCAAGCAAGCAGTGCTTCGCAGCCCTCCGACACCACTAAGACCTTCCAGGTCGATTTGGTACTCAGCCAATGGAGCCCAGAGTTTTCGATAGCCAAGTCTGGCTCAAAGTACAGTGCTGTTATTACCAATTCGGGTTTTTGGGTAAATACCCTGGTTTCCAATTCCTGCGTGAGCTGGGTTTCTGGCGACACATCAATCGCAAGGGTTGATTCCAACGGCAATGTTTCGTTTATGGCTCCGGGTACCACTACCGTCTCGGCGTTTATGGATAAGACCACGAAATGTTGCCAGGCGAGTGTATCCGTGACCTGCACCCAGATAGCTGTGCCTACTGCCGAAACCGATTTGGTGTATAGCGGCAAAAAGCAAACGGGCGTTGTTGCTGGCCAGGGCTATACGCTTAAGGGCAACACGGCTACCGATGCAGGCAACTACACGGCCACAGCCACGCTCGCCAATGGCTACATCTGGTCCGACGGAACTTTCTCCGATAAGACCGTGGAGTGGTCTATTGCGAAGGCGATGCCGTCTTATACGGTGCCGACCGGCTTGACGGCTACCTACGGTCAGACGCTGGCCGACGTGGCCTTGCCTTCGGGCTTTAGCTGGCAGGACGACCCTGCGACTTCTGTGGGCAACGCAGGTAGTAATACCTTTAAGGCGAAATACACGCCTACAGACACCGCTAACTACAACATCGCCCGTGACATCCCTGTTACCGTGACTGTGGCCCGCGCTCGGGTGGCTGTTCCCACGGCAAAGACGGGGCTTGTGTACAATGGTTCAGTGCAGACTGGCGTTGCCGCAGGCGAAGGCTATACCCTGGTGGGCACCGCCGCCGCAAGCAATGCGGGCAGCTACACTGTAACCGCTACGCTCGACTCCAACCACGCCTGGAAGAACGGCAGCACTGGGGCCAAGACCTTCAACTGGTCGATAGCGAAGGCTGCGCCGTCTTATACGGTGCCGACCGGCTTGACGGCTACTTATGGCCAAACGCTTTCCGACGTGAAACTGCCCGAGGGCTTCTCATGGCAGAGCGGTCCCGCCGCATCCGTGGGTAATGCCGGGACGAACTCATTTAAGGTGAGGTTCACGCCTTCGGATACGACCAACTACAAGGTGGTCGATGGCATCGAGGTTTCCGTGACGGTTGCCAAGGCGAATCCCGAGTATACGACGCCGGCTAACCTATCCGCTGTCTACGGCCAAACGCTTTCCGACGTGAAATTGCCTTCGGGCTTCTCATGGCAGAGCGACGTTTCGACGAGTGTTGGCGCTGTTGGTGAGCGTACGTTCTATGCTGTATACACGCCCGGCGATACGGCAAATTACAACATAGTGCGGGATATCCCCGTTACGGTGACCGTGGCCGCCGCGCCCGAACCGGCACCAACGCCTACTCCGGACCCGACGCCGACACCTGACCCTGAGCCCACTCCGGATCCCGAGCCTACGCCAACCCCAACGCCGACGCCGGACCCGACCCCGACCCCAACGCCGACGCCGGACCCTGACCCGACCCCTACGCCTACACCTGACGCTGGCACTGATCCAGCTCCGACGCCTGATACCGATACCGACCCTACGCCGGTGTTCCCAGATGTTGACTATTCAGACTGGTACGCTGACGGTGTAACCTTCTGTGCTGAAAAGGGTTTGATCACCGGTTACGCCACGGGTGCTAAGGCCGGCTACTTTGGTGTGGACGACAGTCTTACCCGCGCGCAGCTGGCTAATATTCTGTGGCGCAATGCCGAGCCTGAAGCTGCAGCTGCTTATCAGCAGCCAGACGGCTCTTATGTCGCAGATAACACAACCGGCATGTCTGACGTCAACGACAACTACTGGTACACCGCTGCAGCGAACTGGGCTGTAGAAAAGGGCGTCATCAACGGCTTCGATGGTGTCGAATTCCGACCGGATTCTCCTGTGACCATGGAGCAGTTGGCTACAATTCTTGCAAACTATGTTGACAAGGCCGGCGCTGCGGCGGCAGATCAGTCAGCGCTTAACAGCTTCTCCGATCAGAGCTCCATTTCAAGCTGGGCCCGTGGCTCTGTTGCTTGGGCCAAGCAAAAGGGCCTTGTGAGTGGCTACGACAACCATGACGGCACCCGCACGCTCAAGCCCTATGAGGACGTCGCGCGCCAACGCGCGGCAACCGTGCTTATGAACGCTTTTGACAAGGGTGTGTTGGAGTAAATAGCAACCTCAATAGCGGATTCTAGAAGGAAGGCGGCTTGTTCAGCCGCCTTCCTTTTTGTTGCACCGTGGGACAGTGGGGACTGTCCCCACTGTCCCACGCCTCGCGCCTGACGGCGCTTCGCGTTACAAGTCTGTCGCGCCTGACGGCGCTCCCTAATACTGGCCGAGCTTTCGCTCGGCCCCACAAAACATGGTGTTGACCTGCGGAAACAATTCGTGGGCGCGAGCGAAAGCTCGCACAGTAATAGGCGGAAAACATGGGGTTGGCCTGCGGAAACAATTCGTGGGTGCGAGCGAAAGCTCGCACAGTAATAGGCGCTCGCACAGCGAGCGTCACATTGTTATTGATTGCGCGCGCTCACGCCTTCGGCTCCGCGATACGCCTGCATGACCCTTACAAAAACCTCGCCATATAGGTTGGAACGCAGGCGATCGCGCCATCTTTCTGCAGGTCCTTAGTGTACACAAGAAACTGCTTGCCGATCCTCCCGGAATACTTGCTCGCGAAATTATCAAGCGAGGCGTGCGTTTTGTATCCCGACGACTTGACCTCGATTGGGCATATCTTTTTTCCTTCGGTGGTTATGAAGTCGATCTCGTAATTGCGTTTCGCGTCTTCCTTCGCCCACGTATGGTAGAAAAGACCCTTGCCGCGCGACGTAAGTTCCTGCGCAACGACGTTTTCGTAAACGGCGCCTAGGTTAGCGGGAAGCTTGTCCGCGAGTAGCTTTTCGTACACGACGTTGTCGGTGAAATCGGAGTCCTTGAACATCAAGGTGACGAACAGGCCGGTGTCGCTCAGGTACAGCTTGAATTTCTCCAGGTCAATGCTTGCCGAAAGGCCAACATTCGGATCGTTGGCGTGATAGGCGACCAGCACAGTTTTCGACTCACGCAGCTCTGCGATTTTTTCCAAAATGTCCGAGGCCTGTCGGTTCGCAAGCACGCTTGACACCTGGTAACGCGATGCCTTTTTCGCCAGCTGGGCGGGGATGGCGTCGAACAGTAGCGAAAGCGCGCCTGTCGAATCGATTTTGTGGAAGTCCTCTTCGTATAGGCTGATGATGTCGCGTTTGACCGAATCGACCGTGCGAAGGTCGTTGGTCCGAACGAGCGCGTCAACGGCTTGAGGCATGCCGCCGACCAGCATGTACAGGCGAAAATCCCGCATGAGCTTGCGGTTCGTCCGATCGCCGAGCGGTTTGCGGGATTCGAAGGACGATTGTAGGAGCGGAACCGTCGCGGTGTCGCCCAAAGCCCAGCGGAACTCCTCGAAATCCATCGGACGCATTTGAAGCTTGCGCTCTTCGCTGGGGATGACGATTCCCGAGGTGTTTTTCCGTATCGAAATGAGCGACCCTGTTTCAAGGTAGTCGTATCGACCGTCTTTGACCAGCGTTTTTATGGCCTGCCGGGCTCGTGGGCAAAGTTGCACTTCGTCGAAGATGATGAGGGACTCGCGTTCGTGCAGCTGCACCGAATATCGCAGCTGGAGCTGGAGAAACAGGTAGTTGAGGTCGGACACGTCGTCGAATAGGGCGGCAACGTCGGGCGATGCCTCGGCGAAATTTATGAGCAGATAGCTACGATATTTGTTTTTGGCGAATTCCTCGGCGGTGGTCGATTTGCCGATACGGCGTGCGCCTTCGATCAGCAGGGCGGTTGAGCCCTGCGATTCGTTTTTCCATTTAACCAGCTCATCGTATATTTTGCGTTGGAACATAAACCTACCACCCGATTTCCGCACATTTTGAAGCGGTAATTTACCCGATTTCCGCACATTTTCTATTGGCAGAATACCCGATTTCCGCACTTTTTGGAACGACGGATGGGCGATTTTTTATACTAGTCAAGCTTCGTAGACACTTTTTTCATTGCTCTCGATGCAAAATCGTGTTGCATTAACCTTGCGGCCTGCGTAAACACGCGTCGCATCGGGTGCCGGCGCGCGCGAGAGTCTGTCGCGCTTCGTGCATGAAGTGCGCCGCGCCTGGCGGCGCTTCGCGTTACAAGTCTGTCGCGCCTTCGGCGCTCCAAATTAATGTGCGTGATAAGATCACGCACCTACGAAACGCTAAACTGAACTGCGGAAACAATCCGTAGGCGTTTGATTTTATCAAACGCGATGGCAATGTTTGATACCCGGGATAACGGGACAATATGGATAGTTTTGGTAGGTGCGAGCGAAAGCTCGCACAGTAATAGGCGCTCGCTCAGCGAGCGTCACATTTTTAGATGCGAAGTGTGCCACCATCTTCGGCGCGGGGTCCGCAGTCGCGTTCAATTTCTCTTCCCTGCCGAAGCCTACAACGCTCAAGGCAAATTTTGCCCTCTTGCAATGAACGCTGTCAGGGACCAAATCAATGATGTAAAATTGAATCATCGTTATCCGCTAGGGAAAGGAGAAACAATGCAGAAGAGAATAACTCTGGGGGGGGTAGCGCTCTAAAGCTGCTCCTTTC